>JAIXPL010000021.1 GCA_027486255.1 Comamonadaceae bacterium
CTCAATGGCCTGTACGAGTGCAACCTCTGCGCCAACTGCTCGATCAGCTGCCCTAGCTTCTGGTGGAACCCCGACAAGTTTGTGGGCCCGGCCGGTCTGCTGCAGGCCTACCGCTTCATCGCGGACAGCCGCGACCAGGCCACCGCCGCCCGCCTCGACAACCTCGAGGACCCGTACCGCCTGTTCCGCTGCCACACCATCATGAATTGCGTCGATGTCTGCCCCAAGGGTCTGAACCCGACCAAGGCCATCGGCAAGATCAAGGAAATGATGGTGCTGCGCTCGGTCTGAGGACCGAGTGCCAGACACAAGCCATGAGCCAGCAGGTGCAAGCCAACAGCAGCGCGATCCTCGACGAGCGCGCCCTCAGCAAGCTGCGCTGGCGCTGCCGCCGCGGCCTGCTGGAGAACGACCTCTTCATCGAGCGCTTCTTCAACGAGCGCGGTGAGCAGGTCACTGTCAGCGAAGCCCAAGGGCTCGATGCTTTAATGGATTTGTCAGACAACGATCTGCTGGACCTGCTGCTCCAGCGCAAACAGCCGCAAGAGCTGGAAGACCACGGTGCGTCATCGGCTGAGGCACTGGACGTTTTAATCAAGTTGCGCAGGCCCCACCCGCCCCGCGCAAGCGCCGTATGAAGCCCTGGATGTCGAGAAAAAAGGAACTGCAATGAAACTCGCGGACAACAAAGCCACCCTATCGTTCAGCAACGGCAGCGCCAGCGTCGAGATGCCGGTCTACAAGGGCAGCGTAGGCCCGGATGTGATCGACATCCGCAAGCTCTACGCCCAGACCGGCATGTTCACCTATGACCCGGGCTTCCTCTCGACCGCCTCCTGCCAGTCGGCCATCACCTTCATCGATGGCGACAAGGGCGAGCTGCTGTACCGCGGCTACCCCATCGAGCAGTTGGCCGTGAACTGCGACTTCCTGGAAACCTGCCACCTGCTGCTCTACGGCGAGCTGCCCAATGCGGCCGAGAAAACCGACTTCGTCAGCCGCGTGACCTACCATACCATGGTCAATGAGCAGCTGCAATTCTTCCTGCGGGGCTTTCGCCGTGATGCCCACCCCATGGCCGTGCTGACGGGCCTGGTGGGCGCCATGTCGGCCTTCTATCACGACAGCACCGACATCAACAATCCGCAGCATCGCGAAATTGCGGCCATCCGCCTGATCGCCAAGATGCCCACCCTGGTGGCCATGGCTTACAAGTACGGCGTGGGCCAACCGTACATGTACCCCCGCAACGACCTGTCCTACGCCGGCAACTTCCTGCGCATGATGTTCGGCACACCCTGCGAGGATTACAAGGTCAACCCCGTGCTCGAGCGTGCGATGGACCGCATCTTCACCCTGCACGCAGACCACGAGCAGAACGCCTCCACCTCCACGGTGCGCCTGTGCGGCTCCTCGGGCACCAACCCGTTTGCCGCCATCGCGGCCGGTGTGGCTTGCCTCTGGGGTCCTGCCCACGGCGGCGCCAACGAAGCCTGCCTGACCATGCTGGAAGACATCCAGAAGATGGGCGGCGTGGCCAAGGTGGGTGAGTTCATGAACCAGGTCAAGGACAAGAACTCGGGCGTCAAGCTCATGGGTTTTGGCCACCGCGTCTACAAGAACTACGACCCCCGTGCCAAGCTCATGCAGGAAACCTGCAACGAAGTGCTGCAGGAGCTGGGCCTGGAGAACGACCCGCTGTTCAAGCTGGCCAAGGAACTGGAAAAGATCGCCCTGGAAGACGACTACTTCGTGCAGCGCAAGCTCTACCCGAACGTGGACTTCTACTCCGGCATCGTGCAGCGCGCCATCGGCATCCCGGTGAACCTGTTCACCGGCATCTTCGCCCTGGCCCGCACCGTGGGCTGGATTGCGCAGCTCAACGAGATGATTGGCGACCCCGAGTACAAGATCGGCCGCCCCCGCCAGCTCTTCACTGGTGCGACCGCCCGCACGGTCAAGCCCATCGCCCAGCGCTGAACGGCGCCCATGCGACCCGAAAGCCCGCCTCGGCGGGCTTTTTTGCGCCTGTGCACACCCGCGCAGTGCAGAGCCGGCATCGACCGGGCATGCCAGCCATCTCCTTAGGAGAACACGGATCTCGACGTATAACGGGCAAAATGACAAGCCTTCGCCAATGGCGATGACCAAGCCATGAAAAGCTCCGAACGCAACTTTGCCCGCCGCATGGACCTGACCTCGCTCCAGCTCTTCGTGGCGGTGTGCGAGCTCGGCAGCATCGGGAAGGCGGCCGAGCGGGAGTTCATTGCCGCCTCCGCCATCAGCAAGCGGCTGACGGAGCTCGAAGCCACGGTGGGCACGCAGCTGCTCTACCGACACACCCGGGGCGTGGACCTGACCCCCGCGGGTGAGAGCCTGCTGCACCATGCCCGTTCGGTGCTGTTCAGCCTGGAGAAGATGCAGGGTGAGCTCAGCGAGTACGCTGACGGGGTGCGTGGCCATGTGCGGGTGCACGCCAGCATCTCGGCCATCGTGCAGTTCTTGCCCGAAGACCTGGGCGCCTTCATCCGCCAGCACGACGAGGTGAAGATCGACCTGGAAGAACACCTGAGCTCCGAGGTGGTGCGCGCCGTGCAGGAAGGTGCGGCCGACCTGGGCATCTGCAATGCCAGCACCCCCCAGGGCGAGCTGCAGAGCCTGCCCTACCGACACGACCAGCTGGCCCTCATCGTGCCGCGCGGCCATGCGCTGGCCCATCGGCCGAGCGTGGCCTATGCCGACACGCTGGACCACGACCAGGTCGGCCTGCACTCGACCAGCTCCATTTACCTGGCCCTGCGACAGGCGGCCGAGCAGGCCGGCCGCACCATCAAGCTGCGCATCCACGTGACCAGCCTGGACGCCATGTGCCGCATGATCGACAACGGCCTGGGCGTGGGCGTGATGCCGCAGCGCGCCTTCGAGCTGATGCACGGCGTCGGTCAGCTGGCCTGCGTGCCCCTGTCAGACCCCTGGGCCGAGCGGGCGCTGCACATGGTGGCCCGCGATTTTTCCACCCTGCCCGTGACGGCGCGGCTGCTGGTCGAGCACCTGCAGCCCCATCCCGCCCCCGAGGCCGCCCTGCAGGCGGCAGCCTAGAATTCACCGCTTTTTTCACCAACCGCGAGCCACGCACAAGGACCACCATGGGACGCACGCTCTACGACAAGATCTGGGACGAACACGTTGTTCACACCGAGGAAGACGGCACCGCCGTCCTCTACATCGACCGCCATCTGGTGCACGAAGTGACCAGCCCCCAGGCTTATGAAGGCCTGCGCCAGGCCAAGCGCAAAGTCTGGCGCGTGAGCTCCGTGGTGGCCACGGCCGACCACAACACGCCGACCACCGGTTGGGAGCTGGGCTACGACGGCATCACCGACCCGGTGAGCAAAGAGCAGGTCGTCACCCTGGACGCCAACATCAAGGCCTTCGGCTCCGCGGCCTTCTTTCCCTTTCTGTCCAAGCGCCAGGGCATCGTGCACGTGATCGGACCTGAGAGCGGCGCCACCCTGCCCGGCATGACCGTGGTCTGTGGCGACTCCCACACCTCCACGCACGGGGCTTTCGGGGCACTGGCGCATGGCATCGGCACTTCGGAAGTCGAGCACGTGCTGGCCACGCAGACCCTGCTGGCCAAGAAGGCCAAGAATCTGCTCATCAAGGTTGAGGGCCAGGTGACCAAGGGCGTGACCGCCAAGGACATCGTGCTGGCCATCATCGGCAAGATCGGCACGGCCGGCGGCACCGGCTACACCATCGAATTCGCAGGCTCGGCCATCCGTGGCCTGTCGATGGAAGGCCGCATGACGCTGTGCAACATGGCCATCGAGGCCGGTGCGCGCGCGGGGCTGGTGGCCGTGGACGACAAGACCATCGAGTACGTCAAGGGCCGGCTGCTCTCGCCCACGGGCGTGGAATGGGACCAGGCCGTGGCCTACTGGAAAACGCTGCAGTCGGATGCAGACGCCAAGTTTGACGCCGTGGTGGAAGTGGACGCCACCCGCATCCTCCCGCAGGTGACCTGGGGCACCTCGCCTGAAATGGTGCTGGGCGTGGATGGCATCGTGCCCGACCCGGACAAGGAAAAGGACGCTGGCAAGCGCGCTGCCATTGAGCGGGCGCTGACCTACATGGCCCTGCAGCCGGGCAAACCCCTGAGCGACATCTTCGTGGACAGGGTGTTCATCGGCTCCTGCACCAACAGCCGCATCGAGGACATGCGCGAAGCTGCTGCCATCGTGAAAAAACTGGGCCAGAAGGTGGCCAAGAACGTCAAGCAGGCCCTGGTGGTGCCCGGCTCTGGCCTGGTCAAGGAGCAGGCTGAGCGCGAAGGTCTGGACCAGATCTTCAAGGCCGCCGGCTTTGAGTGGCGCGAACCCGGCTGCTCCATGTGCCTGGCCATGAACGCCGATCGGCTCGAGGCTGGTGAGCGCTGCGCCTCTACCAGCAACCGCAACTTCGAGGGCCGGCAAGGCGCTGGCGGCCGCACCCACCTGGTGAGCCCGGCCATGGCGGCCGCAGCCGCCATCCACGGCCATTTTGTCGACGTGCGCAAGTTCGCCTAAAGCCCGGGAGTCAGACCATGCAAAAATTCACCCTTCACAAAGGCCTGGTGGCCCCGATGGACCGCGCCAACGTGGACACCGACGCCATCATCCCCAAGCAGTTCCTCAAGTCCATCCGCAAGACGGGCTTTGGCCCCCACCTCTTCGACGAGTTGCGCTACCTGGACGAAGGCTACCCCGGCCAGGACCCGGCCAGCCGCAAACCCAACCCAGACTTCGTGCTGAACCAAGCCCGCTACCAGGGCGCCAGCATTTTGCTGGCACGCAAGAACTTCGGCTGCGGCTCTTCGCGCGAGCACGCGCCCTGGGCGATCGATCAGTATGGCTTTCGCGCCGTGATTGCGCCGAGCTTTGCCGACATCTTCTTCAACAACTGCTTCAAGAACGGCTTGCTGCCCATCGTGCTGCCTGAGTCCGTTGTGGCCAAGCTCTTCGACGCGGTGGCGGCCTTCCCCGGCTTTGAGCTGACCATCGACCTCGAGCGCCAGGTTGTCGTGCAGCCACAGGGCGAAGAAATCCCCTTTGAAGTGAACTCTTTCCGCAAGTACTGCCTCTTGAACGGCCTGGACGACATTGGCCTGACACTGCGCCACAAGGACAAGATCGCCGCCTTCGAGGCCGAGCGCCTAGCCACCAAGCCCTGGCTGGCGCACACCGCGCCCGGCGCCTGAGCTCTTTAGGAAACCCCGCATGAAAATCGCAGTTCTCCCCGGTGACGGCATCGGCACCGAAATCGTCGCCGAGGCCGTCAAGGTCCTGAACGTTCTGGGCCTGAAGTTCGAGATGGAGCAGGCCCTGGTGGGCGGCGCCGCCTACGAGGCCCACGGCCACCCCCTGCCCGAGAGCACCCTGAAGCTGGCCAAGGAGGCCGATGCCGTGCTCTTCGGGGCGGTGGGCGACTGGAAATACGACAAGCTCGATCGGCCCTTGCGCCCCGAGCAGGCCATCCTGGGCCTGCGCAAGAACCTGGGCCTGTTTGCCAACTTCCGGCCGGCCATCTGCTACGAGCAGCTGGTGGGGGCCTCGAGCCTCAAGCCCGAGCTGATCGCGGGCCTGGACATCCTCATCATCCGCGAGCTGACTGGCGACATCTACTTCGGCCAACCGCGCGGCCGGCGCGTCGCCACCGACGGGCACTTCCCCGGGGCCGAAGAAGCCTTTGACACCATGCGCTACTCCCGGCCTGAGATCGAGCGCATCGCGCACGTGGCCTTCCAGGCCGCCCGCAAGCGGAGCAAAAAGGTCACCAGCGTGGACAAGGCCAACGTGCTGGAGACCTTCCAGTTCTGGAAGGACGTGGTCACCGAGGTGCACGCCCAGTACCCCGATGTGGAACTGCAGCACATGTACGTGGACAACGCCGCCATGCAATTGGTCAAGGCGCCCAAGGCCTTCGACGTGGTGGTCACCGGCAACATGTTCGGCGACATCCTCTCGGACGAGGCGTCCATGCTGACAGGCTCCATCGGCATGCTGCCCTCGGCCAGCCTGAACACCAAGAGCCAGGGCTTGTATGAGCCCAGCCATGGCAGCGCCCCTGACATCGCCGGCAAGGGCGTGGCCAATCCGCTGGCCACCATCCTGAGCGCGGCCATGATGCTGCGCTTCTCGCTCAACCAGGCCGAAGCGGCCGACCGCATCGAGGCGGCCGTGAATAAAGTGCTGTCGCAGGGCCTGCGCACGGCCGACATCTACAGCGAAGGCACCACCCGGGTGGGCACGCGCGAGATGGGCGAGGCGGTGGTCAAAGCCCTGGGCTGAGATCTGCTCAAGACCTGCCAAACCGCGCCCCAGGGCGCGGTTTTTTTATGCGCGGCGACTTTTAGACCATGCCCCGGCCATCGACCCAGCCCGCCTCCAGCCAATGCCAGCGGCCGGCCACGATGGGCCAGGGAATCAGCCGGGTCGGCGTGCCCGCCGGCAGGATGGGCTCGGTACCGTGGTCGATCCACTCGCCGCTGGCCTGTACCGACGCCAGCGCCTCGGCCGGCACGGGCTCGCCAGCGCAGGCCGAACGGCCCGCCTGCCAGCAAGCAGCAGATGCCCAGCCTGGCGTGCCGGGGCCGGAGAGGCGGTCATGCACGCTGCCCCACAGACGCCCACGCACGCGCTCACGCAGGGCGCGCAGGCGGCGCTCGGTGGCCTGGAGGTCGCGGGAGTACATGGAATCGAGGCCCAGGAAGTTGTCGAACAGCACGCAGGCCTCTGGGCGCTCGGCCAGTGCCCGGTCCAGGAGGGCATGGGCATCGCCCTGCCAGACATCCAGCCGCACGCCGTGGCGCGCCAGGGCTGCGCCGTGGTTGAAGCGGAACAGCCGGCCGGCCCAGGGATCGATGTCCACCAGCAGCACGCGCTCAAAGCGGGCCAGAAAGCGTGACGACATCATCCAGCCTGCACTGCCACCCAGCAGCACCAGTTCATGGGGCCAAGCAGCAGCCACAGGAAGGCCCAGCAACCAATCCTCCAGCCGCTGGCGCGTAGCGGCCCAGCGCCGACGCGCCAGGAAGGCGCGTGCGTGCCAGTGCCAGTCGGAAGCGGAACTCATGCGGCGCATCGTAGCCTCAGAGCGGCCCGCGCTGTAAGTTCCAGCCAAGCCCATTCGCTACAATCTCGCTCTATGTTTGCCGCCCGCCTGTTCATCCAGAACCCCGCAGCCCCCGCTCAGGTGGCTGCCGGCGCACGCGCAATCACCCTCAAAACCACGACCACCATCAAGGGCTGATCCAGCTCCGGTTCGTCGTGCGCCCTCCCCGGCCAGACGAGCCGGGCAAACAGCCAGGCGTGGCACTGTTTAACTTTGAAAGGGCGTTGAAATGAGCAAGTTGGTAGGTTTGGTCGGCTGGCGCGGCATGGTCGGCTCGGTCCTGATGGACCGCATGGTGCAAGAAAAAGACTTCGACCTGATCGAGCCAGTCTTCTTCTCCACCTCCAACACCGGCGGCCAGGCCCCGGCGATGGCCAAGAACGAGACCACGCTGCAGGATGCCAACAACATCGACGCGCTCAAGCGCTGCGAGATCATCATCACCTGCCAGGGCGGCGACTACACCAAGGCGGTGTACCCCCAGCTGCGCGCCGCTGGCTGGACGGGCCACTGGATCGACGCCGCCTCCTCGCTGCGCATGGCCGATGACGCGGTCATCATCCTCGACCCCGTCAACCGCCATGTGATCGACCAGGCCCTGGCCAAGGGTGGCCGCAACTGGATCGGTGGCAACTGCACCGTCAGCCTCATGCTCATGGGCCTGGGCGGTCTGTTCCAGCACGGTCTGGTGGAGTGGATTTCGGCCATGACCTACCAGGCCGCATCGGGCGCAGGCGCGCAAAACATGCGCGAGCTGCTCTCGCAGATGGGCGCCCTGCACGATGCCGTGAAGGCCGAACTGGCCGATCCGGCCTCGGCCATCTTGGACATCGACCGCAAAGTGGCCGCCACCATGCGCGATGCCGCCTTCCCCACCAAAAACTTCCGGGGCGCCGCCTTGGCCGGCAGTCTCATCCCCTGGATCGACGTGCCGGTGGAGCACGGGCAAAGCAAGGAAGAGTGGAAGGGCGGCGCCGAGTGCAACAAGATCCTGGGCAATGCGCCCTTCCGCAGCGCGGGCTCCATCCCGATCGACGGCCTGTGCGTGCGCATCGGCGCCATGCGCTGCCACAGCCAGGGCCTGACGATCAAGCTCAAGAAAGATGTGCCGCTCGATGAGCTCAGCCAGATCATCGCCCAAGCCAACGCCTGGGTGAAGGTGGTGCCCAACGACCGAGAGATCACCGAGCGCGAGCTCACCCCCGCCGCTGTGACGGGCACGCTCACGGTGCCCGTGGGCCGCCTGCACAAGCTGGCCATGGGCCCCGAGTACCTGGGCGCCTTCACGGTGGGCGACCAGCTGCTCTGGGGTGCCGCCGAGCCCCTGCGCCGCATGCTGCGCATCCTGCTGGAGGCCTGATGCGCCTGGGCGGCCCAGGACTGCACGCCAGCCGCAGCATGGCCATCGGCCTGCTGAGCCTGGCCTGCGCCCTGGGTACGGCCCATGCCCAGGACGCCCCGGCACCGGCCACGCTGACCGTGAGCCCGGGCCTGAGCGCCTCCGAACTGGCCCTGGACCAAGTGCCCCCGGGCACCACCATCGCGCAGTTCCTGCTGGCGCTCTACAAGCTCAACCCCGCCGCTTTCCTGGACGGCGACCTGAACCGCCTGCAGGTCAAGGCCCGGCTGCGCCTGCCCACCGCAGAAGAAGCGAACCAGGTGCCACTGGGCCAGGCCCGCGAAGACATCGCCCGGCTGCAGGCTGGTCTGCCCTTGGCGGCTGAAAGCGTGGCCAGCATGGCATCCAGCCCCGCTTCGCCCGCCACCTCATCTGCACCGGCCACCGAGGCGCCTGCCGAGGCGGCACCGCTGCCCCCGCAGACCACGCCTGCATTGGTACCCCCACAAGCCATGCCTCCCACCCCAGCCAGCCCACCCGAGCTTCCGCTGGCCTGGCTCGGTGCCGGGGCCGCGCTGCTGCTGGGCCTGGCGGCCCTGAAGGTCATGAAATCCCTGGGCTTGCGCCGCCGGCCGAAACCGGCCGCTCCGCCTCCGGCCCCCAACCTTGAGGACATCGAACAGCAGGCGCAGGGCCGCTTCCAGCCCGCCCTGCCCCAGGAGAAGGCTACAACTCCCCCACGCGCCCAGCCTGCGCCCAAGCCTGCGCTGTTCGACCTGGACCTGAGCCTGGACGGACAGGCGCCGGCACTGGATTCGAGGCTTCCCAAGGCCAGCCCTCGCACGGCCAGCCCCTTGCCGGGCGCCCTGCCCGACCTGGACCTGAACCTTGACCTTCGCACGGCGCCCACCGCACGGACGCCCGGCCCACTGGACCTGAGCGGTGTGAACCTGGACCTGGACACGCCCCGCCCGGCGCAGGACAAAACACCATGAGGGTCGCGCTGGGCTTGAGCTATCAGGGCGGCAGCTACGAGGGTTGGCAGAGTCAGTCCTCGGGCAACACCGTGCAAGACCAGCTGGAGCTGGCCCTGGGCCGGTTCTGCGACCAGCCCATCCGCACCCTGTGCGCCGGCCGAACCGATGCCGGGGTGCATGCGCTGATGCAGGTGGTGCACTTCGACACCACCGCCGAGCGCGAAGAAAACGCCTGGGTCCGTGGGACCAACAGCTTTTTGCCACCGGGCATTGCGGTGCAATGGGCGCGGCACATGCCCGACGAATTCCACTGCCGCACGCATGCGGTGGCGCGCCGCTATGCCTATGTGCTGCTGGAGTCGCCCGTGCGCCCCAGCGTGGAAGCCGGGCGCACCGGCTGGGTGTTCCGCCCGCTGGACCAGGCGGCCATGGAAGAGGCGGCGCAGGTGCTGCTGGGCGAGCATGATTTTTCGTCCTTCCGCGCCGCGCAGTGCCAGTCGCACACGCCGGTCAAAACGTTGCGGCGCATTCAGATCAGCCGCCGGGGTGCGTTCTGGCGCTTTGAGTTCGAGGCCAATGCCTTTTTGCACCACATGATCCGCAACCTCATGGGCAGCCTGCTCTGCATCGGCCAGGGCATGAAGCCCGCGAGCTGGATGCAAGAGGTACTTGATGCGCGCAGCCGCAAGGCCGCCGCCCCGACCTTCTCGCCTGATGGGCTGTACTTCCTGGGGCCGGTGTACGAGACCCGCTGGGGCCTGCCGGAGCGCACCCCGGCCTATGATTGGCTTCCATGACCGCCATGCCACGCACCCGGGTGAAAATCTGCGGCCTCACGCGCGAGGCCGATGTGGACGCGGCCGTGGCCGCCGGCGCCGATGCGCTGGGCTTCGTGCTGTATGAACCCAGCCCCCGTTATGTGAGCCCGCAGCGCGCGGCCGAGCTAGCCCGGCGCCTGCCGCCCTTCATCACGCCCGTGCTGCTGCTGGTCAATGCCGAGCCGGCGGCCGTGCAGCAGGCGATCGAGGCCGTGCCGCATGCGCTGCTGCAGTTCCACGGCGACGAGACGCCCGAGCAATGCCAGGCCTGGGGCCGGCCTTTCCTGCGGGCCGCCCGCATTCCCCTGGGTGATGGCCCTCAAACCGGGGCGGCGCCCTTTGATCTCCTAAAATACGCCTCAGATTTCAAGGCCGCCCAGGCCATCCTGCTCGACGCCCATGTCGAGGGATTCGGTGGCGGCGGGAAAACATTCAATTGGTCACAGCTTCCTCCAAACGTCAGCGCTCACCTCGTCTTGTCTGGTGGATTGACGCCTGCAAATGTGACCGATGGCATCTTGCAAGTGCGGCCGCGTTGCACGACGCTGGCCGTTGACGTGAGTTCCGGCGTGGAGGTGTCCAAGGGCATCAAGAGCGCCGACAAGATCCACCAATTCATCGCTGCGGTCCGCGCCGCCGATGAGCAACTTGCCAAGCGCCATGATCTCCTACCAGCAACCTGACGCCAGCGGCCACTTCGGCATCTATGGCGGCAGCTTCGTCTCTGAAACCCTCACGCATGCCATCAACGAGCTGAAGGCGGCATATGCCCGCTACCAGCACGACCCGGAGTTCCTGGAGGAATTCAATGGTGAGCTTGCGCGCTTCGTGGGCCGTCCCTCACCCATTTACCACGCCGACCGCATGAGCCGCGAGATGGGCGGCGCGCAGATCTACCTCAAGCGCGAAGACCTCAACCACACGGGCGCGCACAAGATCAACAACACCATCGGCCAGGCCATGCTGGCCAAGCGCATGGGCAAGCCCCGCGTGATCGCCGAAACCGGCGCCGGCCAGCACGGCGTGGCCACAGCCACCATCTGCGCCCGCTACGGGCTGGAATGCGTGGTCTACATGGGCTCGGAAGACGTCAAGCGCCAAAGCCCCAATGTCTACCGCATGAAGCTGCTGGGCGCCACGGTGGTACCCGTGGAGTCGGGCAGCAAGACGCTCAAGGACGCACTGAACGAGGCCTTGCGCGACTGGGTGGCCAACGTGGACAACACCTTCTACATCATCGGTACCGTGGCCGGCCCCCACCCCTACCCGATGATGGTGCGCGACTTCCAGAGCGTGATCGGTACCGAGTGCATTGCCCAGATGCCCGAACTCACGGGCGGTCGCCAGCCCGATGCGGTGCTGGCCTGTGTGGGCGGAGGCAGCAATGCCATGGGCATCTTCCATCCCTACATTCCCTTTGAAGGCACGCGCCTGATCGGTGTAGAAGCGGCGGGTGAAGGCCTGGACACCGACAAACACTCGGCCTCCCTGCAAAAAGGCGTGCCCGGCGTGCTGCACGGCAACCGCACCTACGTGCTGCAAAACGAGGACGGCCAGGTCACCGAGACGCACAGTGTCTCGGCCGGCCTGGACTACCCGGGCGTGGGCCCCGAGCATGCCTTCCTCAAGGACATCGGCCGCGCCGAGTACGTGGGCATCACGGACAAGGAGGCGCTTGAGGCCTTCCACTACCTGTGCCGAACCGAGGGCATCATCCCAGCGCTCGAGTCGAGCCACGCAGTGGCCTACGCCATGAAGCTGGCCAAGACCATGCGCACCGACCAGTCCATCCTGGTGAACCTCTCGGGCCGGGGCGACAAAGACATCGGCACCGTGGCCGACCTCTCCCAGGCCGACTTCTACTGCCGCCCCTCCTGCCGGGGCCAGGATGTCAAAGGCAGCACGCAGAAGGTGGAATTCAAATGAGCCGCATCCAGGGCGTTCTGGCGCAACTGCAGAGCCAGGGCCGCAAGGCCCTCATTCCCTATGTCACGGCCGGCTACCCGCAAGCCGATATCACGCCCGAGCTGATGCACGGCCTGGTGGCGGGCGGGGCCGACATCATCGAGCTGGGCGTGCCCTTCTCGGACCCCTCGGCCGACGGTCCGGTGATTCAGAAGGCGGGCGAAAAAGCCCTGGCCCTGGGCATTGGTCTCGTGCAGGTGCTGGAGATGGTCAAGCTGTTCCGCCAGAAGGACCGCAGCACGCCGGTGGTGCTCATGGGCTACGCCAATCCGGTGGAGGCCTACGACATCAAGCGCGGCGAGGATGCCTTCGTGAAAGACGCAGCCACGGCGGGCGTAGACGGCATGCTCATCGTGGACTACCCGCCCGAAGAGTGCGTGCAGTTCGCAGCCAAGCTGCGCGAGCAGGGCATGGACCTCATCTTCCTGCTGGCGCCCACCTCCACCACCGAGCGCATGGCGCAGGTGGCGCGGGTGGCCTCGGGTTATGTGTATTACGTCTCCCTCAAAGGCGTGACCGGGGCCGGCACGCTGAACGTGGACGAGGTGGAAAAAATGCTGCCGCGCATCCGCGAGCACGTGAGCGTGCCCGTGGGCGTGGGCTTTGGCATCCGCGACGCCGCCACCGCCCAGGCGATAGGCCGCACAGCCGATGCGGTGGTGATCGGCTCGCGACTGATTGAGTTGATCGAAAGCCAGCCGCGCAACCAGGTGGCCGGTGTCGCCTCCGCCTTTATGTCTGAGATCAGACAGGCACTGGACGCACAGCGGCCTGGGATGTGAGCGACAGGCCCCCTGAAGGCATTGATTGCACATACAGGCACCTCTGATACACCCGATGGCAGCTTAAGCAAGTGCATGGTCACCCTCTTGAGCGCATTCATGCGCTAGGTGGCACCTTGGTCACTGCCCTGGCTACGGGTGCTCGGGGCGGGAGAGGACCAGTAACGACCGGCGCCACCTTCACCATGAGGGCATGCGCAAAATCCTCAGCGGCATCCAGCATGGCGAGCCACTTCATTTTTCACCGGACATGGACTTTGGCGCCAAAGACGCCGTGTTCGTCCTCTTTATGGGCGTGCCTGCGGCGACGCTGCTGTCGTGACACCGCATGGCGCGGATGAATCATGTCCTTGAGGAGCAGGTGCGCCGCATGCCTGAGCAGTACCACTGGGTGCATAGGCGCTTCAAGACACGCCCCCACAGAGAACGGCCCGCCTTCTGACTGGCTGCGCGGGCATTGCCCTCTGATCGAACTCCCGCGGGCAAACGCCCCCCGATCCGTCTTTAAGCTTGGTGTTCGAATGGTTTTGGCCGCTAATGCGGCGATCTGGCTTCGTTCTGCCCATAAGATTTAACTAAGTTCGCTTCGTTCCACCCATAAAATTTTTATATGGTCACTTCCACCCACCCCACGGGTACACCTTATCAGGCACAAACCCCCTGCCCTTGCTGCAGCAGTCATGCGGCTCGCATCGTGGCCACGCGAGACGGGAAGACACGTGAAGCATTGACCACGATCGCCTGCGAGTCATGTGGCCTCGGCCGCACAGACCCACTGCCCAGCCCAGAGGCCCTTCAGGCCTGGTACGCCACCAAATACCGGCAAGAATACAAGTCTGCATTCATGCCGGCGCGGCGCCATGTGCTCAGGGCCGGCCGGATCGCTTTAGACCGTTGGACCTGGCTTCAGACGCAAGGTTGGCAAAGACCCACGCCTGGGCACAGGCCAGCCACCCTGGACATCGGCGCCAGCAGTGGTGAATTCGTGTTCCTGATGACGCAACTCGGTTTTGATGCCGTGGGTCTGGAGCCTCACGAAGGCTATGCCAGCTACGCGCGCGACCACCTCAATCTCGATGTACGCAACGGCAATGTGCAAAACCTCGCCAGCATGGGTGCGGCAAAACGGTGGGACCTGGTCACTTTGTTTCACGTCTTTGAGCACCTCAGCGACCCAGTCGCCTCCCTGCAAACCATCGCCAATCACATGAGCGAGCAGGGTGTTCTCTTCATCGAAGTTCCTAACGCCACCCGGCTGTGCTCGCCCCATTCCATGTTCTTCAAAGCCCATGTGCTCTACTTTTGTGCTGACTCGCTGCGCCATACCCTGCGCACCGCCGGCTGGGACGTGCTGGGCCACAATTCGGACGAAGACGGTAACCTGCGCATCATGGCCCGGCCCAACGGCCAGTCGCCCTGCCAGGAGCCAGTACCCCATGGTCATGACTTGGTGAAAGCCCAGCAGGCCAGACGCTGGGGGTCCTACCTGATCGATGAATTACGCAGCAGGCGGCTATTAAGTAAGCTCCGCACCCGACGCGAAGAAAAACGCTCTGCCAGCCATTTCCCGAGTGGTGCGGCCCTGCTCAAAGACCTCTACGCAGACGTCGTGACTGCTCCATCGCAGCCAGCCACAGTGCCCACGCCAATGAGCGTCTGACAAGGGCTGGTTCAAGCATCTCAGTGGTTTGATTTTGTGGGTTCCAACAATCCCAGGAGATGGGGATCGAGCCCCTGAAGGAGCCTAGAATCTCGTCCAATTCTTGGACACAAAAAGGCCTTTCATGTCTTGGCTAGAAAAGCTGCTCCCCCCAAAGATTTCTCCCACCGATCCGAATGAACGCCGCAGCGTGCCTGAGGGCCTGTGGATCAAGTGCCCCAGCTGCGAGGCGGTGCTTTACAAGACCGACCTGGAAAAAAACCAAAGTGTGTGCCCGCAGTGCAGCCATCACCACCGCATCAGTGCGCGGGCGCGGCTGGACGCCTTCCTAGACGCCGAAGGCCGCTATGAGATCGGCCAAGAGGTTCTGCCGATCGACGCCCTGAAGTTCAAGGACAGTCGAAAGTACCCCGAGCGCCTGAAAGAGGCCATGGAGAACACGGGCGAGACCGACGCCCTCGTTGTCATGGGCGGGGCGGTGCACAGCATTGGCGTGGTGGCGGCCTGCTTCGAATTCGACTTTATGGGCGGCTCCATGGGCTCGGTGGTGGGCGAGCGATTCGTGCGCGGCGTGCATGCCGCCATCGAGCAAAAGGTGCCCTTCATCTGCTTTACCGCCACCGGCGGCGCCCGCATGCAGGAAGGCCTGCTGAGCCTGATGCAGATGGCCAAGACCAATGCGGCGCTCACGCGCCTGGCCAAGAAGGGCCTGCCCTACGTGAGCGTGTTGACCGATCCGACCATGGGCGGCGTGAGCGCGGGCTTTGCCTTTATGGGCGACATCGTGATCGCCGAGCCCAAGGCCCTGATCGGGTTTGCCGGCCCCCGCGTGATTGAGTCCACCATGCGCGTGAAGCTGCCCGAAGGCTTTCAGCGCGCCGAGTTCCTGCAGGAAAAAGGCGCGGTCGACTTCATTTGCGACCGGCGCGAGTTGCGCAAAACCGTGGCGAACTCGCTGGCCATGCTGCTCAAGCAGCCGGCCGACGCCGTCGAGTAAGCCGCACCCGCCGGCGACATGCCGGCGGATCAGCGTCCGTCCTACTTCCGTGAAGTCCCCCGGCTCAGCGCGGGTTGGCGCCCCGGTGGCATGATTCATCCATGAGCCCCGCCACGCACCTGTCCGAACTGCCGCTCTTCCCTTTGGGAACCGTGCTGTTTCCAGGCGGTCTGCTGCCGCTTCGCATCTTCGAGGTGCGTTACCTGGACATGATCGCCCGCTGCCAGAAAAACGGCACGCCCTTCGGGGTGGTGAACCTCATCCGCGGCACCGAAGTGCGCAGTGCCCCGGCCGACCAAGGCGAGGAGTCCGAGACCTTCAATACCGTGGGGACGCTGGCCCGCATCATCGAGTACGCCGCGCCCAAGCCAGGCCTGCTGGTCATCCGCTGCGAAGGCGGCCAGCGCTTTAATGTGCAACGCAGCGACAAGCTCAGGCACGGCCTGTGGGTCGCAGAGGCCGTGCTCTTGCCGGTCGACCGGGTGTTGCCGATCCCGGAAGACCTGCAAGCCGTGGCCCAGGGCCTGCGCAAGCTGCTGCTCCAACTCCAGCAGCGCAATATCCCACCCGAGCAGATTCCGCTGCTGCAGCCCTACCGCTTCGAAGACTGCGACTGGGTCGCCAACCGCTGGTGCGAATTGCTGCCCATCCCCCTGGAGATGAAGCAGCGCCTGATGTCGCTGGACAACCCGCTGGTGCGCCTGGAACTGGTGAGCGACCTGCTCGACCGCAGCGGCTGGTCCTGAGGGACCGGCTTGCGGCCGGGCTGGCGCCGTAAAATCACAGGCTTTGCCTCTTCGCGGCCTGCCGGCCCGGCCCTTCATGTCCACGACCGAACACACCCCCGCCGCCCCCGATGACAACCAGCTGATGGCCGAGCGCCGCGAGAAGCTGCAGGCCATCCGCGCACGGGGTATCGCCTTCCCGAACGACGTCAAGCCCGAGCACCGGGCGGCCGAGCTGGTCGCGCAGTACGACCACCTGGGCAAGGAGGCGCTCGATCCCCAGGCCATCCCGGTGAGCGTGGCCGGCCGCATGATGCTCAAGCGCGTGATGGGCAAGGCCAGCTTTGCCACCCTACAGGACGGCTCCTTCGGCCCCTCGGGCGGGCGCATCCAGGTCTACATCACCAACGACGGCGTGGGCGAAGACGTGCACGCTGACTTCAAGCACTGGGACCTGGGCGATATCGTGGCGGCCACCGGTACGCTGTTCAAGACCAAGACGGGGGAACTCTCGATCCACGCCAAGAGCCTTCGCCTGGTGACCAAAAGCCTGCGGCCGCTGCCCGACAAGTTCCACGGCGTGGCCGACCAGGAAGTGAAGTACCGCCAGCGCTACGTGGACCTCATCACCGACGAGGCAGCCCGCCAGCGCTTCGCAGCGCGCAGCAAGGCCGTCAGCGGTATCCGGCAGTTCATGGTGGACCA
>JAIXPL010000047.1 GCA_027486255.1 Comamonadaceae bacterium
AGGCGGTGGACGTCAAGGGCCTCAAGGTGCTGGCCGCCAAGCTCGAAGGCGCCGACGCCAAGACCCTGCGCGAGACCATGGACAAGCTCAAGGACAAGCTCAAGACTGCGGCCATCGTGCTGGCTGCGGTCGATGGCGACAAGGTGCAGCTCGCTGCCGGCGTGACGGCGGACAGCGTGGGCCGCGTCAAGGCGGGCGAGCTCGTCAACTTCGTTGCGCAGCAGGTGGGCGGCAAGGGCGGCGGCAAACCCGACATGGCCATGGCCGGTGGCACCGACGCCAGCCAGCTCGGTGCTGCCCTGGCCTCCGTGCAGGGCTGGGTGAGCGAGCGCCTTTGAGGCCGTGGGTGCTACGCGTGCCCTCACCCCTGCCCTCTCCCAGAGGGAGAGGGAGCAAGAGGATCCCTATGTGTTCACCCTCTCCCTCTGGGAGGGTGCGCAAGAGAGTCGCTGTATGTTCTCCCTCTCCCTCTGGGAGAGGGCTGGGGTGAGGGCTGCGGCCTCCACCCACAACCCCTGACTCCATGAAGCGCCGTCAACTCCTCCCCATCCTCGCCGCGACCCTGGGCAGTGCACCCTTGTGGAGCCATGCCCAGGGCTTTGAGGCCAGCCTCTGGCGTGGCCCGCTGGGCGCTTTCAGTCTGCCAGACACCACCGGCAAGACCTGGACCCCCGCCGATTTCAAAGGCCGTGCGGTGCTGCTCAACTTCTGGGCCAGTTGGTGCGAGCCTTGCCGCACCGAGATGCCCTCGCTGCAGACCCTGGCCGACCTGCACGGCCCCGACAAGCTCGTGGTGCTGGCCATCAATTTCAAGGAGCCTGCCCAGCGCGCCCTGCGCTTTTCCCAGGCCTCGGGCGTGAGCCTGCCGGTGCTGCTCGATGCCGAGGGTCTGCAGGCCCGCCAGTGGGGTGTGAAGGTGTTCCCAAGCACCTTCCTCATCGACCGTCAGGGGCGGCCGCGCCAGCGCATTCGGGGCGAGCTGGATTGGTCGGGCCCACAGGCCGGCAAGCTGGTCGACGCGCTGCTGGCCTGAGCCTGCCGCCGCCGGGCCGATAATGCGGCTGGCGCTGCCCTTTGGCGGCGCTTCGGCATCCGGTCACTTCTTCATCAGTGGCCTGGCCGCATCAGCCCTATTTCGGAGATCTCTACATGACCACCGCTCGACGCGGGTTCCTCAGGAACTCGGCCGCCGGCGCGCTTGCCGCTGCCTGGCCCACCCTTCATTTCGCCCAAGCTCCCGCCGCGCCCGCGCGCCGCGAGTTCTCTCCCCAGCCCGAGGGCTGGCGCACCTTTGAGCTCACCACCCGCGTGGACCTGCAGGCCGCGCAGGGCCCGGCCCGCGTCTGGCTGCCCATGCCCAGCATCGACAGCGACTACCAGCGCTCGCTGGAAAGCAGCGTCACCAGCAACGGCAGCACACGCTTCCTGCACGATGGCCGTGAAGGCGCCCGCCTGCTCTACGCCGAGTTTGCCGCCGGGGCCGCCCAGCCCTACGTCGAGCTCACTTCGCGCGTGCAGACCCGCAGCCGCGCGGTCGACTGGTCGCGCAAGGTGGCCACCACCGAGTCGGCCGATACGCTTTACTTCTACACCCGCCCCACGGAGCTCTTGCCCACCGACGGCATCGTGCGCCGCACGGCTCTGAAGGCCACCCGTGGCGCCCGCACCGACGTGGACAAGGCCCGCGCCATCTACGACTGGGTGGTGGCCAATACCCATCGTGAACCTAAGGTGCGCGGCTGCGGCGAGGGCGACATCAAGACCATGCTGGAAACTGGCAACCTGGGCGGCAAATGCGCCGACCTCAATGCCCTGTTCGTGGGCCTGTGCCGTTCGGTGGGCCTGCCCGCACGCGATGTGTACGGCATCCGCCTGGCGCCCTCGGCCTTCGGCTACAAGGAGCTGTCCGGCAATTCCGCCAGCCTCAAGGGCGCGCAGCACTGCCGAGCCGAGGTGCATCTGGCCGGCTACGGCTGGGTGGCCATGGACCCGGCCGACGTGGCCAAGGTGATGCGCCTGGAAACGCCGCAGTGGCTCAAGACCACGCAGCACGATGTGGTGGCGCCCGTCAACAAGGCCTTGTTCGGTGGCTGGGAAGGCAATTGGATGGCTTTTAACCATGCGCATGATGTGCGGCTGCCGCAGGCCCGTGGCGGCAAGCTCGGGTTTTTCATGTACCCCGTGGCTGAACACACGGGCGGGCGCTACGACTCCTACGCGCCCGACGATTTCCGCTACCAGATCACGGCCCGGGAGATCCGCGCCTGAGATCGGCGCCGGCCTTCAGGGCAGGGCCAGAGCGAAGAGCTGGCTGCGAAAGTGGATGCCCAGGCGCCTGAAGGCCCGGTTGCGCCAGTGTGTCGCTTGCGGCCACCGGCTTCAAGGCCGATTGATGCCCCATTCATGCCCCGTTAAAGACCGCGGCTGATCAGGCGCGCGGCGGCCAGGTCCCAGCCGGCCCAGCCGCAGCTCTTGAAGAACACCGGGCCTGCGCCCGGGGGGCCGGCTCGGCCAGCCACCACATCCGCCAGTGTGGGCAAGGCGGCCACGTCGATCCCAGCCTGCAGCAGGTCGCCGGCCTCGTGGTCGGCATCGCGTGTGTCCACCACCACCCGACCGGTGCGGTGCAGGTGCTGGCAAACCTCTGGCGCCCACTCCACCATGCGCGGCGTGAAGGCGCCCACGGCGGCCACGAAGGCATCGGGGCGCGGCGGTGCTTGCAGCACCACGCCCTGCGCGGGTGTGCAGCTCACCACCAGCGGGCAGTGCGCCAGTCCAGCGTTCGCATCCATCACCTGGCGGGCCTTCAGGCCCCGTGCCTGCGCATGCGCCACCAGGGCCTGGGCGCTGGCGGGTGTGCGCGACGCCACCCACACCTCGTCGATGTTCAGACCCTCGTGAAACGCCTCCAGGTGGGCCAGCCCTTGCACGCCAGCGCCCACGATGAGCAGGGGGCCTTCACGGTGAGGCGCCAGATGCTGCGCCGCCAGCAGCGAGACCGCCGCCGTGCGCCTGGCCGTGACCGTGGGGCCGTCGAGCACGGCCCGGCGCTGGCCTGTGCGTGCATCGAAAACCACGATGTCGCCCTGGATGGCGGGCAGCCCCCGGGTGGCGTTGTCCGCCACGAAGGTGATGAGCTTGGTGATCGCCACCTGCGCATCGCAGGCCGGCATGACGAACAGGCTGCCGCTCCCGGCCAGGGGCTGCACCAGGCGCGGCGGCACCTGCACGCTGGCATCTTGAAGAAGGCGCTCGATTTCGCCGGCCAGCGCCGTGTAGGGCAGGGCGCGGGCTGTTTGCTCCGGCGTCAGGATGGCGGGCGCGGTCATGCGCGGCAGTGTAGGGCGTTGGCCTGCCGCGTTCAGGGCCAGCGCAGGGCCAGGCGGCTGGTGAATTCGCGGGCCTGGCTGGTCACCGGGTCGGTGAACGCCAGGTGACGGGCCAGCAGTTGCAAGGGGTTCTGAAAATCTTCATCGTCACCCGGCCCGCGCTTGACCTGCGGGTAGAACTGGTCGCCCTCGAGCGGCAGACCCAGGGCCTGCATGTGCACGCGCAGCTGGTGGCGTTTGCCTGTGATGGGCACCAGCTCATACAGGCCCCGGCCCTGCTGCTGGGCCACCAGGTGGATGCGGGTTTCGCTGTTGACCGCACCCTCGGCCTCGCGCATGCGGAAGAACTGCGCCTCGTCTTCGACGATGCGGCTGGCACGCACCAGTGGAAATACCAGCGCGGCTGGCGGGGCTGCAGCGACAGCCTCATAGCGCTTGGCGATGCGCCGCTCACGAAAGAGGCCCTGGTAGGCATCGCGGTCCTGGGGGCGCTTGCACAGCACCACCAGGCCGGCGGTCTCGCGGTCGATGCGGTGCAGGGGGCTGAGGTCAGCGCAGCCGAGCTGGGCCTTAAGGCGCACCAGCAGGGTCTCGCGCACGAAGCGCCCACCCGGCGTGACGGGCAGGAAATGCGGCTTGTCGGCCACCACCAGGTGCTCGTCTTCAAACAGCACCTGGGCCTCGAAGGGAATGGGCGGCTCGCTGGGCAGCTCGCGCCAGTAGTACACGCGTGCACCGTGCAGGTAGGGTGCGTCTGGCCGCAAGGGCTGGCCGTCTTCGCCGAGCACGCCGCCTGCGGCCATGCGCTCGGCCCACTCGGCGCGGCTGACCGCGGGCAGCCGCTCGGCCAGGTGGTCCAGCAGGGTGGGCCAGGGGCTGCGCTTCATGCGCGGCAGGGCCACACAGCTGGGCGAGACCCCGCCGCGCATGGCAATCAGCTGGTTCTTGGGCTGGTGTGCCATGCGGGGCCGGGCCGCCTCAGCGGCGCAGGAACACCAGGTCCCAGACGCCGTGGCCAAGCTTGAGGCCGCGATTTTCGAACTTGGTCAGCGGCCGGTAGGCCGGCTTGGGGGCATAGCCCTCGGCGGTGTTCTTGAGTTGGGGCTCGGCGCTGAGCACCTCGAGCATCTGTTCGGCATAAGGTGCCCAGTCGGTGGCCAGGTGCAGGTAGCCACCGGGCTTGAGGTAGCGCACCAGCTGGGCGATGAAGGGCCCCTGGATCAGCCGGCGCTTGTGGTGCCGGGCCTTGTGCCAGGGGTCGGGAAAGAAGATGTGCACGCCATCGAGGCTGGCCTCGCCCACCATGTGGCTGAGCACCTCCACCGCATCGTGCTGAAGGATGCGGATGTTGGCAATGGATTCCTCGCCGCAGCGCTTGAGCAGCGAGCCCACGCCCGGGGCATGCACCTCGCAGCACAGGAAGTTGTCTTGTGGGCGCGTCTGCGCGATCTTGGCGGTGGCATCGCCCATGCCAAAGCCGATTTCCAGGATCAGCGGCGCGCTGCGGCCAAAGGCGGCAGGGGCGTCCAGGGGCTCGGGGCGGTAGGGCAGCAGGAACTGCGGGCCGTGCTGATCGAAGGCGCGCGCCTGGCCCGGGCCCATGCGGCCGGCCCGCAGCACAAAGCTCTTGATGGGGCGGCGCAGCGGGGTGGCGGCGTCGGAGGCGGGTGAGGAGGCGGGCGAGGGGGCGGTGGTCGCGTCGGGGCGGTTCATGCGGGGGCTCTTGGAGACAAGGCCGGATTATCGCGGGGCAGGCCGCGGGCCTTGGCCCTGGCCTGCCTCAAGGATGCCGCTGTCGCCAGGCCTGCGTCCAGGCGGCCAGGGCGTCGGCCGTGGTGCTGCCTGCCGGCTGCGCGGGCAAGTCCAGTACCTGCGCGGCCGCATTCAGCGCGGTCAGTGCGGTCAGGGGGTCTTGCAGATCAAGCGGCGGCGCGCCGTGTTGCTTGCTGAGTTTGTCGCCACGCGGATCGCGCACCAGCGGGGTGTGCAGGTAGGCGGGTGTGGGCAGGCCCAGGGCGCGTTGCAGCAGGATCTGCCGGGGGGTGTTGTCGGCCAGGTCCTGGCCGCGCACCACGTGCGTGACGCCCTGCGCAGCGTCGTCCACCACCACGGCCAGCTGGTAGGCCCAGAGGCCGTCGGCGCGTTGGAGCACGAAGTCGCCCACGACTTCGTCAACGGCCTGCACCTGCATGCCCCCCATCGTGCTCCCTATCGCATCCTGCCAGCTCACCCGGGCCGCTTCGCCCTGGCCCACATGAAAGCGCCAGGCGCGGCCTGCCCGACCGCGCAGGCCGCCGTGCTCGGGGCGGCAGGTGCCCGGGTAGGGCGCGGCTTGGTGGCGCTCGCGCGGCAGGCCGCGGGCCAGCAGGGCCGCTTCGATGTCCTTGCGCGAGCAGGCGCAGGGGTAGGCCTGGCCCTGGGCGATGAGTTGCTCAAGCGCCGCCAGGTAGTGCGCACCGCGCTGGCTCTGCCAGACCACGGGGCCGTCGCTCGTGAGCCCGCAGGCCGCCAGTTGCTCAAGGATGAGCGTGTCAGCGCCGGGCACGCAGCGCGGCGTGTCCAGGTCTTCGATGCGCACCAGCCAGCGCCCGTTTCTCGCGCGGGCATCGAGCCAGCTGGCCAGGGCAGCCACCAGCGAGCCGGCATGCAGGGGGCCGGTGGGCGAGGGGGCGAAGCGGCCGATGCAGCCGCTGTCCTGGCTCACGGCAGACCGGTCACTTCAGGGCGGTGTGTACGCCCAGCGCCAGTTCCAGGCCGGAGACAAAGGCGTCTTCCACCCGGCGGCCCAGGCACCAGTCGCCACACAGGCCCAGGCGTTGGGAGGCGTCCCACACATGGCTCTGCCCCAGCGGCTTGATCGTTTGCGCATAGCGCCAGCGGTGCACCTCGGCATAGGGCGGCGTGGCGCGGATGCCGGTGACCTCCGTGAAGGCGCGCAGCAGCTTGGCCTTCACACGCTCGGCGTCGTCTTCCAGGTGGCGCACCGACCAGTCGGGGCTGGCCTGCACGGTCCAGCGCTCGATGCTTTCACGGCCGGGCTTGGAGGTTTCGCGTGCCAGCCAGGAAATGCGGTGGTGCGCGCTGCGCGCGGCCTGCCAGTGCGGGCCAAAGGCCGAGCCGCACACGGCTTGCGGAAAAGCCAGCATCAAGGTCCAGCACGGTGCCACGTCCACCTCGGCCAGCTGCGCTTGCACCTGGGGCAGCAGGCGTGAGGCACGCAGCAGGGTGTGGGCCTGGGTGGAGGGCAGGGCCAGCAGCACGGCATCGAAGCCGGCATGCACCTGGCTGGCCTCATCGGGGCCGCTGGTCTGCAGCTGCCAGCGCTGGGGCGCCAGGCGGTCAGCTTCAATCTGCATCACCTGGGTTTCCAGGTGCAGCGTCGCGGAGGCAGCCCAGTGCCTGACGATGGCATTCATGCCGGGGGCACCCACCCAGTGTTCGTGCTGTTGCGGCTTGGCCGCGACCACCACACGACCGGCGTCATCCTGCACCTGGATGGTGTTGGCCCGCCAGGCCTTGACCAGCTCGGGGACGGTGTCCAGGGCTTTTTGGAAGCGCGGGTCACGCACCGTGAAGTACTGGGTGCCGTGGTCGAAGCTGCCGAACTCCGTGCGGCGCGTGGACATGCGGCCGCCCGCCCCGCGACTTTTCTCGAAGACCTGCACCTCGTGGCCGGCCTGCATGAGGGTGCGGGCGCAGGCGATGCCCGCCATGCCGGCGCCGATCACAGCGATGCGGGAAGGCACAAGGGCCGGGGAGGACTTGGGGGTGCGCGAGCGATTGGTGCTGGTCATGCGTGCACTCTACACGCATGCAGGGCGCCTCAGCCTTGGTGCGAGCCCCAGTACCCGCCTCGTACCAGGATCGGGCGCACGGCTCACAGCGCCTGCGGTCTCTCCAGCAGGGCTTGACGGGTGGCCGGCCGCTGCAGCTGCGCCAGCCACCACTGCAGGGCCCGGCCGGCGCGGGCGGCGCTTTCCTGGCGCCAGGCATAGCTGATGCGCGCCATGCGTCGGGGCCGGTCCACCTGTTTGCGCACCAAGCGGCCGCTGTCGATGTAGGGCCGCACCAGGTAGCTGGGGAGAAAGCCGCCGCCCAGGCCATGCAGCTGGGCCTCGAGCTTGGCCATCATGTTGGGCACGGTGAGCACGTCTTGCCCGCCCAGCAGGCCCACCGTGACGGCGCTGCCGCGCTGCACCGAGTCGGCCACGGCCACGGCCCGGTGCTGGCGCAGCACCTCGTCCGACAGCGGCTCTGCGGCGCGGGCCAGCGGGTGCTGTGGTGCGACCACGTAGATGAACTCCACCGACCCCAGGGTCTGGCTGAGAAAGCCCGGTTGGGTGGCGGCCTCCAGCGCCACCCCGAGGGCGATGTCGGCCTGCCCGGAGGTGAGCGCCTCCAGGGTGCCGCTCAGGGCTTCCTCGCGGATCTTCAGGCGCGTAGGCGGCTCCAGGGCATAAAAGGCTTCACACAGCTCCATCACCGTGCTGCGCGAGACCACGCCATCCACAGCCAGCGTGAACTGCGGCTCCCAGCCCGTGGCCACGCGCTTGACGCGGTGGGCCACAGCATCAAGCTCGGCCAGCAGGCGCTGACCCTCGCGCAGCAGCTCCTGCCCCGCCTCGGTGAGCCGGGCCTGGCGCGAGGAGCGATCAAAGAGCAGCACGTCCAGCGCGTCTTCGAGCTGGCGCACGCGGTAGCTCAGCGCACTGGGCACCAGGCCCAGCTCGCGCGCGGCCGCCGCCATGCTGCCCGTTCGGTGCACGGCATCGACCATGCGCAGGGCTTCAGGGGTGAGGACGTCGGTGAAACGGAGCATGGGGGCGGTCATCGTTCAAATAATTTGAATGATGACATGAAACCGATTCAATCCCAGCAGCAAGCCGATTGCCTACAGTCATGGGTATGCACTGCGCTTGTGCAGTCCGTCCACCACCTGAAAGACCCCGACCATGCTGACCTTGCGACGCTCCGGTGACCGCGGCTATGCCGACCACGGCTGGCTCAAGTCCTTCCATTCGTTTTCTTTTGCCGGCTACTTTGATGCGGCGCACATGGACTTCGGCAACCTGCGCGTGATCAACGAGGACCGCATTGCCCCGGGCACGGGCTTTGGCACGCACGGCCACCGCGACATGGAGATCATCAGCTACGTGCTGTCGGGCTCGCTCGCGCACCAGGACAACATGGGCAATGGCACCGCCATCCTGCCTGGCGATGTGCAACGCATGAGCGCCGGGCGCGGCGTGATGCACAGCGAGTTCAACCACGAGAAGGATGGGCAGACGCACTTTCTGCAGATCTGGATCGAGCCCAACGTGCGCGGCATTGATCCGGGCTACGAGCAAAAGAGCTTTACCCCCGAGGACAAACGCGGCCGGCTGCGCCTGGTGGCCTCGCCCGATGGGGCCCAAGGCTCGGTCACGGTGCATGCCGATGCCCGTCTGTATGCCGGCCTCTTCGATGGCGCTGAGCAGGCCCACCTGCCCCTGAACGCGGCGCGCAAGACCTATGTGCACCTCATTCGCGGCGCGCTCAGCGTCAATGGCCAGGCCCTGCAGGCTGGCGATGCGGCCAAGCTGGTGTCGGAAACCGACCTGCACCTGAGCCACGGCCAAGACGCCGAGGTGCTGGTGTTCGACCTGACCGTCTGAATTCACGCCACCTCGCCGGGCTCAGGCCCGAGATTTTTTTCAATCTATTCCTCAAGGATCCCCCACATGAGCAAGATCGTCGTGGTTTACCACTCGGGCTACGGCCACACCCAACGCATGGCGCAAGCCGTGGCCGATGGCGCGGGCGCCGAGCTGCTCGCCATCGATGCCGAGGGCAACCTGCCCGAAGGCGGCTGGGACACGCTGAACGCGGCCCAGGCCATCATCATGGGCTCACCCACCTACATGGGCAGCGTGAGTTGGCAGTTCAAGAAATTTGCGGATGCCAGCTCCAAGGCCTGGTTCACCCAGGCCTGGAAAGACAAGGTGTTTGCAGGTTTTACCAACAGCGCCAGCATGAACGGCGACAAGCATTCCACGCTGCATTACTTCATCACCCTGGCCCTGCAGCATGGCGGCGTGTGGGTCGGCCAGACGCAGATGCCCAGCAACACCAAAGCTGCGCAGCGCAACGACCCCAACTACCTGGGCTCCTACGCGGGTGCCATGGCGCAGTCGCCGGCCGACGCCGGTGCCCACGAGATGCCCCAGGGCGACCTGGACACCGCGCGCACCTTCGGCCAGCGCGTGGCCGAGGTGAACGCCCGCTTCCAGCGCTGAACCCATCGCCCGACGCCTTAGGGCGCGGGTGACTGGCCCCGGGCGAGCGGTGGCGGCCCGGGGGTGCCGCCTACAATTGAGCGCATGTTTGTTCATCTGCGTATCCATACCGAGTTTTCGGTGCTCGATGGCACCAACCGCATTGACGAACTCGTGGCCCGCGCAGCCCAGGATGCACAAGCGGCCCTGGCGATTTCCGACCTGTCCAACCTGTTTGGCGCGGTCAAGTTTTACAAAGAAACCCGGGGCAGGGGCATCAAACCCCTCGTGGGGGCCGACGTCTGGATGGAGGCGCCGGCCAAGGAAGCGGGATCGCCGCCGGTGCGCCTCTTGCTGCTGGTGCAGGACCGGCGTGGTTACCTCAACCTGTGCGAATTGCTGGCGCGTGCCTGGACGCAAAACGTGCAGCGCGAGCAGGCCGTGCTCAAGCTCGAGTGGCTGCGTGAGTTCGGCGAGGGCCTCATTGCGCTGTCCTCGGCCCAGACCGGCGCCGTGGGCCAGGCCCTGCTGCAGGGCGACGACACCCGCGCCAGTGAGGTGGCGCTGCAATTGGCCGGGCTGTTCCCGCACCGCTTTTACCTCGAGTTGCAGCGCGCTGGCCGCCCCGACGACGAGCGCCACGTAACGGCTGCCGTGCAGCTGGCCGCACGCCTGAAGCTGCCCGTGGTCGCCACGCACCCGGTGCAGTTTCTGGGGCCCGACGACTACGAGGCGCACGAGGCCCGGGTGTGCATTGCCGAGGGCGAGATCCTGGGCAATGCCCGCCGCGTGCGCAAGTTCACGCGCGAGCAGTACTTCAAGACGCAGGCCGAGATGGCCGAGCTGTTCGCCGACATTCCTTCTGCCTTGGCCAACGCCGTGGAGATTGCCAAACGCTGCAACCTCACGCTGGACCTGGGCCGGCCCCAGTTGCCCAACTACCCGACCCCGGTGGTCAATGGCAGTCCCCTGCCCATCGATGCGTACTTCCGCCAGGCCTCGCACGAGGGCCTGGATGAGCGCCTGGTCAAGCTCTTCCCCGACGAAGCCCAGCGGGCCCAGCAGCGCCCCGCCTATGTGGAGCGTCTGGAGTTCGAGATCGAGGTGATCCTCAAGATGGGTTTCCCCGGCTACTTTTTGATCGTGGGCGACTTCATCAACTGGGCCAAGAACAACGGCTGCCCCGTGGGGCCAGGCCGTGGTTCCGGTGCGGGCTCGCTGGTGGCCTACGCGCTGAAGATCACCGACCTCGATCCCCTGCAGTACAAGCTGCTCTTTGAGCGCTTTCTGAACCCGGAGCGGGTGTCCATGCCCGACTTCGACATCGATTTCTGCCAGGCCAACCGGGACCGGGTGATCGACTACGTCAAGGACAAGTACGGCCATGACGCCGTCAGCCAGATCGTCACCTTCGGCACCATGGCCGCACGCGCGGCCATTCGCGATGTGGGGCGCGTGCTCGATTTTTCCTATGGGTTTTGCGACGGCATCTCCAAGCTGATCCCGAACAAGCCGGGCATGTCGGTGACGCTGCAGTACCCGCCCAGCCCCAAGAAGGATGGCGACAAGAACAACTACGCCCTCGAGATGGAGCCCATCCTGGCCGAGCGGCTTCAGAAAGAGGACGAGGTCCGCACGCTCATTGAGCTGGCGCAGAAGCTCGAGGGCATGACCCGCAACGTCGGCATGCACGCCGGTGGCGTGCTCATTGCCCCGGGCAAGCTCACCGACTTTTGCCCGCTCTATGCCCAGCCGGGCAGCGACTCGGCCGTGAGCCAGTACGACAAGGACGACGTGGAGGCCATTGGCCTGGTGAAGTTCGACTTCCTGGGCCTGGCCACGCTCACCATCCTGGAGATTGCGCGTGAGCTCATCATGCAGCGCCACAAGGGGCAGGAGGATTTCAACTTTGAGCGCATCCCTTTGGACGATGCCCCCACCTATGCCCTGTTCCAGGCGGGACGCACCGAGGCTGTGTTCCAGTTTGAAAGCACGGGCATGCAGCGCATGCTCAAGGACGCCAAGCCCACGCGCCTGGAAGACCTGATTGCGCTGAACGCCCTGTACCGCCCCGGCCCCATGGACCTGATCCCCAGCTTCGTGGCGCGCAAGCACGGGCGCGAGGTGGTGGAGTACCCGCACCCGCTGGTGGAGCCCGTGCTGGCTGAGACCTACGGCATCATGGTCTACCAGGAGCAGGTGATGCAGACCGCGCAGGTGCTGGGCGGCTACAGCCTGGGCGGCGCTGACCTGCTGCGCCGGGCCATGGGCAAGAAGAAGGCCGAGGAGATGGCCGAGCACCGCCAGATCTTCCGCAAGGGCGCGGCCGAAAAAGGCATCGACGAGAAGAAGGCCGACGAAGTGTTCGACCTCATGGAGAAGTTCGCCGGCTACGGCTTCAACAAGTCGCACGCCGCCGCCTACTCGCTCCTGGCCTACCACACGGCCTGGCTGAAGGTGCACTACACCGCCGAGTTCTTCTGCGCCAACATGACGGTGGAGATGGACGACACCGACAAGCTCAAGGTGCTGCATGCCGACGCGCTGAAGATGGGCATCAGCTTTGAGGCGCCGGACATCAACCGTGGCCACTACCGCTTCGAGCCCATCACCGACAAGAGCATCCGCTACGGACTGGGCGCCATCAAGGGCACGGGCCAGCAGGCCATTGCCGCCATCGTGGCGGCGCGCGAGGAGGGCGGGCCTTTTTCCTCGCTCTTCGACTTCTGCGTGCGCGTGGACAAATCGCGCCTGAACAAGCGCACGGTGGAGGCCCTGATCAAGGGCGGCGCCTTTGACAACCTGCAGCGCAACCGCGCCGCCCTGCTGGCCTCGGTCGACCGCGCCTTTGAGTTTGCCGCCGCCACCCAGGCCAACGCCAATCAGGGCGGCCTGTTCGACATGGACTCCCACGCGGCCAGCACCCAGGAGCCGCCGCTGGTCGAGGCCCTGCCCTGGGGCGTGAAAACGCGCCTGACCCACGAGAAAACGGCCATTGGCTTTTACCTCTCAGGCCACCTGTTTGACGAGGTGGAGCTCGAGGTGCGCCAGTTCGCCAAGCGCAAGGTCGAAGACTTGATCGACTCGCGCGAGCCGCAGCTGCTGGCAGCCATCGTCACGGATTTCCGGCTCATCAATGGCCAGCGCGGAAAGGTGGCGATCTTCAAGCTCGATGACAAGACCGCCGCCATCGAGGCCACCGCCGATGAGAACCTCTACAACGCCCACCGCCACCTGCTCAAGGACGATGAGCTGGTGATCGTGCAGGGCCTGTTGCAGCCCGACCGCTTCAGCGGCGGTTTCCGCTTCAAGGTGCAGCAGGTCTGGGACCTGGAGTCGGCGCGCTGCCGCTTTGGCAAGTACCTGCGCGTGGCCGTCAACGGCACAGCGCCCGACATCGGCCGCCTGGTGCGCGAGCATCCGCCGCGCCGTCTGGAGACTGAGCAGGGCGAGCTGGTGCGTGGCCTGGCCGTGCGCCTGTCGGTCTTCCGCGATGGCGCCACGGCCGATGTGCAGCTGGGTGAGGCTGCGCGCTTTTACCCCAGCGACGCCGCCCTGGCCAGCTGGATGGCCCAGGCCGACAAGGGCTTGGCGCAGATCGTCTACGAGTAGGCCCGGGGCGGGCTTCTTTGCAGGCGCCGAGTCTCTCGGCGATGCATGCCTCCCTCTTCGTAGGAGCCGAGTCTCTCGGCGATGCGTAGCGCGTCTGGTGCGTTCTTTTCCGGCTGCGGATCGAGGGATCGCCCAGGGGGCTGGGCTCCTACGGGGAACGGCCAAGAAGAGATCAGGGCGTGACCGTGATCTCCAGGCCCTCGCGCAGCAGCACCTCAGGGACGCGCCCGTCCACGTCCCTGGGGACGCTGCCCATCTTCTCCACGGCGCGCAGCACCGCGTCGTCCCAGGTCTTGTTGCCACTGGGTTTGATGACTCGGTAGCTCGTGACCTGGCCATTGCTCTGGGTCCTGACCAGCACCACCACCGAAGGCCGCCCGGCATTGGCGTCGGTGAAGGTGGTGTTGTTCTTGATGGCTTCGACAATCTTGCCCGCGTAACTGGCCGAGGGCGCCGCCGAGCGCTGGGCGGTGCCCCTGGCCTCGGGTGCGCCGGTGGCGCCGGCCAAGCCTTGAATGCGCTTGAGCTGTTCTTGCCGCATTTTTTCCCGAGCAGCAGCCTCCCTGCGTTGTTCTTCCCTGGCCTTCTCGCGCTCCTCTTCCTCCTTGAGCTTGCGAGCCTCTTCTTCCTTGAGCTTGCGAGCCTCTTCTTCCTTGAGCTTGCGAGCCTCTTCTTCCTTACGCGCCTCTTCTTCCTTGCGCGCTTTTTCCTTGGCGAGCTTGTCTTTCTGGGCTTTGTCCTTCTCGGCTTTTTCTTTCTCGGCCTTTTGCTTGTCGGTCTTGAGCTTCTCCGCTTTTTCCTTTTCCTTCAGCGTCTCGGCCTTCTTGCGCTCTTCCTCGAGCTTGCGCTTTTTCTCGCGTTCCATCCCAATGTCTGCCTTGGTCGGTTCTGCTGCTTTGGTGGCGGGCGCTGGCGGTCGAGGCGGCGCGGCCTTGGGCGCTGGGACAGCCGCGGGTTCGGGGGCAGGCGGCGGAGGGGGTGGGGGAGGTGCGGGCGGGGGCTCGCTGGCAGCAGGTGCGGCCTCCTGCACCGTAGATGACCACATCGGGGCGTTGAAAGCCACCTGCTGCGTGCTGGTTGTCCAGCTCACGCCCCAGGTCAGCGCCAGGGCCAGCACCAGGTGCGCCAGCACCGACAGCACCACGGCACGCCCCGCGCCCGACTCGGGGGGAGGGGCCAGATCAGTGTGGTCGCTGTGGTCGCTGTGGAGGCTCATACTGCGCGGCTCGTGATGTTTCAGCGGCTGCTCTGCACCGACAGGGCAATGCGGTTCACGCCGGCCTTGGTAAGGGCATCCCATACGCCGACCACGGTTTCGTACTTGAGGGACTTGTCGGCGCTGATCACCACCGGGGTGGCCTGATCCGCCTGGGCTGCATTGCCCTGCAGGCGCTTGACGGCCTCGCCGACGCTGGCCAGCGTGGCCGGCTGGGGCGAGCCTTCAGAGCGGATTTCGATGCGCTCGTTCTTGTCGAGCATCACCTGGATGGGCTTGGCCGGCTGGGCCGCAGCCTGGCCCACGCGGGGCAGGGCGATCATGCTGGGCGTGATCAACGGCGCCGTGACCATGAAGATGATCAGCAGCACCAGCATCACGTCGATGAACGGGACCATGTTGATCTCGTTGATGGTGCGGCGGCCGCGGCCGCGGGCCTTGAGGCTGGGCATGGCGTGCTTTCGTCAGTGGGCAGCAGGGAGGGTGCCCAGGTTGCGCTGCAGGATGTTGGAGAACTCTTCGATGAAGGTGTCGAGTTGGTTGGCCACGCGGTCAATGTCGTGCGCGAAGCGGTTGTAGGCAATCACCGCCGGAATGGCGGCGAACAGGCCAATGGCCGTAGCCACCAGCGCCTCAGCGATGCCAGGCGCGACGGTGGCCAGCGTCACTTGCTCCAGAGCGGCCAGGCCCGTGAACGCATGCATGATGCCCCAGACCGTGCCAAAGAGGCCCACGTAGGGCGAGACCGAGCCCACGGTGCCCAGGAAGGACAGGTTGGATTCCACCGCGTCCATTTCGCGTTGGTAGCTCACACGCATGGCCCGGCGGGCGCCATCGAGCAGGGTGCCGGCATCGGTGACACGGCGCTCGCGCAGTTTCTGGTATTCGCGCCAGCCGCTGGCGAAGATGCGCTCCATGGGGCCGCTGGAGCGGGCGTTTTGAACGGCTGCGCTGTAGAGGCTGTTCAGGCTGGTGTCCGACCGGAACTCGCGGTCGAACTCGTCGTTCAGCGAAGCCATGCGCTTGAGCGCAAACAGCTTGCGCAGGATGGCAGTCCAGCTGGCGACCGACATGCCCAGCAGGATAAGGACCACGGCCTGCACCACCCAGCTGGCGTCGAGCAGGAGTTTCACAATGGACAGGTCTTGGTTCATAGTTGTTTGGTGGGACAGAGGCGTTGCAGGATCTCGGAGGGAATGCGACCGGGCTTGAGGCTGGCGGCCTCCACCCAGGCAATGCGTATTGTCGCTTCACACAGAAGCGGTCCAGCCGGGCCCAGCCGTGCTTGTTGCCGGATGGCCAGCACGGCACGGCCGCTGCGCGCCAGCTCGGCCGTGACGCACAGCTCGTCGTCGAGCCGCGCAGGAAGCAGATAGCGCGCCTGGGTTTCGCTCACCACGAACATGCCCCCGGTCTGTGCGCGCAGTGCTTGCTGCTCGATGCCCAGGGAGCGCAGCCACTCGGTGCGGGCCCGCTCGAAGAACTTGAGGTAGTTGGCGTAGAACACGATGCCGCCAGCATCGGTGTCCTCCCAATAGATGCGCACTGGCCATTCAAAGGCAGCTTCAGCCAAGGACCACCTCCAGTCGGGCCACGGCTTCCTGCAACTGCGCCAGGCTGCTGGCCGTGGAAAAGCGCAGGTAGCGCTGCGGGTCGGCCTGGCCGAAATCTCGGCCTGGGGTGAGCACCACGCGTGCGCGCTGCATGAGCTCAAAAGCCAGGTCCCAGCTGCCGCCTGTACCGTCCGGGCGGCCTGGGTGCAGTCCCAGGCGCTGCACCAGGGCGCTCGCATCGGCGTAGACGTAGAAGGCGCCGTCGGGCCGCACCGGCACCTCAAAGCCCAGGCGTTCGAGCTCGGGGATGAAGTAGTCGCGTCTGGCCTTGAACTGACTGCGCCGGCTTTCGTACTCGGCCAGGCTCTCGGGCTCGAAGCAGGCCAACGCCGCGTGTTGGGCCACGGCGCTTGGGCAGATGAACAGGTGTTGCGCGAGTTTTTCCACCACGGGGGTGAGGCCTTCGGGCACCACCAGCCAGCCCAGGCGCCAGCCGGTCATGTGGAAGTACTTGCTGAAGCTGTTGATGCTCACCAGGCTGTCCTGGAGCGGCTCGGGCAGTTTGAGTGCGGTCTGGCCGAATTCGGCCTCATGGCTCAAGCCCAGGTAAATCTCGTCGATCAGGGTGACGCCGCCGCGCTCGTGCACCAGGCTGTGCAGCTTCTCTAGCTCGGCCGGCGCGATGGAGGTGCCCGTGGGGTTGGAGGGCGAGGCCAGCAGCACACCGCGGGTGCGCGCATTCCAGGCTTTTTCAACCGCCTCGGCCGAGAGCTGGAAGCGCTGCGCCGCCGTGGTGGGCAGCAGCACGGCGCGGCCTTCAGCGCTGCCCACGAAATGCCGGTTGCAGGGGTAGCTGGGGTCGGGCATTAGCACCTCATCGCCCGCTTCAATGAGGGCCAGGCACGCCAGTTGCAGGGCGGCCGACGCCCCGGCGGTGACCACGATGCGCGAGGGACTGACCTGCGCGCCAAAGCGCGTGAGGTACCACTGGCTGATGCGCTCGCGCAAGGGCTCCAGGCCCAGCGCCGGGGTGTACTGCGTCAGCCCGTCATGGATGGCACGGGCGGCGGCCTCCTGCACCAGGGGCGGGGCCGTGAAGTCCGGCTCACCGATGTTGAGGTAGACCATGGGGCGCTCGCCAGGCCCCGACGCAGCGGCCAGGGCGGCGGCGGCCTTGGTCACTTCCATCACATAAAAAGACTCGATCCGCTGCGCGCGGCTGGCCAGGCGGGGCGTGCGGGACAAGCGGTCCATGGCCGATGGGGCTTTCAGCGCGCCTTATCGCGCGCCACTTCTTGCTCGCGCATGAGCGGTGCCAACTGGTTGAGCACGCCGTTGACCCACTTGTAGCCATCCGTGCCACCGAAGGCCTTGGCCAGCTCGATGCACTCATTGATGACCACGCGCCAGGGCACGTCCAGCGCGTGCTGGAATTCATAGGCACCAATCCAGAGGATGGCGTGCTCAACCGGCGAGATTTCCGCCATCTTGCGGTCTAGGTGCGGCGTGATCAGCGCATCGAGCGCCTCGGCCGATTCGACGCAGCCGTGCAGCAGCGCATCGAAGTGCGCGGCATCGGCCTTGTGAAAGCCGATCAGGTCGCGCGTGAAGCTGTCGATGGCGCTGGCCTCGTTGCGCCCGACCAGGTGCTGGTAGAGCGCCTGCAGCGCGAATTCCCGGGCGCGGGTGCGGGCCGACTTGTCGGCGGCCTTGCGTACGCCGGTGTCGGTGAGGCCCGTGCGGCTTTGCGGGGGGCGTTTCTTGGGGGCAGTGGTCATGAATCGATCAGTTCAGGCGCTCGAGCAGGCAAGCCATCTCGACGGCCACGCGGGCTGCATCACGGCCTTTTTCGTCTTGACGGGCCACGGCCTGCGCCAGGTTCTCGGTGGTGAGGATGGCGTTGGCAATCGGCAGCTTGTAGTCCAGGCCGATGCGCGTGACGGCAGAGCCGCTTTCGTTGGCCACCAGCTCGAAATGGTAGGTCTCGCCGCGGATGATGCAGCCCAGCGCCACCAGGGCATCGAACTCGTCCTGCTCGGCCAGGGCCTGCAAGGCCAGGGGCACTTCCAGGGCGCCGGGCACTTGCACGTGGGTGATGTCGCTCACACCCAGGGCCTTGAGCTCGGCGGTGCAGGCCTGCGCGAGGGCGTTGGTAATGCCTTCATTGAAGCGTGCCTGGACGATGCCGATTTTCAGGCCCTGTCCGTCCAGGTGCTGGGCCTGGCCTTTGTCTGCTGCTTGCATGCGTGTGTCCTGCTGGGTCGGTTTCAAGCCTGGGCGGCGGCTTGGGCGTCGGTCTTGCTGAGGTAGCCCGTGATTTCCAGGCCAAAGCCGGCCATGCTGGGCATGCGGCGCGGGTTGCCCATGAGCTGCATTTTGCGCACGCCGCTTTGCAGCAGGATCTGCGTGCCGATGCCGTAGGTGCGCAGATCCATGCGGCCGCGCGTAGGTGCCTGGCTGGCGGTGGCGCGGCCTTCAAACTGGGCCAACAACTGCTCGGCGCTCTCGCCGCAGTTGAGCAGCACGGCCACGCCGCGGCCTTCGCGCTGGATGTGGGCCAGGGCCTCGTCGAGGCTCCAGGAGTGCATGGGCCGGCCCTTTTCCAAGGCGTCCAGCAAGGACAGCGGTTCGTGCACACGCGCGGGCACCGATTCTTCAGCTGTCCACTGGCCCTTGACCAGGGCCAGGTGCAGGCTGCCACTGGGACGGTCGCGGTAGGCGTGGGCAGTGAACTCGCCCCACATGGTGTGCATGGCGCGGCTGCCCAGGTGCTCAATCAGCGACTCATCGCGGCTGCGGTGCTCGATGAGGTCGGCGATGGTGCCGATCTTCAGGCCGTGTTCGGCCGCGAACACCATGAGGTCGGGCAGGCGGGCCATGGTGCCGTCGTCCTTCATGATCTCGCAGATCACGGCAGACGGAGAGCAGCCGGCCATC
>JAIXPL010000058.1 GCA_027486255.1 Comamonadaceae bacterium
TTGCTGGTCCACTCGATCAGGTCGCGCAAGGTGACGTAGCTGCCGGCGCGCTTGGAGATCTTCACTTCCTCGCCGCCGCGCATCACGCGCACCATGGTGTGCAGCACGTAGTCGGGATAGCCTTCAGCGACGCCCTGGCCTGCGGCCTGCAGGCCGGCGCGCACACGGGCAATGGTGCCGTGGTGGTCCATGCCCTGGATGTTGATGGCCTTGGTAAAACCACGCTCCCACTTGGCCAGGTGGTAGGCCACGTCAGGCACGAAGTAGGTGTAGCTGCCGTCGGACTTGCGCATCACGCGGTCTTTGTCGTCGCCGTAGTCGGTGGACTTGAGCCACAGCGCGCCGTCCTGATCGTAGGTCTTGCCCGCGTCCTTGAGCAGCTGCACGGCCTTCTCGACACGGCCGGAGGTGTAGAGGCTGGACTCAAGGTAGAAGTTATCAAAGCGCACCTCGAAGGCCTTGAGGTCCAGGTCCTGCTCGCGGCGCAGGTAGGCCACGGCGAATTCACGCAGGGCGTTCAGGTCCTCGATGTCCCCCGTGGCGGTGACGGAGCGGTCGTCGGAGGCCACCGTCTTGCGGGCGATGAAGTCGGCCGCAATGTCGGCGATGTAGTCGCCGTTGTAGGCCGACTCGGGCCAATGCGCATCGCCCGGCTTGTGCCCCTTGGCTCGGGCCTGGGTGCTGGTGGCCAGGGTGTGGATCTGCACGCCCGCGTCGTTGTAATAGAACTCGCGCGTGACCTCCCAGCCCTGGGTGGCGAACAGCGTGCACAGCGCATCGCCCAGCGCCGCCTGCCGGCCGTGGCCCACGTGCAGCGGGCCGGTGGGGTTGGCCGAGACGAACTCGACCAGGATCTTGCGGCCATGCGCCGGCTGCCAGCCGTAGCGCTCAGCCGCGCTGAGCACCTCGCGCACGGCCTGGTGCTTGGCAGCGGGCTTGAGGCGGAAGTTGATGAAGCCGGGGCCGGCGATCTCGATGGCCTCCACCCATTGCTGGAAAGCCGGCTGCGCCTGCAGCGCGGTGCGCAGGTTCTCGGCCACCTGCCGAGGGTTGAGCTTGAGGGGCTTGGCCAGTTGCATGGCCGCGTTGCTGGCGAGGTCGCCGTGGGCGGCGGACTTGGGCGTCTCGAACGCCGCCTTGGCGCCGGCGCCGGGCTGGAGCTGGTCCAGTTCGGCGGCCAGGGCCGCGAGCAAGACTTGTTTGACTTGGAGCATCGGAGGATTTTAAGGCGCCGCCGCCTGAGCACTCGGGTCGGTGTGCGCGAGAAATCGGGCTGAGAGCTGAGCTGGGTGCGGCGAGCTTGGCGTAGGGTGAGAGCTTGGCGCGGCGAGCCTGGGGTGGGGCCGGCCGGTTCAGACTGGGGTACCAGACATCACCGGCCGGCCCCACCCCAGACTCGCTGTTCAACGCTCTGGCATTCCTCGCGGCATACCTCGTGGCGCGCCACCGCCATATGGGTCAGGGTGCGGGGCGGGGCCCCCGGCCGATGTCTGGTACCCCAGTCTGAGGCCGGGGGCCCTGCCCCGCACCCTGCCGCCTGAGCCTGGGCGCACGAACGCGAACAACCAGGATCAGAGCTGTGCGACAGCGCGCAACTCTTCCGCAGTGGTCGACGGCAGGCCGAAGAATTCCAGATAAGCCGGGATCTGCTCAAACAGCATGTCCGAGCCGATCTGCACGCGGCAGCCGCGCGCCTGGGCGGCAGAAAGAAAAGCCGTCATGTCGGTGCGCATGACCACTTCGCCCACGAAGGTAGAAGCGTCCAGGCGCGAGACATCCACGGGTAGCGGGTCGCCCTCGTTCATGCCCAGGGGCGTGGCGTTGACCACCAGGTCGAAGCCGGCCGGGTCCTTGCTGCCGGTGCTCACCTTCAGCTGTGGGTAATGCTTCTTCAGCCGCTCACCCAGAGCCAGGCTGGAGGCGGTGTTCAGGTCATAGAGCGCCAGGGCCGCGACGCCTGCGCCAGCGAGCGAGGCCGCAATGGCACAACCCACGCCGCCCGAGCCCACCACCAGCGCGCGTGCGCCCTGCAGCTTCAAGCCCTTGCGCTGCACGCCGCGCACAAATCCTTCACCATCAAACATATCGGCCTGCAACTGGCCCTGCGGGCCCAGACGCACGGCATTGACCGCCCCTGCAATGGCGGCGGCCGGCAGCACCTCGTCGACCAGCCCCACGGTGGTGACCTTGTGCGGCATGGTGATCAAGGCGCCCTGGGTGTTGCCCAGCTTGAAAAGCGAACGCAGCAGGGCCTCGAAGTTATCCGGCTGGCAGGCCATGGGCACCACCAGCGCGTTGATGCCATGCGCTGCGAAATACGGGTTGTAAATCAGCGGCGCTTTGAAGGAATGCGTGGGGTAGCCGATGTGCGGAATGATGACCGTGTGGCCATTGATGATCATGCACTGGCCTTGATGTGAGAGACCGCCGCACGCAGGGCCAGCAGGTAGCTGTCGACGCCAAAGCCGGCAATCTGGCCCTTGGCAATGGGCGCGATCACCGAGTGGTGACGGAACTCCTCGCGCGCATGGATGTTGGACATGTGCACCTCGAAGATGGGGCACTTGAGAATGGCCAGCGCATCGCGGACGGCATAGCTGTAGTGCGTCCAGGCGCCGGCATTGATGAGCACGGCCGCCGTGCCATCGGTGTGGGCGGCATGGATGCGCTCGCACATGGCGCCCTCGAAGTTGGTCTGGAAGTTCTCGACCTGGGCGCCCAGCTCTTGGCCCAGGGCCAGCAGCTGCTGGTTGATTTGCTCGAGCGTGATGGTGCCGTATTGGGCCGGGTCACGCTTGCCGAACATATTGAGGTTCACGCCATTGAGCACGAGGATGTTCATGGAAGGCTCCTTGTTGGAATCGGTTGAGGTTCAGTCGAGCTCGACGACGCGCCCGGTGCGGGCCGCTTCGGCAATGGCCTCGGTCACGCGCAGATTCTGCATCCCATCGCGGGCGCTCACCAGCGGCTCGGCCTGGCCCCGGATGACTTGCACAAAATGCGCCATCTGGCGCTGCAGCGGATCCTCGCGCACCAGGTCCACTCGGCCCTCCTCGAAGGGCTTCCACCAGGAGCTCTCTTCGGGGCCCGGGTAGGTCTTCAGGCGCATGGTGGGCACCGACAGGCTGCCCAGCGTGCCGGTGAGCACGTAGCAGTCTTCGTCGGCGTAGCTGGGATAGGCCTTGTTCTCCTGGCTGGTCTGCTCCCAGCTGCGGGCGCAGGCGGCGGTGTCCGACAGCAGGAAACTGCCCAGCGCACCGCTGGCAAACCGCAGGTTGATGCTCACCGTGTCTTCCACCGCAAAGCCGCGCACCGCGTTCGAGGCAAAGGCCTGCACCGCCACGATGTCACCGCAGAGCATGCGCAGGTTGTGCACCTCGTGAATCATGTTGATCAGGATGGGGCCGCCGCCGGGCTGGGTGCGCCAGGGGCCGTCGGCAAAGTAGTGCTCGGGCTTGAAAAACGCGGCGCTACCCATCATGGCCACCAGCCGACCGAGCTGGCCGCTTTGGACCACCTCACGCGCCCGGGCCATGAGAGGGCTGTGGGCCCGGTGGTGGCCAATGAGCACCCGCGCTGTGGCGCTGCCGGCCGCGCGCACCAGCTGCTCGGCCTCGGCCACGGTGGGGGCGATCGGTTTTTCCACCAACACACTCACGCCCGCCGCCAGGCATTGCAGCGCCTGCAGCACATGCAGCGCATTGGGTGTGGCCAGGATCACGCCGTCCGGCCGGTCCTGTGCGAGCAAGGCCTCCAGCGCCGTGAAGTGCGGCACGCCCTGCTGAGCTGCCAGCTCGGCGGCGGCCGGCGCAGGATCGACCACCGCGCACAGACGGGCGTCGGTGCGGCGGGTGAGCAGATCGATGTGGGTGCGGCCGATCAGGCCAGCCCCCGCCACCGCCAGGCGAAGTGCGTTCATGGTCATCTTGGTTGCCCCAGACCGGCTGCCGCAGGCAGGCCGACCTGAGCGGTGCGGTTTACTTGCGCACCTTGGCCAGCGTGTTCTGCACCTCTTTGAGCAGGTCCTGGCCCACGTTAACGCCGTACTTGGCCGTGACCGGGCGCATCTTGTCGCGCAGCTTGCCCGACTCGGCGGCCGACAGCTCCGTGACCTGCATGCCGTTCTTCTTCATGTTGTCCAGCGCGGCTGCCACCTGACCACGGGCCTGCTGGCGCTGGAACTTGGCGGCTTCCTGGGCGGCGTCTTGCAGGATCTTCTTTTGCGCAGCGTCCAGGGTGTCCCAGAACTTCTTGCTGATCACCACCGACTGCGGGTTGTACTGGTGGTTGGACAGCACCACGTGCTTCTGCACCTCGAAGAACTTGTTGGCATTGATCACGGTGACCGGGTTTTCCTGGCCATCAATGGCTTTTTGCTCCAACGCGCCATACACCTCGGGGAAGGGCAGCGGCGTGGGGTTGGCACCCAGGGCACGCACCCAGTCCACGTTGATGGGGTTGGGAATCACGCGCAGCTTCAGGCCTTCGAGGTCTTCGGCTTTGGTGATGGGGCGGCGGCTGTTGGTGATGTTGCGAAAGCCCAGCTCGAAATAGGCCAGACCCACCAAGCCTTTGTCCTGCAGCTTGTCATGCAGTTGCTTGCCGATGGGGCCGTCGATGATCAGCTCGGCCTCTTTCTCGTTGTTGAACAAGAAGGGGAAGTCGTAAATGGCGAATTCCTTGACCTGGCTGGCGAAGATGCCGGAGTTCATGGAAGCCATCTCCAGCGTGCCGCCCTGGATGGCCGAGACATTGGCCTGGTCGCTGCCCAGCGTGCCGCCGGGAAAGAGGTTGACCTTGATCTTGCCGCCACTCTTGGCCTGCACGATCTCGGCAAACTTCTCCATGCCCATCACGATGGGATGGCCCTTGGGGTTTTGCGTGGCGAACTTGATGGTCTTGTCCTGGGCATAGGCGGTACTACCCAGGACGGCCAGGGTCAGTGCGGCAGCCAGGGTCTTGAGGGTCAAACGCTTCATGGTGTCTCCAGTGGGGAACAGTACGCAGATCAGGACAGAAGGTGCGCGGCGTACCAGGCGCGCACTTCCTCGGAAATCAGGGGTAGAGCCAGCGGGCAGGAACCATCACCAGTTCAGGGAACAGCACGAGCAAGAACATCACCAGCATCTGCACGGCCATGAAGGGCAGCACACCGCGCGTGACGTCGTCCATGCGCATGCGGCCCACGCCGGCCACCACGTTGAGCACGGTGCCCACAGGGGGGGTGACCAGGCCGATGGAGTTGTTGATGATGAACAGCACGCCAAAGTACACCGGGTCAATGCCAGCGGCTTTGACCAGCGGCATCAGCACCGGCGTGAGGATCAGGATGGTCGGCGTCATGTCCATGGCCGTACCCACGATGATCACCAGCACCATGATGGCGAATATCAGCAACTTGGGGTTGTCCAGCAGCGGCTGCAGCAGTTCGATCACCTGGCTGGGCAAGTTGGCCACTGTGATCATCCAGGCCGAGACCATGGCTGCGGCCACCAGGAACATCACCACCGAGGTGGTCTTGGCCGAGGCCACAAAGACATCGATGAGCTGGCTCCAGCGCAGCTCGCGATAGACCACCGTGGCCACAAAAAGGGCGTAGACCGCAGCCACTACAGCGGCTTCGGTGGGCGTGAATACGCCCATGCGCAGGCCCACCAGGATGATGACCGGCAGCATCAGGGCCCAGGTGGCGCGCCGCAGCGCCTTCCAGACCTCGCTGGCCGGCTGGCGCGGTGGGGGCGCGAGCTGCTCCTTGCGGGTCAGCCACCACCAAGTGAGCCAGAGGCCTGCGCCCAGAAGCAGACCCGGGAAGATGCCCGCCAGGAACAACTTGCTGATGGACACGTTGGCGGCCACACCAAAGATCACAAAGCCGATGGAGGGCGGGATGATGGGGCCGATCACGCCGCAGGCCGCAATCAGACCCGCGCTGCGCGACTTGTCGTGGCCGGCCTTGACCATCATGGGCAGCAGCAGGGCCGTGAGCGCGGCCGCATCGGCCACGGCCGAGCCAGAGAGAGCCGAGAGCAGGCAGGCCGCCAGAATGGTCACATAGCCCAGGCCACCACGGATGTGGCCCACCAGGGCCATGGCGAAGTCCACAATGCGCCGCGACAGGCCGCCGGTGTTCATGATCTCGCCGGCCAGCATGAAGAAAGGCACGGCCAGCAGCGGAAAGCTGTTGGCGCCCTCGATCACGTTCTGCGCCAGGATCTGCGCATCGAACATGTCCATGTGCCACATGAGCGCAGCGCCGCACAGCAGCAGCGAGAAGGCAATCGGTATGCCCAGCGCCATGGCCCCGAGCAGGGCTGCGAGAAAGACAGCGATCGTCATGTGGGTGGCTCCCGCGGGTGGCTTTACTTCAGCGGAGCAGGCACGTTGACCGGCCCCTCCTCAGATTCGCGCACGCCAATGAGTTCGGCCTCGCTGAGCTGGCCAGCGAACAGGCGCCAGAGCCTGTGCACCAGGATCAGGGCCACCGAGATGGAAGTGACCAGGCCGCAGGCGTAGAAGATCCCCATGGAGACCTCCATCACCGCGCTGGTGGACGTGAGGTTGATCAGCGTCTGCTCATAAGCGCCCTTAAAGAGCAGCCAGCAGACAAAGAGCATCAGCAGGTGGCCGACCGCAAAGCACAGCTTTTTGCCGGCCCGGGGCAGGCGTGAGACCAGTGTGTCCGAGCCCAGGTGCGATCCCTCCCGCATGGCCACCACGGCCCCGAGGAAAGTCATCCACACAAACAGCCAGCGCGAGAGCTCTTCCGACATGGTGATGCCGGAGCTGAAGGCATAGCGCAGCACCACGTTGGTGAAGACCAGCACCACCATGAGCGCCAGCCCCAGGGCCATGAGCCAGGACAGGAGGCGGCAGTAGCCACCGATCAAACGGTCGAGCACGGAGAACCCCTCGAAAGTAGAGTCAACCCAAAATGTACCAACTGGTTAGTTTATGAAGATTCGGTAGAAACCCTGAATCGAACCGCAGACTCAGCGCCGCACAAAGCGCACCACCATCTCGGCCACATTGGCGCGGCGCAAGGCGCGGGCGGCCGGCGTTGAGAGGTCACGCTTGAAGATCTGCCCAAAGCTGTACTGGTTGGACACATTGAAGAAGGCCAGCGCCGAGATGGAGGCATGGATGTCCACCGGGTCCAGGCCCTCGCGGAACACACCCTCGGCCACGCCGCGCACATACAGCCGCTCGATGGCCGAGATGGCTGGCACATTGAGCTCCTGGATGATCTGGCTCTGCGCCAGGTATTTGCCGCGGGCGATGTTCTCGTTCATCACGATGCGGATGTAATCCTCGTGAGAGCCATGGTGGTCGAAGGTGAACTCGGCCAGGCGGCGCAGCGCCTCCTCGGGGGGCAGGTTGTCCAGGGTCAGCTCGGCCTCGATGCGGCGCATCTCGCGGTAGCTGTGCTCCAGCACGGCCAGGTACAGGCCTTCCTTGCTGCCGAAGTAGTAATAGATCATGCGCTTGCTGGTGCGCGTAGCGGCCGCGATCTCGTCAATGCGCGCACCGCTCAGGCCCTTGTCAGCAAACTCTCGCAAGGCCACCTCGAGAATGCCGGCCATGGTGCGCTCGGGATCGTTGGTGCGCGAGGCCGCAGCCGGAGGCTTGGCCGGCGTGCGCGCAGAATGTACCGTCTGGTTCATTTCGCCAGTATAGGAGCACTGCGGCCGACCGCGCTCAGCACCGCAGACGACATCGATCTCGGTGCCCGAGGCCTTTTCGATGCTCTGCTGCATCAAGGTCCTCGGCCTGCAGGAAAGCTCTGGGCCAACCCTAGGGGATATCCCGGCCTTGCGGGGTCCAAGCCCTCACCCCATCATGCGCCCCATGCAAGCACGTCCGAATCCTCCCCCGAACGATGCGCTGCATCACCACTTGGTACCGGTGCAATCCTTTGCCGATGGCATCGTCGGGCCGCGCTTTGGAATCCGCTCGCAAAAAATGGCCGCCGGCGACCGGCGCCTGCACCGGCACGATTACTTCGAAATCCTGTTTTTCGTCTCGAGTGGAGCGCAGCAACGCATCTACTTGCGCGACTACCTGAGCCGGCGAGGCAGCATCTTCTTTGTCTCGCCCATGACGCCGCACCAGCCGCGTTTTGGCCCGGACGACGTGTGTTACGTCATCTACTTCGACCTGGGTTTCCTGCACCGCGAACTGACGGGTCTGCCGTCGGTGTCGCGGGACACCACGTCGCGCGTGCCGGAACTCATGCCCTTTCTGTACCAGCAGGACATCGACTTTGCCTTGTCCGAGACACAGGTCGAGCTGCTGCAGCAATTGTGCGAACGCATGCTGCGCGAGCAGCAGGAGCCGCGCATGTGCTCGCAGGAAGTTATCCGCGCCAACCTGATCCTGCTGCTGTCAGAGGTCAGCCAAAGCTATGAGCCAGAGATCAGCGCGCTCCTGCGCCGGCGCCCCATGGTGACCAGCGGAGAGCGGCATGTGCAGCGTGCGCTGGATTTCATCGAGCGCCACCTTGCGGAAAAACTCACGCTGTCTCAGGCGGCCGAGGCGGCCGCGGTGTCGCCCAATTACCTGGCGACGCTGCTGCGCCGGGAGACCGGGCAGACTTTCGTGGATCTTGTCACAGCCCGGCGCATGAATCGTGCGTGTGAACTGCTGTCCTACACCCGGCTTCGCATATCCCAGGTGGGCGATGCCGTGGGATTTTTCGATGTCGACTATTTCTGTCGCCGCTTCAAACAGATCATGGGCAGCACGCCCATGGAGTACCGGGCGGCACACCGCCTGGTGCAAGTCAACGAATAAGCCCATGCGGGTGCCACGGCGGCCCATGTCGGTGAATTCTCCAGCAGCTACATAACTGTTTCCAGTCGCACCCGCGCAAGTGCGTGCCAAATGGTGGTTTGACCCGAACCCGAAAGGATGTCGCGTGCAAACCGCTTCCCCTCCCGACTGGCGCCAACTGCGCCACCTGTCCCTGCGCATCCAGCTCAATGCCGTGCGCATGGTGTCCATTCAAGGCTTTGGCTACTTCGGCCAGGCACTGTCTGCGGCCGAAATCTTTGCGGTGCTCTATGGCGCGGGCGTGCTGCGGCCCGGCCACGACCGCTTCGTGCTCTCGCCCGGGCATTACGCGGTGGTGCTGTTTGCCGCGGCCGTCGAGCTGGGGCTGATTGATCGCCAAGAGATGGCGTCTTATGGCCTGGACGGTGCGCTTCTGGAGGCCATCAGCACAGAAAGAACCCCCATGGTGGACCTGACCTGCGGCTCGCTGGGCCAAGGACTATCGGGCGCCATTGGTCTGGCGCTCGCTGCACGGCTGGCCGGTGACGGTCGCAACACCTACGCCTTCCTCAGTGACGGCGAGATGGAAGAGGGGCAGGTCTGGGAGGCGGCCATGTTCGCTTCCCACCATGGCCTGGACAATCTGACCGTGCTGATCGATGCCAACGACTCGCAGGTAGACGGCCCAGTGACCTTTGTGACCACCATTGAGCCGCTGGCCGACAAGTGGCGCGCCTTCGGTTGGGAGGTGTTCGACCTGGACGGGCACGATCTGCAGGCGCTGCACCAGGCGATGACCGCAGCCCGCCAAAACAAGCCGCGCGTGCTGATCTGCCGCACTCAAATCCTGGAGCGCATCAAGGCACTGCCCCCCAGCACTGACGCCCACTTCGTGAAACTGGACCCGGCCATGACCGCCGCCATCGAAGCAGAACTGGAGGCCCAGCTTGCGTAAGCCCCCCTACGACATCGTCCTCAAGCCCTATGGCAAGGCCTTGCTGGATCTGGCGGCGCGCCGGCCCGAGGTGCTGTGCCTGGGCGCCGACCTGACACGACAGACCGAAACCGACCTGATTCGCGATCAGATGCCTGAGCGCTTCATCAACGTGGGCATGGCCGAGGCCAATATGATCGGCATCGCGGGTGGACTGGCCCGCGCCGGCCACACGGTCTTCGTCAACAGCTTCGGCGTGTTCTGCACACGGCGCTGCTATGACCAGATTGCCATGGCGCTGGCCTATCCCAAACTCAACGTCAAAATCGCCGGCTTCATGCCCGGTGTCTCCAGCCCCGGCGGCCCCAGCCACCAAGCGATTGACGACCTGGCACTGATGCGTGCGCTGCCGAACATGACCGTGTTCGACCTGGCCGATGCCACAGAGATCTCGCAGGCCGTCAACGTGGCCGCCGAGATCCAGGGTCCGGTGTACCTGCGGCTCAAAAGGGGCGAGATCCCGGTGATCTTCGGACAGGACCACGTCTTCGACGGCCGCCGTGCCCACGTGCTGGCGCGGGGCTCGGACCTGTGCCTGGTCGCCTCCGGAATGATGGTGCCGGCCACGCTGGCCGCCGCCGAGGTACTGGAGCGCGAAGGCCTGAGCGTGGCTGTGGTCAATTCGCCGGTGGTCAAGCCACTGGATGCACGCACCATCATCGAAGCGGCCCGCACCACACAGGTGGTGGTGACTGCCGAAAACCACTCGGTGATGGGCGGCCTGGGCAGCGCGGTGGCCGAGGCCATGGCGCAAGCCGGACTGGGCGCGCGTCTGGTGCGCATCGGTCTGCAGGATTGCTTTGCCGAGTCGGGAAGCCGTGAGTTCCTGTTCGAGAAATACGGCCTGAGTGTGCAGGCCATCATCGATGCGGCCTGGCACGCGCTGCGGCCTGGCACACCCGTCCCGAAGGCACCCCCCCAGGTGAGCGAACCTGGAACCTATGCCCCCGTCTGACTACCTGCAAACTCATCAAAAAGGAGCGAAGACCATGTCCCTGCAGAAGTTCCCACCCATGCCCACGTTCGAAGAAACCCAGGAACGTTTCAAGGATTTCTTCAAGCTCTCGCGCCGCGCTGACGGCGTGGTGCTGGCCGAAGCGCACACCCTGGGGGGACCCATCCAGCTGAGCGTGGAAAACCACCGCGCCCTGGGCCTGATGCTCAAGGCCATTGGCGGCGATCCTGACAACGAGATCCTGATCCTGACCGGCTCCGGCCAGGAGTTCATGATGGACGCCGACCCCAACGGCTTCAAGCTCGAGGAAGAGGACATGCCCTACTGGGCCTATGAATACGCCTACAAGGACGGGCGCATCAACGTCAGCGCGCTGGTCAACGACCTGGAAATTCCCACCATCGGGGTGCTCAACGGCCCGGGCTTTCACACCGAAATCTGCCTGATGTGTGACATCAGCATCTGCGCCGACGACGCCACCATCTACGACCTGCATTACGACATCGGCTCGGTCCCAGGTGACGGTATCCACACCTGCTTTCAGACCTTGCTGGGTGTCAAGCGGGCGGCATACGCGCTGCTCACCGGTGAGGCCATCACGCCGCAAAAGGCGCTGGAATGGGGCATGGTCAACGAGGTGCTGCCACGCGATCAGCTGATCAATCGCGCCTTCAAGATCGCAGACCACATCATGACTCAGCCGCGCACCACGCGCCGGCTGACCACGCAGATCGTGCGCCGGCCCTGGCGCCAAGCGGTCACCGACAGCCTGGACGGCGGTTTTGGCATCCAGATGTTTGGCCACCTGGCCAAGCTCAAGGGCGTGCACGGCAAGCAGCACATCGCTGATGTGGTGGATTACGTGCGCAAAGGCAAACGCAACAACTTCGACAAGTGAGTGCAGAGATGAGCCAGAACGTGACCGTGAAAGAGCTGGGCCACATCGGCTGGCTGGGGATAGGCAACATGGGCTTGGCCATGGCGCGCCGCCTGGCCGACGCCGGTGCGCACCTGAGCGTCTACAACCGCTCGCCCGAAAAAGCCGAACCCCTGCGCGCCCACGGCGCGCAGGTGGCGCGCTCGCTGCAGGACCTGGCCGGCTGCGACATCATCGTCACCATGCTGGCCACCGGCGATGTGGTCGAGGACCTGCTGCTGGGCAAGGCGGGCCTGCTGAGCCAGCCTGGGGGGAAGAAGCCAAAGGTCGTGATCGACTGCTCCAGCATCTCGGTGGAGACCTCCGCGTCCATCCGCGCGCGCCTGGCTGCCATGGGTGTGGCTTTCATTGCCGCACCCGTGAGCGGGAACCCCGAGGTGGTGGCCATGGGCAATTCCACCTTTGTCTGCTCTGGGCCGCCAGAGATGGTGGAGCGCCTCAAGCCGCTGTTCATGAGCATGGGCAAGGCCGCCAGCTACGTGGGCGAAGGCGAGTTGGCGCGCGTGGCCAAAATCTGCCACAACGTCTGGCTCGGCGGCGTCAGCCAGACGCTGGCCGAGGTCTTGGTCCTGGGGCAAAAGGCCGGTCTGACGCGCGAGGCATTTCTGAACTTCCTGAACCAAAGCGCGATGGGCTCAGCCTTCACCAAGGGCCGTACGCCCTCCTGGGTGGCCCTGGACGGTGCGGCCGGTTTTTCACCCTGGCTGATGCGCAAGGACATGGACCTGGGCCTGGACCTGGCCAAGTCACTGGAAATGCCCATGCCCCTGTCCAACACGGCCAGGGATTTTCTACAGGCGCTGATCAATTCCGGCGACGCCGAGGCAGACTTCACGCAAGGGCTGATGCAATTGCAGGCGCGTGCCTCTGGCCTGCAGATGACACCGGAAAAAAGCGCAGGCGATCGCCACTGACGCTCAGCCTTCCCCTCGAACAAAAGAAATTGGGCCGCCCGAGATGCTCGGGCGGCCCACACAGGCCGCGTGCAAGGCGACCGCTCAATCCTGCGGCTTGATCCCCGCCGCCTTGACGATCTGCTCAGACACCTTGAACTCCTGGGCCAGGAAGTTGCGGAATGCATCCACACTCATGGGCATGGGATCGGCACCGAGCTTGGCAAAGCGGTCCCTGACCTCCGGCGAGGCCAGTGCCGCCTGCACCTCCTGGTTGATCCGCGCGACGATGGGTGCAGGGGTCTTGGCCGGTGCAAAAAGTCCGATCCAGAGCGTGTAGGACGAGTTCGGCACACCGGCTTCCTCGGTGGTGGGCAGCTCCGGCAGCAGCGAGGAGCGCTCCTTGGAGCCGACCGCCAGGGCCTTGAGCTTGCGGTCCTTGACGGCGCCCATCACGGAAACGCCCGGTGCAAAAAACCAGTCGATTCGCCCGGCCATGGTCTCGGTCACGGCCTCGGGCGTGCCTTTGAAGGCGATGTGCTCTGCGCTCACACCCGAGGCGATGCGGAACTTCTCGGCATTCATGTGCGTTCCGCTGCCCACACCGGCCGAGGCGTAATTGAGCTTGCCGGGTTTGGATCTGGCAGCCGCGAGCAAGTCCTGCACTGAATTGACAGGTGACTGTGGACTGACGACCAGAATATTGGGCAGGCTGCCCAGGGTAGCGACGCCGACAAAGTCGGTCGCACTGTCGTAGGGCAGATTGCGATAGAGATGCGGGTTGACGGTGTGCGCATTCGAGTTGGCCAGCAGCGTATAGCCATCGGGCTCGGCCTTGGCCACCTGGGCTGCACCGATCGTGGTGCCCGCCCCTGCGCGGTTTTCAATCACCACCGGCTGGCCCAGCCGTGCCTGCATGCGTTCGGCCACGGCGCGCACCAACACGTCGGTGGCACTGCCAGGGCTGATGGGTACGACGATCTTGATGGGTCGGTTCGGATAGGGCGCCTGGCCTTGCGCGGACACGCCGGCAACGCCACCGGCAAGGACAAGACAAACCAGAAGTCGGGACATCTTCATGACGGGGTTCTCCTCGGTCTTACACAGTGCACGGGCAGGCGGTGCGCCAATTGCCCGCATCGGAAATGATCAGGGGGTGCGGGTGGCCGGCCAGGGGCGTCTGCGGCGGCAGGCCCGCGCTCTTGGCATAGCGGCCATACTGCTTGAAAGGCAGCCAGTCCTGATTGATCCTGGGAGCCGGCAAAGCCAGCTTCTCATAAGCGCCTGCCCCATAGGCCACCCGACCACCGACCATGGTCATGACCGATTCGAGGTTGCGGATCTCGTCGACCGGCACGGTGAAGTAGTCGTCGGAGAGAAACAGCAGGTCGGCCAGCTTGCCCACTTCGAGGGTGCCCTTGAGATTCTCTTCGCGCGACATCCAGGCGCCGCGCTCGCTGTACATGCGCAGGGCGGTGGTGCGGTCCAGCAGGTTGCGATCACCTTGCAGCTTGGCGCCACCGAGGGTCTTACCGGTGACCAGCCAGTGCACACCCACCCAGGGGTTGTAGCTGGTGGCACGGTTGCCGTCGGTGCCAGCGGCAATCGGCAGACCCATCTCCATCATGCGACGGATGGGGGGCGCATCGGCCGCAACCTGTGCGCCGTAACGCTGCAGGAAGGCCTCGCCGTCGAGCGACATCCGGTTCTGGATGTTGACGCTGCCGCCGAGCTTGGCGATGCGCTCCAGCGTTTGAGGCGAGAGGGTCTCGCAGTGGTCGAAACCCCAGCGCAGCTTGTCGATGGGCACTTCCCGATGCACCTTCTCGAGCACGTCCAGGGCGCGTGCGGCGGTGTTGTCAAAGCTGGCATGCATGCGAAACGGCCAGTTCATGCCAGCGAGGTACTTGCCCACAGCGGTCAGCTGGGTCTCGAGCACCGCCGGAACGATGGGCTGAGAGTCCTTCGCGAAGTTCGAGACATCGCCAAGCGCCCAGACGATGTACTCGCCCGCACCGATCATGCGGTAGTAGTCATCGCCCTGCCCAATGCTCACCATCTTGGACCAGGTCTGGTAGTTCTCCAGCTCCTTGCCGCCGGACTGCGCAAAGAGCTGGTAGCCAATGCGCAGCGTCAACTGCTTGTTCTTGGCAAGTTCAGCCACAGCGGCATAGTTCTCCGGGAAGTTCTGCCCGCCGCCGCCCGCGTCCAGCACGCTGGTCAGGCCCAGGCGGTTGTTCTCGCGCATGAAGTGCAAGGTCGAGAGGGTCTGGTCCTCGGCAGGAAGGCGGGGCACACGCAGCCAGGTGGCCACCAGGCCGGGAAGAATGCCCACCAGCAAGCCCGTCGGATCACCGCGGGTGTCCCGGTCAATCACGCAGCCGAAAGGATTGGGGGTCGTGCGATTCCAGCCCAGCACCCGCATGGCAGCCTTGTTCAACCACAAGCGGTCGTACATGTGCATGATCATGGTGGGCACATCGCCGGTGGCCGCGTTGATCTCGTCGAGCGTGGGGAAGCGTCGCTCGGCAAATTGCGCCCAGGTCCACCCGCCAATGACCTGGATCCAGTGCGGCGAGGGTGTTCGCGCGGCCTGCAGACGCAGCATGCGCAAACCGTCTGCCAAAGAAGGCACGCCGTCCCAGCGCACCTCGTTGGTGTATGTCAGGCCGCCACGGATGAAGTGGGTGTGGGCGTCGATGAGGCCAGGGATCACCCGCCGCTTTGCCGCATCAATCACCCGCGTATCGGGACCCCGAAAACGCATGATCTCTGCATCGGTGCCGAGTGCGACGATCTTTTCTCCACGCACGGCCAGCGCGCTGACCTCTGGCTGCTTGGGATTGAGCGTGGTGATGCGGCCACCGATGATGAGGGTGTCCGCAGGCTCCACCGCGGGCCCGGCCGAGGCACAACCGACCAGGGCGCTGGGGGCGCCAACGGCCAGTCCGAGGCCTGCAAGGTCCTTGAGGAATCCACGCCGGCCAAAGTAGGCCTGGGCGGATTCGACGGGGGTCGAGCAATTGGGATCGATGCAATCAGCGATACCGCACACATCCAGCATGACAGTCTCCTTGGAGCGTTGGAAAACGTGGTCAAACGACTTGTCTGATTAACGCCCCTGAGCCCCGCCATCGTCAACGGCGCCGGCCGTACAGCCTTATCGGAAAACAGTAATTTCTTCAGTTTGAGCTTCGCCAAGCGGTGGTCGACACGTGTTCGTCCGCGCAGCAATACCCCTGCGGCTCAAACAGGAAATGGAGGAGATGGAGGAGATGACAGCTTGGGCCTGGGCCCGGCAGCGCCCGGGCTTTTCAGCCCCGGTCCCGATGGGTCGAACCCATGGCCACCTCTGGGCTTTACCGACAAAAACCGCAAGCTGCTGCTGGCGCGCAAACGCTGTGGCAGAGCCGCCAGCGTACTCGCCCATGGCAAGGCGGCCATGCTGGAGGTGGCCGTGAAGTTGGTGGGGCTGTCCGGCCTGTTGGGCCATGGACAAAGCCCCGATCAGGGCGCGCCGCCGCTGGCCTTGGAAACGTAACGGGCCAGGGCGGCGATCTGCGCCTCCGACAAGCTGGCCCGGTAGGAGGGCATGCTTCCCAAGCCGTCGCGCAGGGCCTTGGCCACACGCGCCGCATCGGGCTTGAGCTCGTCGAGCACCGGCCCGATCGCACCCTCGGCGCCGGCGTCCTTGAGCGTGTGGCAGATGGCGCAGGCCGGGGTGGCCTTGAGGAAAAGCGCCTTGCCGGCCTGGTAGGTGGCGTCATTGACCTGGGCATGGGCCGCAGCACCCGCGGCAGCAAGCACGCACAGCACCAGCGGCCGTACAGCGCCTAAACCAGAGGACAGCCTCATGCCACCGTCACCTTCACCGCATGATCGGCCCAGCTGGTGTTGTTGTAGCCAAAGAGGTTCTCGCCACGGGTCTCGGGCTGCACCTGGCCTGCCACATCGGTGGCACGGCTGACCAGCACATGGTTGCCCGGGGGCAGGCGCACCGGCAGCACGAACTGCCGCCAGGCGTACTTGCCCAGATCCGGGCCGATGAGGCGCGCCTCGCGCCAGCTCTTGCCACCGTCAATGGACACCTCCACCTTCCGCACAGCGTTCATGCCGCCAAAGGCCACGCCATGGATATGCACCATGCCAGCCGAAGGACCGGTGCCTTCGCCGCTGGGCGAATTGATCCAGGATTTGACGGTCATCTCCAGCACCGAAGGCTGGGACGGATCGGCCTTGGCACCCGGGGGCGTGACGCGGTAGCCATGGGACATGATGCGCGCATCGCTCTCAGTGGTGGTGAACGCCAGGCGCTTGATGTACTTGATGTTGTTGACGCCGGTGTAACCCGGCACGATGAGCCGCAGCGGCCCACCATGGGCCAGCGAAATGGGCGCGCCGTTCATCTCCCAAGCCAGCATGGCGTCGGCCATGGCCGCTGCAGGGACCGAGCGCTCCACCATCACCGACTTCGGGTCCACGCCATCGGGCAGCTTCTCGCCACCGGTGCCGGTCATGTAGGGGCGCTGGCCATCGAGCCCACCCAGGGCCTCGACCACGGCACGCACGGGCACACCGCTCCAGACCACACAGCCGGCCGCGCCCACCGTCCAGGGCGTACCGCTGGGCTTGCTGGGGAAAAAGCCCCGACCGTTGCCCGAGCACTGCAGCACCATGGCCATCGTTTCCAGCCCCATCTTCTTGAGCTCGGCCACGGTGAGCGTGCGGGGGTTCTTCACACCCTCCAGGCTGATCTCCCAGGCGTCGCGGTTGGCCACGATGGACGCATCCGGCGCGGGCAGGTTATTGCGGACGTAGAGCTGCTCGGCCGGAGTGATGACGCTCGAGCCAAAGGCGCTGCGCTTGGTCTCCAGGATGCTGCTGCTGTGCACGATCAAGCTGCCCGGGTCTTTCCAGCTCGCATATGCGGGCAGGGGCCTGACGGCCGGGGCGGCAGACTGGGCCGAAGCCCCACGCGTGAAGCTGGCCAGGCCAGCGGCGGCCAGCGCACCGACGCTGGTGCTCAGCATGTGGCGGCGAGGCAGGGATGTGGGTGTGTTCATGGAGTGTCCTGTGGGTGGGCTGGGGCAGAAAAAAAGTACACAATTTTTAAACCACGCGAGCACCTGCCCCCTGCGGGTTTTCCCATGGAGGCAGGCACGCCCATGCCGAGCCTCATGCGCACTCGAAAAAACCACGCATGGGTCACCGATCCAGCGCGCCCCAAGCACTGAGCCCCAAGCACTGAATCTGCCGCCGAGGATGCAATACAGTCCAGTTCCATGCCTCGTTCTTCGTCCAGCGCCCACCCGCTCCGTGCCGTCCTCTTCGACGCCTACGGCACGCTGTTCGACGTCTACAGCGTGGCCCTGCTGGCCGAGCAGCTGTTTCCGGGCCAGGGGCAGGCGCTGAGCGTGCTCTGGCGGGACAAGCAGATCGAATACTCCCGCCTGGTGAGCACCAGCAAGAGGGGCCCGCAGCGCGAGAGCGTGTACCAGCCCTTCTGGGAACTCACGCGCGCAGGCCTGCGCTATGCCTGCCAGCGCCTGGGCCTGGAACTGAACCCTGAACGCGAGGAGCAGCTGATGAACCAGTACCGCCACCTCTCGGCCTTTGCGGAAAACCGCGAGGTGCTACAGGCGCTCAAAAGCCGCGGCATGGTCACCGGCGTGCTGTCCAATGGCGATCCGGCCATGCTGGACGTGGCCGTGAAGTCGGCAGGCCTTGCGGACCTGCTGGACCATGTGATCAGCGTGGACGCCATCGGCCAATACAAGACCAGCCCCGAGGCCTACGCCCTGGGCGAGCAGGCCACGGGTCTGCCAGCGGCGAAAATAGGTTTTGTCAGCAGCAATGGCTGGGACGCGCTGGCCGCCGCCTGGTACGGCTACCAGACGCTCTGGGTCAACCGCTACGGCCTGCCCTTCGAGGAAATCGGCCCTCGCCCGCTGCACACAGGCACCAACCTGCGGGCGGTGCTGGACATGGTCTAAGCCCCCGGTCAGCCTCCATCCTTACGCTCGTCTATTCTTTGTCCTTTCCTCTTCATCCTAAAAAAACCATGACTGAACGCACCCAAGCCCATCGCCTGCAAGTGGCCACCGAGCTGCACCGTTTCATCGAAGAGCACGTGCTCCCTGGCACCGGCGTCTCACCCAGCCAGTTCTGGAAGGGCTTTGATGCCATCGTGGCCGACCTAGCGCCCAAGAACCTGGCCCTGCTGGCCGAGCGTGACCGCCTGCAGGCCGAACTCGACGCCTGGCACCAAGCCCACCCAGGCCCCGTGGCCGACATGAAGGCCTACCGCGCCTTCCTCCAGAAAATTGGCTACCTCGTACCCGAGCCCAAGAAGGTGAAGATCACGACCAGCAAGGTCGATGCAGAGCTCGCCATCCAGGCCGGCCCGCAGCTGGTGGTGCCGGTCCTCAATGCCCGCTACGCGCTCAACGCCGCCAACGCGCGCTGGGGCTCCTTGTATGACGCGCTATACGGCACCGACGCCATCTCCGAGGCCCATGGCTGCGAGAAGGGCACGGGCTACAACCCCAAGCGCGGCGCCAAGGTCATCGAGTACGCACGCTACGTGCTGGACCGCACCGCGCCCCTGCGCAAGGGCTCGCACATTGATTCCGTGGGCTACCGCATCAAAGAAGGCAAGCTGGTGGTCAAGCTCAAGGACGGCAGCAAAACCACCCTGGACGACAAGAAGCAGCTGGTGGGCTTTCAGGGCGAGGCCGCTGCACCCAGCTCCGTGCTGCTGGCACATAACGGCCTGCACCTGGACCTGCGCATCGACCGCAGCACCCCCATCGGCGCCACCGACCCGGCCGGCGTGTGCGACCTGGTGCTCGAAGCCGCGCTCTCCACCATCCTCGACCTCGAAGACTCCGTGGCCGTGGTCGACGCCCAGGACAAGGTGTTGGCTTACCGCAACTGGCTGGGCATCCTGCAGGGCACGCTCACCGAAGAAGTCGCCAAGGGCGGCAAAACCTTCACGCGTGGCCTCAATACCGACCGCGTCTATAGCGCGCCCACGGGCAAGGGCCAGGTCAAGCTGCACGGCCGCTCGCTCATGTTCGTGCGCAATGTCGGCCACCTGATGACCAACCCGGCCATCCTCTACACCGACAAAAAAGGCGAAGTGCGCGAAATCCCCGAGGGCATCCTGGACGCCGTGGTCACCACCACGATCGCCATGCATGACCTCAAGCGCAGCGCCAAAGACGCCATCCGCAACTCGCGCAAGGGCTCGGTCTACATCGTCAAGCCCAAGATGCACGGCCCGGCTGAGGTGGCCTTTGCCGACGAGCTGTTCACGCGCGTCGAAGTCATGCTGGGTCTGGCGCCCAGCACCGTCAAGCTGGGCATCATGGACGAGGAGCGCCGCACCAGCGTGAACCTCAAGGCCTGCATTGCTGCGGCCAAGAGCCGTGTGGCCTTCATCAACACGGGCTTCCTGGACCGCACCGGCGACGAGATGCACACCTCCATGCATGCCGGCCCCATGGTCCGCAAAGGCGACATGAAGACCAGCGCCTGGATCCAGGCCTATGAGCGCAACAACATGCTGGTGGGCCTGGCCTGCGGCCTGCGCGGCAAGGCGCAGATCGGCAAGGGCATGTGGGCCATGCCCGACCTGATGAAAGGCATGCTCGAGCAAAAGATCGCTCACCCCAAGGCCGGCGCCAACACCGCCTGGGTGCCCAGCCCCACCGGCGCCACGCTGCATGCCCTGCACTACCACCAGGTGCTGGTGAGCGACGTGCAAAAACAGCTGGAGAAGATCGACGCCAACGCCGAGCGCGAGGCCCTGCTCACCGGCCTGCTCACCATCCCCGTGGCCACCACGCCCAACTGGAGCGCCGCCGAGAAGCAGCAGGAACTTGACAACAACGCCCAGGGCATCCTGGGCTATGTGGTGCGCTGGATCGACCAGGGCGTGGGCTGCTCCAAGGTGCCCGACATCCACAACGTGGGCCTGATGGAAGACCGCGCCACGCTGCGCATCTCCAGCCAGCACATGGCCAACTGGCTGCACCACAAGGTGGTGACCACCGCGCAGGTCAAGGCCACGTTTGAGCGCATGGCCGCCGTGGTGGACAAGCAAAACGCCGGCGATCCGCTCTACCAGAACATGGCCGGGCGCTTCAACAAGAGCGCGGCCTACAAGGCCGCCTGCGACCTCGTGTTCAAAGGCATGGCGCAGCCCAGCGGCTACACCGAGCCCCTGCTGCACGCCTGGCGCCTGAAGGTCAAGGCCGGTCAGGCCTGAACTCCCCCCTCTCCCCACTGCACATCCACGGCGCCTTCGGGCGCCGTTTTTCATGACAGGAACCATCGGCCCATGTTGAACCACCTCCTCTTCGACGCCAGCGACGACGGCCAGGGCACCGGCAGCTGGGAGGCCATGGCCAGCGTACGCGCCGAGCGCCTGCCGAGCGTGATGACCGAGGTTGATGCCGCGCTGGCGGCGGCCGCACAGGATGCCCCCGGCCCGCGCGGGCCGCTGGACGAGGGTGGGGCCTGGGATGCCGAGCTGGAGGTGCAGCACGAAGGCGAATGGATCACCGTCACGCTCACACTGACCGGCCCCTGGGCCTGGGGCGAGGCCCTGGTCGCAGGCTTCTCAGCGGGCGGGTGAAGCGCACGCACGCCCTGCGATGTGTCCAAGTGCAAGAAGTGCATCAGCACTCTGAGCAGTTGGCACAGCGGCAACATCTGCTCACCACACGGCCGAGCCGCAGGCGAGCTCAGCCTCACCATGCCAGGCATGTTGAGCTTGCAGCCCATTCCCTCCATTCGCAACATTCACGCCTTGAGTGCCCAGCTCGGCTACCGCCTGCTGTGCGCGGCGCCCTGGCTGCTTGGCATGGCCCTGGCCAGCCCATCCGCACAGGCCACCGTGCCGAGCCGGTCTGCCCAGGCCTTGTCAGCCCCGGCGTCCGAGCTGCGGCGCTGGGTCGCCCACACCGGTAACCACGCGAGTCGTCCCTACGTGGTGGTCGACAAGCAGCAGGCGCGTGTGTGGGTCTTCGATGCGCAGCACCAGCAGCTGGCCAGCAGCCCGGCCCTGCTGGGCCTGGCCCGCGGCGACCACGAGGTGCCGGACATCGCCACGCGCGACGTGCTGCGCCTGGCCCGCGACGCGCGCATCACCCCGGCCGGCCGCTTCAACACCGAACCGGGCGTGAACATCCAGGGCGAGCCCGTGGTGTGGCTGGACTACGAGGCGGGCCTGGCCATGCACCGCGTGCGCCCCGGCCTGGCCCAGGCCGCGCGGCTCAAGCGTCTGGCCGCCGAAGTGGCGAGCGCGCAGCGCGTGTCCATGGGCTGCGTGGTGCTTCCAGTGGCCTTTTATGAGGGCGTGATCCAGCCCCTGCTGGGCCAGCAGGGTGGCGTGGTCTATGTGCTGCCCGAGCACAGCCCCCTGCAGTCCTGGCTGGCCCGCTGGGCGCAAGGCAGCCAGAACGCCAGCGCCCGCTGAGCACCGCGCCCGGGGCCGGGTGCACCAGCAGCACAGCTGTCGGCCTTGGCTGACACGCAGCACCGCGCGCTGCTTCTTCGCAAACGTCCAGTGGGGCCGCAACATGCGCCCACCATCAGCCTTGCGGTGACCCAGCCCATGAAAAAATCGCCCTCGCATCCCATGCCCCTGCCAGGTGCGCCGCCCCCGGACGATCCGGACAACCCCACCCACCTGCCGGTGGACCCAGACGACGGCGGGGCCCCCGCACCTGCGCCCCCAGAAGAAGAAGGTGATGACTGGAGGCCGCCGGCATGAGCGCGCACACCGTTCAGGGCCCGGACGGCTCTGCCCGCCGCACGGGTGCACTCGGCTTGGCCTCCACCGGCACCTCGGGGCCGGGCACCGGCGTGGGGCGCGGGGACGGTGGCGCCGGTTCCCAAGCCGGCAGCGGCAGCGTGAGCTTGACAGGCCCATCTGGCGTGTCGGCCAGCATCACCTCGCGGGCGGCCACCCGCTGGAGCACGAAGCCCGGCGCCACCGCCATGCCCACGCGAAAGGGCCGGGCCGGCTGGCCGTCTACGGCAATCAGCGCAGCACCCTGGCCGCTGGCGCCCGCGATCACACCCAGCAGAACGAAGCGCGAACCCGGTCCCGGCACAGGCTCGCTCGCAGACGTGCCCGCGTCCCCAAGCAGCCGCGCCAGTTCGGCCTCGCCCAGCAGGGCCACGGCAGGCGCCGGGGGCGCAGCCGGTGCGGTGCTTGCGGAAAGTGGTGCAGCCAGGCGCTGCGCGGCCCAGGCCCAGGCGATCGCTGAGGCCAGTGACAGCAGTACCAGCAAAAGCGTGATGCCGCGCCGGCCCTGGGCCTGCCCCAGCGAGGCAGTGATGTTGGGCAGCGAAGGGCGCAGGGTCATGACCGCTTCATCTTCACCCATGCCAGCCCGACGCCGCAAGCTGAACGGGCGGGGCTTCACGCTGATCGAGCTGATGGTGGTGCTGGTCATCATTGGGGTGCTGGCCGCCCTCATCGTGCCCAATGTGCTCAACCGCGCCGACGACGCCCGCGTCTCGGCCGCGCGCACCGACGTGAACAACCTGATGCAGGCGCTGCGCCTGTACCGCCTGGACAACCTGCGCTACCCCAGCACCGAGCAGGGCCTGCAGGCGCTGGTGCAGCGGCCCACGCAGGAGCCGGCCGCAGCCAACTGGCGGCCCTACCTGGACAAGCTGCCCCGCGATCCCTGGGGTCAGCCCTATGTGTACATGAACCCCGGCACGCGAGCCGACATCGACGTGCTGTCCTACGGGGCCGACGGCAAACCGGGCGGCGAGGGCTACAACGCAGATGTCGGCAGCTGGCAATAGTTTTAAGAGGCTCAGCTGGCTTAATCGGCTCAATCGGCCGACTAGCCCACAGGCGGCGCTGGGTTGGACCCTGCTGGAGCTCATGGTGGTGCTGGCCCTCATCGGCTTGGCCACGGCGGCGGTGAGCCTGGCCTTTCGGGATCCAAACGCCGCCCAGGTGGAGGAGGATGCGCTGCGCTTGGCGGCGCTGCTGGAAAGCGCGCGCGCCCATTCGCGCAGCACGGGCCTGCCCGTGCGCTGGCAGGTGGCGCCCGAGGGCTTTCGCTTCGAGGGTCTGCAGGGCCTGGTGCTGCCGCAGACCTGGAAGCACGCGGGCGTGCAGGCCCAGGTGGAAGAAGGCGAGGTGCTGCTGCTCGGCCCGGAGCCGGTGCTGGCGCCGCAGGCGGTACTGGTGGCCAGCCGCGCTGCACCGGCGCTGCGCTGGCGCGTGGCCACCGACGGTGTGCGGCCCTTTGGCGTACAGCCGGCGACGGGAGGGCCATGAGCTGCGGCCGTGGCTTCACGCTGGTGGAGGTGCTGGTGGCCCTGGGCATGGTGGCCGTGGCCCTGGCGGCCGGCCTGGCGCTGCAGTCGAGCTTGCAGCTGCGGGCCGAGCGCGAGCCCATCACCCTGCTGGCCGAAGTGTGCGCGCGCAACCGGTTCACCGAGCTGCGCCTGCTGCGGCAGCTGCCTGCCGCCGGACAAGAGCGCAGCCGCTGCGAGCAGGCGGGGCGTGCGCTGGAGGTGCTCACCACCATCACGCAGACCGCCAGCCCCGACTTGCAGCAGGTGCGGGTGAAGGTGCTGCTGAGCGATCCGGGCGGGCATGGCGAATCGGTGCTGCTGAGCCTGGCCAGCGTGCTGGGCCGCTACTGAAGACAGGCCCCATGCCAGCCCAGCGCACACCCTGCCGCGGCTTCACCTTGATGGAGGTGATGGTGGGCCTGCTGCTGCTGGCGATGATGTCCGTCATGAGCTGGCGCGGGCTGGACGGCCTCTTGCGCAGCCAGGCGCAACTGCGCGAGCGCGGCCAGGCGCTGGCAAGCCTGCAGACGGCGCTGGCCCAATGGAGCCTGGACCTGGACCAGGCGGCCGACAGCCCTTACCTCAACGCCTTCAGCTGGGATGGGCAGCAGCTGCGCATCGTGCGCCGCGCCGTGAGTGAGGAGGCGCTGCTGGTGGTGAGCTGGGACCTGCGTCCCGCCGCCACGCCGGGTGATGCCGCGCAGTGGCGGCGTTGGCAATCGGCGGCGCTGCACGACCGCGCGGCGCTGCTCCAGGCCTGGAACGAGGCGCAGGCCCGCCTGGACGACTCGGCTGCAGCCGTCACGCTGGTGCCCCTGCAGGGCTGGGAACTGCTATACCACCAGGGAGCTGGGTGGGTGCCGGCCCCGGCGCTCGCTGCGGGCCCCGGGGCTCAGGCGGTCCTGGTGGAGCCCCCGGCAGGAGTGCGCCTGCGCCTGCAACTCCCCCCGGCCGCCGGGCTGGGAGGCCTGCTGCAGCTGGACTGGGCCAAGCCCAGCCAGAACCGGGGCCGCTCATGAGGCGGGGCCTGGCACGTCCTGCGCGCGGTGCGGCCATCCTGGCGGCGCTGCTGACCGTGGCGCTGGTGGCGGGCCTGTCGGCCGCCGCCTTTTGGCAGCAGTGGCGCAGCATCGAGGTGGAAATCGCCCAAGGCCAGCGCCTGCAGGCGCAGTGGCTGATCACGGGCGCCATGGACTGGGCACGGGCGCAGGTGGGCGCAGACGGCCTGCGCAGTCCCACCATGGACCACAGTGGTGAAGCCTGGGCCCAGCCGGTGCGTGCGCTGTCCCTGGGCGAATTCCTCGACCCGCAGGCGGCGCCTGACGCACGCACGGGCACGGCCCCGCAGGCACCGGACGAGGCGCGCCTGAGCCTGGACATCGTCGATGCGCAAGGGCGGCTGAACGTGCTGAACCTGCTGGACGGCCAGGTCCTCTCGCCCCAGTGGCTGGCCGTGTTCAAGCGGCTCTTCGAAGGCCTGGGCCTGCCGCAGGCAGAGCTCCAACTGTTGGCCGAGCAGATGCGGCGGGCCAACCTGGGCACGGTGGGCGGCACTGCGGACAGCAGCCCCGGCGCTGCCTCGGCCCCACTCATTCCCACGCGGCAGGCCGACCTCGCCTGGCTGGGCCTGGCCCCGGCCACGGTGCACGCGCTGACGCCGCACGTGAGCCTGCTGCCCGGCCGCCTGCCGGTGAACCTGAACACCGCCGGCGCCCCTGTGCTGCAGGCGGTGTTGGGCCTGGGGCCGACCGAGGTGCAACAGCTGATGGCGCGGCGCCAGGCCCAGCCTTTTGCCAACCTGGCGGCCGCGGGGCTGAAGGCGCCGAACGAACAGATGCAGGCGGTGAACTCGCATTTTTTCGAGGTGCAGGTACAGCTGCAGCTGGGCCAGGGCGCACCCCTGACGCTGGTGGAGCACGCGCTGTTACAGCGCGACGGACGCGATGTGCGAACCTTGTGGCAACGGCGCGAGCGGCCTCAGCCAAGTCGTTCAGGCCCTGCCGCGCCAACGCTGCCATGAGCCTGCTCATCATTGCCCTGCCCCAGGCGCACTACACCGACCAGCCGCTGGACTTCATGCTGCTGGCCGACGGCGACGTGGTCGAGGCCGGACAGGCAGCAGCCTCGGCCCTGCCCCGCGTGCAGGACCGAGCGCATGAGGTGGTGGCGCTGGTACCGCCGCGCGCCCTGTCATGGCACGCGGTGCAGCTGCCGCCGGGCGTGGGCGCGCAGTCGCCGCGCCTGAGCGCCGTGCTCGAGGGCCTGCTGGAAGACGAGTTGCTGGATCCACCGGCCGAGCTGCACCTGTGCCTGGCCGGTGAGAGCCTTGCACTCGACGGCGGGCAGACTTGGGTGGCCGCCTGCGAGCGCCGCTGGCTGGCCATGGCCGTGCAGGGCCTGGAAGCGGCGGGCTGCCCACCCACGCGGGTGTTGCCGGAGTGGGGGCCGCCTGGCGAGCTGCGCGTGCATGTCTTAGGCACCGCCGAGCACATGGACATGGTGCTGTGCGGCCCCCGCAGCATCAGTCTGCTGCCCCTCGACCCCGAGGTGCTGAGCTGGGCCCAGCACGAGGTCGAGGGCCAGGCCTTGGCCCTGAGCGCCGAGCCTGATCTGGTGGACTGCGCCCAGGCGCCCTTGCAGCGACCGGTGCAGGCCTGGCGCCGCAGCGAACGCTGGGCCGCTGCCGCGCGGCCGCGCTGGGACTTGTCGCGGGGGCTGCAGATGCGCCGGCGCGCCCAGCGCAGCGCGCTGGAATGGTTGCAAGCGCCGCGTTGGCGCGATGCCCGTTGGGCGGCCGGCGGCCTGCTGGTCGTCAACCTGCTGGGCTTCAATGCCCTGGCCTGGAGCCAGAACATGCACCTGCAGACGCGCCGGGCGCAGCTGCAGCAGATGCTGCAGCAGACCTTTGCGCAGGCGCAGCCGACCACCAGCGAGGACGCCCCGCGCCAGATGCGGCGCGCGCTCGAGCGTTTGCGCGCTGCTTCCGCGCAACCCATTGCCAGCGATCTGCCGGTGATGCTCAGCGCCGTGCTGCCTACCCTGCCCGCCGGCCACTCGCCACAGGCCCTGGACTACGTGGACGGGCAGCTGCGGCTCAAGGGGCTGGACCTGTCGGCCGCCGCGCTGCAGGCCCTGGTGGGCCCCATGAAGGCGCGGGGTTACAGCCTCACCCTGCAGGGGGCGGACCTGCTGGTTCGGGCGGGCCCATGAAGGGCCGCCTACTGCCCGCTGCCTGGGCCCAGGGTCTGGCCTCGTTCCTGGCGGCGCGAAGCCGACGCGAGCGCATGCTGCTGGGGGTGGCGGTGGTCGGGCTGCTGATGGCACTGCTGCTGAACTTGGGCATCCTGCCGGCCTGGCGCACGCTGCAAAGCGCCCCTGATGAACAAGCCCGGCTGCAATCGCAGTGGCAGGAGATGCAAGGCCTTCAAACGCAGGCGGCCCTCTTGCTCAAGCAGCCCAGGCGATCATTCGACGAAGCGGCGCTGCGCCAGGGCCTGGCACCCCTCGGAGAGACGGTGCATCTAGAGCTCAGTGCAGAGTCTGCCGAACTGACACTGCAAAGCGCAAGACCGCAGGCGCTGGCGGCCTGGATGCTGCGGGCCCGCCAGGAGGCCGGCGTGGTGGTGCGCGAGGCCCAGCTGCAGCGCAGCGTCCTGGACGGCCAGCTGGTGTGGAACGGCCGCCTGGTGCTGGCGCTGGCGCCCCGCTGAATCCGGTGGCCGGGCTGGCTTCAGGGTAAGCCACCGGTTGACGAATTACTTTAAGTCTAAACAATTGAAGGCCATCGTCCTCCCCGCCCCAGCCATGACCGCCGCCTTCTCTGCGCAGACCGACCGCTTCGTTCATGACCGCCTGCCGCCGCCCGCACAGTGCCCGCAGATGCGCTACGAGCTGCCTGAACTGCGCATCCCGGACCAGGCCAATCTGGTGGGCGCGCTCATGGCCCGCGCCGAGCGCGAAGGCTGGTTGAACCGCCCCTTCCTGCGCTCGGACCGCATTACCCTGAGCTACGCCGAGGCGCGCGAGCGCATCGACCGCATCGCGCAGCTGCTCATCCAAGACTTTGGTCTGGTGCCTGGCAACCGCGTGCTGCTGCGCGGCGGCAACTCCATCGGCATGGCCCTGGCCTGGCTGGGCGTGGTGCAGGCCGGTCTGGTGGCGGTGGCCACCATGCCCCTGCTGCGCGCCAAGGAGCTTGGAGAGATCTTGCGCAAGGCAGAACCGCAGTTGGCGCTGTGCGACGGCGCGCTGCTGGATGAGCTGGAAGCAGCGGCTCAGGGGGGGCTGCGCATCGTGCCCTTCAACCGACCGGACGACCCGCAGTCGCTGGCCTGCCTGGCTTCTTGCAAAGACGGTCAGGTGCAGCCCTGCGACACCTCGGCAGACGACATCGCCATGATGGCCTTCACCTCGGGCACCACCGGCACACCCAAGGCGGCGGTGCATTCGCACCGCGACATCTTGGCCGCTTGCGAAGCCTGGCCTGGCCATGTGCTGCGCGCCACCCCCGAGGACGTGGTGATGGGCTCGCCACCGCTGGCCTTTACCTTCGGGCTGGGCGGCATGCTGGTCTTTCCCATGTGGGCGGGCGCCTCGGTCTACTACCCCAGCGTGCCCTATACGCCAGAGGTGATGGTGCGGCTGATGGATGAAGTCGGCTGCACCATCTGCTACACCGCCCCGACCTTCTACCGCCAGATGGCGCCGTTCGCGCGCGAGAAGCGCCCACGCGCGCTGCGCATCAGCGTGAGCGCAGGCGAGGCCCTGCCGCTGGCCACGCGCCAGTTGTGGAAAGAAGCCACGGGCATTGACATGATGGACGGCATCGGTGCCACAGAGATGTTCCACATCTTCATCTCCAGCGTGCCCGGCGCGTGCAAACCCGGCGCCATCGGACCCGTGGTGCCGGGCTACACCGCCAAGGTAGTGGATGATGAAGGACGCGAGCTAGCGCGCGGCCAGGTGGGCCGGCTGGCGGTGATGGGTCCCACGGGCTGCCGGTACCTCGCCGATGAGCGCCAACGCAACTACGTGAAGGACGGTTGGAACTACCCGGGCGATGCCTTCATGCAGGATGAGGACGGGCACTTTCATTACCAGGCGCGTGCGGACGACATGATCATCACCGCCGGCTACAACGTGGGCGGCCCCGAGGTGGAGGATGCGCTGCTCAAGCACCCAGCCGTGGCCGAATGCGGCGTGGTGGGCGTGCCTGATGAAGAGCGCGGCATGGTGGTCAAAGCCTGCGTGGTGCTCAAGCCCGGCCAGATAGGTGACGCGGCCATGGTCAAGGCCCTGCAGGACCATGTGAAGGCCTTGCTCGCGCCCTTTAAATACCCGCGGCAGATCGAGTTCATGAGCACGCTGCCACGCACAGAGACGGGCAAGCTGCAGCGGTTCAAGCTCAGGCAGGACATTCCCCGCAGCTGAGTTCATGCATCGCTGAGGGCGCTGAGCTTGTGCCGGGGTTCTCGGCATGTCTGCCCTGGGCAGGTACCGCCACTTCACGCAAGCCCGATGGCTGCTTTTTCAGTGCCGACAATGAAAAACGCCAACCGGAAAGGTTGGCGTTTTAATTGGTTGCGCGGGCAAGATTTGAACTTACGACCTTTGGGTTATGAGCCCAACGAGCTACCAGGCTGCTCCACCGCGCGTTAGAACATCTATTGTAGCTGCAAACGAGCCTGTGTGGAGGGTCATCACACGTTTGCAGCAAAAGAATTTGCAAGCATGCATGCACACACCCCCAGAACGACAACGCCCACTCGAGGTGGGCGTTGAATCGATCGGCGCCACACAGCTGTGGCACACGAAATAGGCTGACTTATTCGGCCTTGGCTTGCTCAGCCGCGTCCTCGCTCACCTCGGGGCGGTCCACCAGTTCCACCAGGGCCATGGGGGCGTTGTCGCCCACGCGGAAGCCCATCTTGAGGATGCGGGTGTAACCACCAGGACGAGCCTTGTAGCGCGGGCCGAGTTCGGCGAAGAGCTTGACCACCATGTCGCGGTCGCGCAGGCGGTCGAAGGCCAGGCGCTTGTTGGCCAGCGTCGGCTCTTTGGCCAGGGTGATCATGGGCTCGATCACGCGGCGCAGTTCCTTGGCCTTGGGGACCGTGGTCTTGATGGCCTCATGCTGGATCAGCGAGTTCATCATGTTGCGCAGCATGGCCAGGCGGTGGCTGGTCGTGCGGTTGAGTTTGCGGAGTCCGTGTCCGTGTCGCATGTGCTTGTTCCTTTCCGTTTAGTAATCAGGCAGCCGTATCAGGTACTGCCCGTGCACATTGCCTCTTCATCGCTGAAGAGGGCTTTTCCTCAAATCAATCAGCGCTTGTCGAGGCCGGCCGGGGGCCAGGCTTCCAGGCGCATGCCCAGGGTGAGGCCGCGGGAGGCCAGCACTTCCTTGATTTCGTTGAGCGACTTGCGACCCAGGTTGGGGGTCTTGAGCAGCTCGTTCTCGGTGCGCTGGATCAGGTCACCGATGTAATAGATGTTTTCGGCCTTCAGGCAATTGGCCGAGCGAACGGTGAGTTCGAGCTCGTCCACGGGGCGCAGCAAGATCGGGTCGAACTGCTGCGAGCTGCGCTGCACCGGCGCGTCAAAGGCGGCCAGTTCGCTGCCCTCGAGCTGGGCGAAGACAGCGAGTTGCTCCACCAGGATTTTGGCCGAGGCACGCACGGCGTCTTCGGCAGAAATGGCGCCGTTGGTCTCGATCTCGAGCACCAGCTTGTCCAGGTCGGTGCGCTGCTCAACGCGGGCGTTCTCAACGCTGTAGCTGACGCGGCGGACCGGAGAGAACGAAGCATCCAGCACGATGCGGCCAATGGACTTGGTGCTCTCGTCGCCGAAACGGCGCATGGTGCCGGGCACGTAGCCGCGGCCGCTCTCAACCTTGATCTGCATGTCGATCTTGCCGCCATGCGACAGGTTCAGGATGACATGGTCGGGGTTGATGATCTCGACGTCATGGGGCGTCTGGATGTCGGCAGCGGTCACAGGACCTTCGCCATCTTTGCGCAGGCTCAGGGTGACTTCATCGCGGTTGTGGAGCTTGAACACCACGCCCTTGAGGTTCAGGAGGATGTTGACCACATCCTCCTGCACGCCATCGATGGAAGAGTACTCATGCAGCACGCCGGCGATGGTCACCTCGGTGGCGGCATGGCCGACCATGGACGACAGCAGCACACGGCGCAGGGCATTGCCCAGGGTGTGGCCGTAGCCACGCTCGAAGGGCTCCAGAGTCACCTTGGCGCGGTTGGTGCCCAGCTGCTCGACGTTGATGGTTTTGGGTTTCAACAAATTGGTTTGCATGCAGTCTTCCTCTCAATACCCTCGGCTCGTTACACCGATAAGGCCGGGTGAAGCAACCCGGAGCAGCGCATGAGCGCGCCCCGGGAATGAAAAATTAACGCGAGTACAGCTCGACGATCAGCGATTCGTTGACGTCGTTAGCGATTTCGTTACGCTCTGGCAGGGACTTGAAGGTACCTTCCATTTTCTTGGCATCAACCGAAACCCAGCTAGGCATACCAACTTGTTCAGCCAGCGACAGTGCTTCAACGATACGCACTTGCTTTTTCGATTTTTCACGAACAGCAACGATGTCGCCAACTTTGACGGCGTACGAAGCGATGTTCACAACGATACCGTTCACGGTGAACGCTTTGTGGCTGACCAATTGACGCGCTTCAGCGCGGGTCGAGCCAAAGCCCATGCGGTAGCAAACGTTGTCCAGACGCGTTTCCAGCAACTTCAACAGCGTTTCGCCGGTGTTGCCTTTACGACGGTCTGCTTCAGCGAAGTAGCGGCGGAATTGACGTTCCAGCACGCCGTACATGCGTTTTACTTTTTGCTTTTCGCGCAGTTGGTTACCGTAGTCCGAGGTGCGGGCGCCGGATTTGACACCGTGCTGGCCTGGTTTGACGTCCAGTTTGCACTTGCTGTCCAGCGAGCGACGGGCGCTCTTCAGGAACAGGTCTGTACCTTCACGGCGGGAAAGTTTTGCTTTAGGTCCGATATAACGTGCCACGATACTTCCTTTTTTTAAATGATAACGCCCCAGCCACATGCATGATCAAACACGCTGCTGCGGTTAGGCGCTAGTCTGACTCAGCTTCAATCAGACGGTGGCTGAAAACGAAAAACCCGCCAAATGGAATTTGACAGGCAAGAACAGCCGGGCAGTATAACCGTTTCCGGCTCCCTGCTCCAGCAATTTCACACAACTGTACTAATACAACAGACAGAAAAGCAGCTGGCGCCGAAGCGCCCTCTGCAACACTATCTTAGATACGACGGCGTTTCGGTGGACGGCAACCGTTGTGCGGTACCGGCGTCACGTCCTGGATCTCGGTGATCTTGATGCCCAGGTTGTTCAGCGCGCGAACAGCGGATTCACGACCAGGACCTGGGCCCTTGATGCGTACTTCCAGGTTCTTGACGCCACACTCAACAGCCACTTTACCAGCGGCTTCCGCGGCGACCTGCGCTGCGAACGGGGTCGATTTACGCGAACCCTTGAAGCCTGCACCGCCGGAGGTAGCCCACGACAAGGCATTGCCTTGACGATCGGTGATGGTAATGATGGTGTTATTGAACGAAGCGTGGACATGTGCGATGCCTTCAGCGACGTTCTTTTTAACCTTTTTACGCACGCGTGCTGATGCGGCGTTATTTTGCGACTTAGCCATAATTATTCCCTAGCGGATTATTTTTTCAGCGATTGAGCGGCTTTACGCGGTCCCTTGCGGGTACGTGCGTTCGTACGCGTACGCTGGCCACGGCAAGGCAGACCCTTACGATGACGCATGCCGCGGTAGCAACCCAGATCCATCAAACGCTTGATGTTCATGGACAGTTCACGACGCAGATCGCCTTCGACGATGAATTTACCTACTTCATCGCGCAGTTTTTCCAGTTCGCTGTCATCCAGATCTTTGATCTTTTTGTTGGTTGCTACACCGGTCGATGCACAGATTTTCTCTGCGCGTGGACGGCCCACACCGTAGATGGCTGTCAGGCCGATAACGGTATGCTGATGATTTGGGATATTAACCCCTGCAATACGTGCCATTTGTTATTCCTCGATTAACCTTGACGCTGCTTGTGACGTGGTTCCACGCAGATAACGCGGACTACGCCTTTGCGCTTGATGATCTTGCAGTTGCGGCAGATCCGCTTGACTGATGCGAGAACTTTCATTTTTGGGCTCTTTCTTTCGCTTCTTTGGTTTGATTCAGTGTGTTACTTGGTACGGAACACAATGCGGGCTCGGCTCAAGTCGTACGGCGTTAACTCCACCGTCACCTTGTCTCCAGGGAGAATGCGAATATAGTTCATCCGCATTTTACCTGAAATATGCCCGAGCACCACGTGTCCGTTCTCCAGCTTCACTCGAAATGTTGCATTTGGGAGATTCTCAAGAATCTCGCCCTGCATCTGTATGACGTCGTCTTTTGCCATTCGGTATGTTTACCGCGCTTAACGCGTCGGAATTCCGCCCTTGAAATTTGCTTTGCGCAGCAGCGAATCATATTGCTGCGACATCACGTAGTTCTGTACTTGCGCCATAAAATCCATGGTGACAACTACAATAATCAATAAAGAAGTACCGCCGAAATAGAATGGTACTTTCCACTGGGCTTGCATAAATTCCGGCAATAAACACACCAGGGTGATGTAGACTGCGCCGGCAAGTGTCAAGCGTGTCAGGATCTTGTCGATGTAACGGGCTGTCTGCTCGCCTGGACGAATCCCGGGAATGAACGCACCGCTTTTCTTCAAGTTATCTGCTGTTTCCTTGCTGTTAAACACCAGCGCTGTATAGAAGAAA
>JAIXPL010000084.1 GCA_027486255.1 Comamonadaceae bacterium
CGGCGATCTTGCCCAGGCCACGAAACGGATCGCTTGCCGGTCGGGGGCCCGTGAGCGCGCCGTGGGCAAAGGGGTCGTCCAGCCGCACATAGATGCCGGGCGAGCCCGCGACGCGGTGGCCGGTCACACCAAAGTGGGCCAGTGTGCGGATGACGGCCTCCTCGATGCGGTACACGTACTCCTTGACGAAGTAGCCAGCGCGCTGAAGATTGATCAGCGGGTAGGCCACCACCTGTCCGGGGCCGTGGTAGGTGACTTGCCCGCCCCGGTTGGTCTGCACCACCGGGATGTGGCCGGGCGCCAGCACGTGACCGGCCTGGCCGGCCAGGCCCTGGGTGTAGACGGAGGGGTGTTCGCAGAGCCAGAGCTCGTCCTCGGTCTCGGGCGAACGGGCGGCGGTGAAGGCCTGCATGGCCTCATAGGTGGGCAGGTACTCGACCCGCCCCAGGCGCCGCATGACCACGGCTGCGCTCAGAGCACCACCTTCACCAGCGGATGGGTCGACAAGGTGCGGTAAAGCTCGTCGAGCTGCTCACGGCTGGTGGCGGTCACGGTGATGGTGATCCCGAGGTAGCGCCCCCCCTTGCTCTCGCGCAGCTCAATGGTGCGTTCATCAAAGGTCGGATCCAACATGCGGGCCACCTGGGTCACAGCCGGGAGCAGCGCCTCGACCTTCTCGCCCATCACCTTGATGGGAAAAAGGCTCGGGTAGGTGATGAGAGAGTCAGTGCGGGTGGACATCGGTCGCCTGGATGCGCGGGGAGGAAAACAGGCGGTGCTTCTGCCCGCCAGTGGTAGCCTGATTGTCCCTCTGCCGCATGAGGATGGCCAGCCCAAAGGGCTTACGAGCCATTCTCCTTGACGGTAACCGCTGGTTTCTACGTATAATGCAGAGCTTTGCCGGGTACGCTGGATTGTCAAGTTAGTGTCATGCGGCGAAGACAAAATATTGCGGTTTGCACACGGGCTTGTCCTGCGTGGCGGGCCGGAAGAGGCGACATCCTCCTTGAGAGTCGGGCATCCGCAAGTGAAGAACACATACAAGGTACTTGCAGATGATGATCAAGCGGAAGTTCTCGAGCCCCTGACGGCGCAAGAGGCTTCGGCGTGGCGGGAGCGCCAACCCAGCATCTCGCCATGGCAGGTCTTGGGCTTGCAGGCTCTGGTGGGCCTGGTCCTGGTGGGGCTGACGGCAGCCTTCACGGGCAAGGTCAACCTGGTTGCATCGGTGGCTTGGGGTGTGTTGTCGGTGTGTGTGCCTGCCTTGGTGTTTGCCCGCGCACTGGCGCGTCAGATGCGCCAGCGGCAGGCGGCTTCGGCCCTGATCAGTTTCTTTGTCTGGGAACTGGTCAAGATTGTGTTGACGGTGGCGTTGCTCCTGGCGGCGCCCCGGGTGGTGACGGAACTCGATTGGGTGGCCATGGTGGCTGGGTTTGTCATCACCCTGAAGGTGTATGGGCTGGCGATGCTTCTGAGCAAGTGGCGGCAGCATCGCTCCTCTCGGGTTTGATTTTGGATGAATGGGTAATTTATGGTTGCTGAAAACGCCGGCACACAAGGGCCTTCGGCTGGGGAGTACATCCAGCACCACCTGCAGCATCTGCAGATGGACTTCAATTTCCAGAACGTCAAGCAAACCAGCGTGGTGGATTTCAGCTTGTTCAATCTGGATTCGGTGTTCTTCTCGGTGGTGCTCGGTGCTCTGGGCTGTTTTCTCCTGTGGTCGGCTGCGCGCAAGGCCACGTCTGGCGTGCCGGGCCGTTTCCAGGCCGCAGTGGAAATCTTGTCCGAAATGGTGGAGAACCAAGCCCGCGGCGTGATTCACAACGCTCAGAGCCGCAAGCTGATCTCGCCCTTGGCGCTGACCGTATTTGTCTGGATCTTCCTGATGAACGCCATGGACATGTTGCCCGTGGACCTTATCCCCCACATCTGGCACACCGCCGGTCCGGCCATGGGTTTCAAGGACTACATGCGCGTCGTGCCCACCGCCGACCTGTCCACCACTCTGGGCCTGTCCATCTCGGTGCTGCTGATCTGCCTGGTCTACAACATCAAGATCAAGGGTCTGGGCGGCTGGGCGCATGAATTGGTGGCCGCTCCCTTTGGCAACCACTGGGCGCTCTACCCCATCAATTTCTTGATGCAGATGATTGAATATCTGGCCAAGACGGTCTCGCATGGCATGCGACTGTTTGGCAACATGTTTGCAGGTGAGCTGGTGTTCATGCTCATTGCCCTGATGGGTGGTGGCTGGGCCTTGTCTGCCACAGGCGTGGGCCTGGCCATTGGCCATGTCATCGCCGGATCCGTGTGGACCATCTTCCACATCCTTGTGATCACTCTGCAAGCCTTCATCTTTATGATGTTGACCCTGATCTATACCGGTCAGGCGCACGACGCTCATTGATGATTTCTTCCCCTTGTTTTTTCTTTCTTTTCTTCACTAGGAGCTTCTCATGGAAAACATTCTCGGCTTGGTCGCTTTGGGCTGCGGTTTGATCGTTGGTCTGGGTGCGGTTGGCGCCTCCATCGGCATTGGCCTGATGGGCGGCAAGTTCCTGGAGTCTGCGGCACGCCAGCCTGAACTGATGAACGACCTGCAGGCCAAGATGTTCATTCTGGCTGGCCTGATCGACGCCGCCTTCCTGATCGGTGTTGCCATCGCCCTGCTGTTCGCTTTCGCCAACCCCTTCGTCCTGCGCTAATCGCCCGACCCCCTTCAAGCCGTAGAAGGATTGAGACGTGAATATCAACGCAACTCTGTTCCTGCAGGCTGTCGTTTTCGCGATCCTGGTGTGGTTCACGATGAAATTCGTGTGGCCCCCGATCACCAAAGCGCTGGACGAGCGGGCACAAAAAATCGCTGACGGTCTGGCTGCCGCCGACAAGGCTAAGGCTGAACTCTCCCATGCCAACAAGCGGGTGGAAGATGAGCTGGCCAAGTCGCGCAACGACTCGGCGGTGCGTCTGGCCGAGGCCGAGCGCCGCGCCCAGGCCATGATCGAGGAGGCCAAGGCCAGGGCTTCGGAAGAAGCTGCCAAGATCATTGCCGCGGCCAAGGTTGAGGCCCAGCAGCAGGCTGTCCAGGCCCGTGAAGCCCTGCGCGAGCAGGTCGCTGCACTGGTCATCAAGGGTGCCGAGCAGATCCTGCGCAAGGAAGTCAACGCCAGTGTGCATGCCGATCTTCTGGGTCGCCTGAAAACCGAGCTTTAAGACATGGCCGAACTTGCCACCATCGCCCGCCCCTACGCTGAGGCCCTGTATAAGGCCTGCGGCACGGAACTGGCTGCCACCGCCGACTGGCTTGATGAGCTCGCCGCCATTGCGGCGAACTCACAACTCCAGCAGTTTGCAACCGACCCCAATGTCAGCGCGCAGCAGACCTTTGACGTGTTGACCGGCGTGGCCAAGTCGGCCTTGTCCGAGAAGGCCCGCAACTTCCTGCACACGGTCATCGACAACGGTCGTCTAAGCGTCCTGCCGGACATCGCCAGTCAGTTCCGCGCCCTCGTGAACGCACAGGCCGGCTCGTCTGACGCCATCGTCTACAGCGCCTTCGCGATGGACGATGCCAGTGTTGCCGACCTGGCCGTGACGCTGGAAAAGCGCTTTGGCCGCAAGCTCAACGTGCGCGTGGAGCTCGACCCCGAGATCATCGGTGGTGTGCGCGTCGTGGTGGGTGATGAGGTGCTTGATGCCTCTGTCAAAGCCCGTTTGGAACAAATGAAAGTGGCCCTGATCGCCTGAGCATGAGCTCCGACAGCCAACAACCTTGAAAGAAGGAAAGAGTCATGCAACTCAATCCCGCAGAAATTTCTGAACTGATCAAAAGCCGCATCCAGGGCCTGGGCGCCAGCGCCGACATCCGCAACCAGGGCACCGTGGTGTCCGTGGCCGACGGCATCGTGCGCATCCACGGCCTGTCTGACGTGATGCAGGGCGAGATGCTGGAATTCCCCGCCACGGCAGCCGGTGTGCCTACCTTCGGTCTGGCCCTGAACCTCGAGCGTGACTCGGTCGGCGCCGTGATCTTGGGCGAGTACGAACACATCGCTGAAGGCAACACCGTCAAGTGCACGGGCCGCATTCTGGAAGTGCCGGTTGGCCCCGAGCTGATCGGCCGCGTCGTCAACGCACTGGGCCAGCCCATCGACGGCAAGGGCCCTATCAACGCCAAGATGACCGACGTGATCGAGAAGGTTGCTCCGGGCGTGATCGCGCGTAAATCGGTGGACCAGCCGATGCAGACCGGCCTGAAGTCCATCGACTCCATGGTCCCGATCGGCCGTGGCCAGCGCGAGCTGATCATTGGCGACCGCCAGACCGGCAAGACCGCTGTGGCGATCGACGCGATCATCAACCAAAAAGGTCAGAACATGACCTGCATCTACGTCGCCATCGGTCAGAAGGCGTCGTCGATCAAGAACGTGGTGCGCGCCCTCGAGCAGGCCGGCGCCATGGACTACACCATCGTGGTGGCGGCTTCGGCCTCCGAGTCAGCTGCCATGCAGTATGTCTCGGCCTACTCCGGCTGCACCATGGGCGAGTACTTCCGCGACCGCGGCCAGGACGCGCTGATCGTTTATGACGACCTGTCCAAGCAGGCCGTGGCCTACCGTCAGGTTTCGCTGCTGCTGCGCCGCCCCCCGGGCCGTGAAGCCTTCCCCGGCGACGTGTTTTATCTCCACAGCCGTCTGCTCGAGCGCGCCGCTCGTGTGAATTCCGACTACGTTGAAGCCTTCACCAAGGGTGAAGTCAAGGGCAAGACCGGCTCGCTCACCGCACTGCCGGTGATCGAGACCCAGGCCGGCGACGTGTCTGCCTTCGTGCCGACCAACGTGATCTCCATCACGGACGGCCAGATCTTCCTGGAAACCAGCCTGTTCAACGCCGGTATCCGTCCCGCCATCAACGCTGGTATCTCGGTGTCGCGCGTCGGCGGTGCCGCCCAGACCAAGCTGATCAAGAACCTCTCCGGTGGTATCCGTACCGACCTGGCCCAGTACCGTGAATTGGCCGCGTTCGCGCAGTTTGCCTCGGACCTGGATGCCTCGACCAAGAAGCAGCTGGATCGTGGCGCCCGCGTCACTGAACTGCTCAAGCAGCCCCAGTACAGCCCGCTGCCCATCAGCCTGATGGCCTCGACGCTGTTCGCCGTGAACAAGGGTTTCATGGACGACATCGAGGTCAAGAAGGTCTTGGCCTTTGAATCTGGCCTGCACAGCTTCCTCAAAGACAAATACGCCGCTCTCCTGGGCAAGCTGGAGGCGAATAAGGCCTTGGACAAGGATGCCGAAGCCGAGCTGACCGCCGCCATCACCGAGTTCCAGAAGTCCTTCGCCTGAGCCGCTGACGCTCTCGCAAGCTTAGAACCCTCTAGGAACTCATATGGCAGCAGGCAAGGAAATCCGCGGCAAGATCAAATCGGTGGAGAACACCAAGAAGATCACCAAGGCCATGGAAATGGTGGCCGCGTCCAAGATGCGTAAGGCGCAGGACCGGATGCGCGCGGCTCGCCCCTACAGCGACAAGGTTCGTAACATCGCGGCCAACCTGAGCCAGGCCCACCCCGATTACACGCACCCCTTCATGCAGGTGAACGATGCCAAGGCCACGGGCTTCATCGTCGTCACCACCGACAAGGGCCTGTGTGGCGGCATGAACACCAACGTGCTGCGCGCCCTCACCGGCAAGCTGCGCGAGGCGCAAGCGGGTGGGCACAAGGTGCAGGCCGTGGCCATTGGCAACAAGGGCCTGGGCTTTCTCAACCGCATTGGCGTCTCGGTGGTCTCGCAGCTCACGCAAATGGGTGACCAGCCGCACCTTGACAAGCTGATCGGCCCCGTCAAGGTGCTGCTCGATCAGTACGCCCAAGGCAAGATCAACTCGGTGCAGCTGTGCTACACCAAGTTCATCAACACCATGCGCCAGGAAGCCGTGATTGAGCAGTTGCTACCCCTGGCCAAGCTCGAAGCCGATCAAGGCGAGCATGGCTGGGACTACATCTACGAGCCCGATGCGCAAACCGTCATCGACGACCTGCTGCTTCGCTATGTGGAGGCACAGGTCTACCAGGCGGTGGCCGAGAACATGGCGTCCGAGCAGTCTGCTCGCATGGTGGCCATGAAGGCCGCCACCGACAACGCCGGCAATGTGATCTCGGAACTCAAGCTGGTCTACAACAAAACCCGCCAGGCGGCGATCACGAAAGAGCTTTCGGAGATCGTGGCCGGTGCGGCCGCCGTCTAAAGCCTTCTGGCCGACGTCGAACGAAGATTTAAAGAACGGAAAAGGATTCAATCATGGCTCAAGCTCAAGGCAAGATTGTTCAGTGTATTGGCGCTGTGGTGGACGTGGAATTTGCCCGTGACCAGATGCCCAGCATTTACGACGCCCTCAAGATGGAAGGTTCTGCCCTGACGCTTGAAGTGCAGCAGCAGCTCGGTGACGGCGTGGTTCGCACCATCGCCCTGGGTTCGTCCGACGGCCTGCGCCGCGGCAACGTGGTCTACAACACCAACGCCAACATCACCGTGCCCGTGGGCAAGGCGACGCTGGGCCGCATCATGGACGTGCTGGGCAACCCCATCGACGAGCGTGGCCCGGTCGACCAGACCCTCACCGCCCCCATCCACCGCAAGGCCCCCGCCTATGACGAGCTGTCGCCTTCGCAGGAGCTGCTGGAAACCGGCATCAAGGTGATTGACCTGGTCTGCCCGTTTGCCAAGGGTGGCAAGGTGGGCCTGTTCGGTGGTGCCGGTGTGGGCAAGACCGTGAACATGATGGAACTCATCAACAACATCGCCAAAGCCCACTCGGGTCTGTCGGTGTTCGCCGGTGTGGGCGAGCGTACCCGCGAGGGCAATGACTTCTATCACGAGATGGCCGACTCCGGCGTTGTCAAGCTCGACGACCTGGCCGAATCCAAAGTGGCCATGGTCTACGGCCAGATGAACGAGCCCCCGGGCAACCGTCTGCGCGTGGCCCTGACCGGCTTGACCATTGCCGAATCCTTCCGTGACGAAGGTCGTGATGTGCTGTTCTTCGTGGACAACATCTACCGCTACACCCTGGCCGGTACCGAAGTGTCCGCCCTGCTGGGCCGCATGCCTTCGGCCGTGGGTTACCAGCCGACGCTGGCCGAGGAAATGGGCCGCCTGCAGGAGCGCATCACCTCCACCAAGGTGGGCTCGATCACCTCCATCCAG
>JAIXPL010000068.1 GCA_027486255.1 Comamonadaceae bacterium
ATGCCTGAGGATGCACCCGAAGACCTGAAGATCTCCGGAAAATTTACGAATTCGATGGTTCGCAATGACCGCATCGGAACCTTCGAAGGCCGCTCGGGTGGTCGTCCGACAGGCGTTTTTCTTCCCTTCAAAGGTCAGCCGGTTCAGGGGCATTCAGGTGTGAAGAGAATGCCCGACGGCACGTTTTGGGTGCTCACCGACAACGGCTTCGGAACGAAAGCGAACTCTCCGGATGCCGCACTTTTTCTGTCCCATTACAAGATCGATTGGGAAGCTGGCGCCATCGCCCGCCTTGGCACCGTCTTTCTCCATGACCCCGACAAGAAGGTCCCCTTTCGGATCGTCCACGAAGGTACGAGCAAGCGCTACCTGACCGGTGCCGACTTTGACCTCGAGGGTTTTCAGATCATTGCCGGCAAGATCTGGATCGGCGACGAATTCGGCCCCTATCTGATTCGAGCCTCGATGGATGGCCGGGTGGAAGCCGTTTTCGAAACCATGGCTGACGGCAAGCCTGTCATGTCGCCCGATCATTTCCGCGTGGTTGCGCCCAACCCAGGACAGACGATGCCGCCTGCTGTCAACCTAGGCCGCTCACGGGGATATGAGGGATTGGCCGCCAGCAAGGATGGACGCTTTCTCTACGGCCTGTTGGAAGGCCCCCTCTGGGATCACAACACCAAAGACTGGGAAAAGCACGACGGTCAGCAGGTCCTGCGAGTCCTCGAGTTTTCAGTGGCTGAGGAAAAGTGGACGGGCCGTCACTGGAAGTACGTTCTGTCGCCAGGCGCGACCGCGATTGGCGATTTCAACATGATTGACGCCACGACTGCCTTGGTCATCGAGCGCGATAACGGTGAGGGCACCCAGGACCGTGCCTGCCCCGATGCCAAACCGTCGCCCAACTGCTTTCACGAGCTGGCAAAGTTCAAACGGGTGGTGAAGATCGAAATGAGTGATGCGAACGTCAATGGGCCCGTCCGCAAGATCGGCTACGTGGATCTCATGAAAATTCAGGACCGCCAAGGCAAAGCCCGTAAGCCCCTGAACAATCGGGTTCTGACCTTCCCGTTCTTCACGATTGAGAACGTGGACGTTGTGGACGAGCGTCACATCATTGTGGGCAACGACAACAATCTTCCGTTCTCATCATCGCGTGAACCCAATCGCGCCGATGACAACGAGTTCATCTTGCTGGAGGTCGAAGCGCTTCTTCGCGCCCGCTGACGCCCGGGCTTCGGGCCCGTAACGAAAAAACCGCTGCCCTTTGAGGGGACAGCGGTTTTTTATTTGGTGGCCTGGGGCGGAATCGAACCACCGACACAAGGATTTTCAATCCTCTGCTCTACCGACTGAGCTACCGGGCCAGAGCGCGAAAGTATATCAGACGCCCCAGCGCCTTCCTCCTGAGGGATGGCCTTAATTGCCGCGCTTGCCGCGCGAGAGGTCCACACCCAGTTGCTTGAGCTTGCGGTAAAGGTGGGTGCGCTCCAGGCCTGTGCGTTCGGCCACGCGGGTCATGGAGCCGCCTTCTTTGGCCAAGTGGAACTCAAAGTAGGCTTTCTCGAATTCATCGCGCGCATCGCGCAGCGGCTTTTCCAGGTCAAAGCTCTGGACAGGCTGGGGGCCCGCGGGTTCTGTGAGGTCCGGCAGTTCGGCATCGGGCAAGGCATCAGCCGGGCCGGGCAGCACGCCCAGCAAAGGTGGCGCGGGCTTGCGGGGCGCGTGGCGGGTCAGGCCCTGCTCCACGGCCTGCAGCAGCTTTTGCATGGTGATCGGCTTTTCCAGGAAGGACATGGCGCCGATCTTGGTGGCCTCCACCGCGGTGTCGATGGTGGCGTGACCGCTCATCATGATGACGGGCATGGTCAAGAGGCCCGAGGTGGACCACTCTTTGAGCAGGGTGACGCCGTCGGTGTCGGGCATCCAGATGTCCAGCAGCACCAGGTCGGGCCGCAGGCGCTGTCGCACGGCACGGGCCTGGGCGGCGTTCTCGGCCAGGTCCACCTGGTGGCCTTCATCATTGAGGATTTCGGACAGCAGGTCGCGGATGCCCAATTCGTCGTCGACCACCAGTATGTTTGCCATGAAGCCCGATCCCGCTGATTACCCGTTGAAGACCTGAACAACCGAAAGCGCCGGGCCCTCAGGAGGCTGACGCCACCGGGAATGATAGCGAGACTTGGGCCCCCTGCAGGACGCCCTCGCTGACCCGGTTGGTGATGTCGATGCGCGCGTGGTGTTCGTCGACGATCTTGCGCACCACGGCCAGGCCCAGGCCCGTGCCCTTGACCTTGGTGGTGACATAGGGCTCAAAGGCCCGCTTGAGGATGTTCTCGGGGAAACCGGTGCCGTTGTCACGCACCACCAGGCGCACGCGGCGGCCACTGGCGCTGCGCTCGGTGCTGATGACCACCAGGGCTTGGGTGCCCGCCTCATCGAAGGCCTTGCCTTCGTGCGCGTCCTGGGCGTTTTGCAGCAGGTTGTGGATGACCTGGCGCAGCTGCTGCGCATCGCCCATCACGGCGGGGGCATCGGGCGCGAGCTCCACTCGCACGGGCACCGCCGCCGCTTCCTGCGGATACAGCTGCATCACGTCGGTCACCAGGGCATTGAGGTCCACGGGCTTCAAGTCGGCGCTGGGCAGGCGGGCGTAGTCGCGGAACTCATTGACCAGGCGCTTCATGGCGTCGACCTGGTCGACGATGGTCTTGACCGACTTGGTCAGCACCTGCTGCTCGGGCGGGTTGAGCTTGTTGGCCAGCTTCATCTCCAGGCGCTCAGCTGACAGCTGGATGGGGGTGAGCGGATTCTTGATCTCATGGGCGAGGCGCCGGGCCACCTCACCCCAGGCCTCCACGCGCTGGGCCGAGACCAGGTCGGAGACGTCGTCGAACACCAGCAGCCACTCCTGGGTGCCCGGCATGGCCGCGCCGCGGGCGATCAGGGTGATGCGGTGCTCCTGCGCGCCCACTGGGGCCAGGGGCAGCTCGAAGGACTGCTGCCAGTGCTCCAGGCCATGCACGGCCTGCTCCTGCAGGAAGGCCTGGAACTGGGCCTGCACGCCCTGCCCCAGCACCTGCAGGCCTGGCACCTCGCTCAGCGGCCGGCCGACGAAGGCGGCCAGCGGCGCGCGCAGGATGCGGGTGGCACCAGGGTTGGAGGTGAGGATGCGGCCTTGCGCATCGAGCAACATGACGCCGGCGGTCAGGTTATCGAGGATGGTCTGCAGGCTGGCGCGCGCGGCATCGACCTGGCTCATGCTGGCCTGCACGGCCGAGCGGGCGTCGGAGAGCTGCTGCGTCATCTCGGCAAAGGAGCGGGTCAGGCCGCCGAGTTCGTCGCGCGATTGCAGCACCGCCTTGGGCCGCAGGTCGCCACGCGCCACCTGGCGCACGCCTTCGGCCAGCACCAAGAGGGGCTTGGCCAGCTGCGTACCCAGAATCACCGCCAGCAGCACGGCCCCAAACACCGCCAGGAACAGCGCCAGCGTGAGCGTGCCGATGTACATGCGCTTGAGGCCTTCGCGGGCCAGGGCTCGCTCCTGGTACTCGCGGTTGGCCTCCTGCACGGCCATGGCGTTGGCCACCAGGTCGGGCGGCAGTTCCTCCGTGATCTGCAGGTAGCGCGTGCCTTGCGAAAAATCAAAGCTGGCGGGGTTGACCACGCTGACCGCGCGCAGGCGCGCCTTGGGTATCAGGCCGCTCTGGGCGGGTGAGCTCAGGTCGTCCAGGCCATCGATTTGCGTGAGCACGCCTTGACTGCGGGCCTGCCGCATCTGGGCCGCGCCCGGGCGCTCGGCCGCACCGATGATCAGCGGCCCGTCGCTGGCGCTGGCCAGCAGCTGGCCGGAAGCGCTCCACAAGGTGATGTCGCGCGCACCCAATTGCTCGCGCAGGCGTTCGAGGGTCAGGCTGGTGCCGCCATCGGCCGCCTCGGCCACCTGGCGTGCCGCCAGCCGGGTGCGGGCGCCCAGGTCGGCCGACATGCGGTCCAGCGTGGCGCGGCCCAGTTGCAGGCCGGCGCTCAGGGCGCTTTCCACCCGCACGTCGAACCAGCTTTCGATGGAGCGGTTGACGAACTGGTAGGACACCACATAGATCATCACGCCGGGCAACACACCCACCAGGGCGAAGATGGCCGCCAGCTTGACCAGCAGGCGGCTGCCAAACTTGCCCTGCCGCAAACGCATGCCCATGCGCACGACCAGCCACACGATGACGGCCAGCAGCAGCGAGGTCAGCCCCACGTTCAGGATGAACAAGATGGCGTAGTAACGCTCGTAGAGCTCGCGGTTGCCCGTGGCCTGAGCCAACATGAACAGCAGCACCAGGGACAGGGCTCCCACCACCCCGAGGCCGACACCCAGGGCCCAGCGGAAGGCGCGGCTGGTGCGCAGGGGCGAAGGGGCCGCCGGGGCGTTCATGGCTTACTTGTCCGCGGCCGGGGTGTCGGCAGCGCGCCGCTCCAGCCGCAGCCGCTGGGTGCGCGCCAGCGAAATCTGCCACTCGCGCTGGCCCGCGATGCCAATCTGAAAGGGGCGGGGCAGCTGGCTGAGGTCGAGGCGAAAACGGAAGTCCAGGTAATGACCGCTGCCCTCCACGTCGGGCAGTTCGGCGATCTTCCAGCGGGAGATGCGCTCGATGGCGCTCTGGGCTTCGGCCAGGGTGTCGTAGGTCTGGGCCAGCGTGACGCGGCCACCCCCCTCCCCGCCCAGACTCACGCGCCAGCGGCGGGTCAGGGGCTGGTAGGCCAGGCGCATGCTGCGAACGGCCGCCGACGCCCGCAGGTCGGTCCAGTACCAGCGCTCGCGGTAAATGTCGGCCTCGGCCACGAAGATCAGGGCCACGCCCTTGAGCAAGGCCTCCTCCACCGCCGGGGGCAGCTCAAACTTCACAGTGGCCGTGAGGTAGATGCCTTCATCCCCGCGTTCTGTGCGCAGGCCGGACAGTTCGGCCGCCCAGGCACTGCACCAGCCGGCCGCCAGCAGCAGCCAGCTGGCCAGCAAGCTGCGCACGCCACGGGCCAGCCGCTCAGGGCGCCAGCTTGCGAAGAAGGGCGTAGAAAAAACCGTCGTGCTCACCGTCCGGATTGTCCGGCAACTGGGCACGTTCACCGGCAGCGCCCGGCAGCAAATGGCCTGGGGATGGCCTCATTTGCGCATCGGTGTGGTGCGCAAGAAACGTTTGGATCTGCTGCTGGCCTTCGGCCTTGAACACCGAGCAGGTGCAATACAGCAGCTGACCGCCGGGCTTGAGCAGCGGCCACAGGGCCTCGAGCAGCCTGGCCTGCTGCTGCGCCAGCTGCGCCACATCAGCGGGGCGGCGCAGCCAGCGCACATCGGGATGGCGGCGCACGATGCCCGAGGCCGTGCAGGGCGCGTCAAGCAAGATGCCGTCAAAGGGCTGGCCGTCCCACCAGGCGGCCGGCGATCCGGCGTCGGCCGCTTGCACCGTCGCTTGCAGGCCCAGGCGGGCGAGGTTCTGCGTGATGCGCTGGCAACGCTGGGCATCCATGTCCAGGGCCAGCACCTGGGCGTCGGCCCGCTCCAGCAGGTGAGCGGTCTTGCCGCCGGGGGCGGCGCAGGCGTCGAGCAGCCGCAGCCGGCTGCCAGCGGCCGGTGCCAGGCCCTCCAGCAACAAGGGCGCGGCCTGCTGCGCGCCGGCATCCTGCACCGAGAACCAGCCTTCGGCATAGCCTGGCAGCTGCGTCACGGGCACCGAACGCGCCAGCACCAGGCCCTGCTCGCCCACGGCTTGGGCCGGCACGCCCGCCTCGGCCAGCGCGGCCAGGTAGGAGGCGCGATCCGTCCGCCGGGCGTTGACGCGCAAGGTCAGGGGCGCGCGGCGGTTGCTGGCCTGCAAGATGGCCTGCCACTGCTCGGGGTGGTCCTGGCGCAGTTGGCGGACCCACCAATCGGGGTGGTTCCACTGCGCCTCGGGCTGGCGCTCGGCCAGGGCCAGCAGGGGCTCACGTTCGCGCAAGAAGCGGCGCAGGCAGCCGTTGAGAAAGCTGGCCTGATGGCGCGTGGCCGGCGACTGCTTGGCCGCCTCCACCGCCTGGCTCACCAAGGTGTGGGGGGCGTAATCCGCGCCTTCTGAACCCGGCGGCTTGGCCGCCAGCGCCAGCACCGTGCACAAAAGGGCATCGGCTTCGGGTGGCGGCGGCCGCTGGGCCAGTTGCTGGCGCAAGGCCTGGGCCAGGCCCAGCCAGCGCAGGGCCTGGAAGGACAAAGCCTGGGCGCCGCCGCGCAGGGCAGGCTCCAGGCGCTCAAGCACCTGCGTGGTCGAACGGCCCGCCCGCACTGCGGCGACCACGCTGGCGGCAGCCTGCAGCTGCCGCCACAGGGGAAGAGTTGGTGGGGCAGAAGACATGAGGGGGAAGAGAGCGCGCCAGCCAGGCGCCGGCCCGCAAGGGCCATGGGGCCCGGGCCGCCCGCGGTGAAGGCGGCCCGGGAAGAGTCAGGCCAGGATCAGGCCAGCGTATCGGACCAAATGTTGGAAGCCCAGCTCCAGGCGTACACGCCCTCGAGCTCGGTGGGCGCGGCGCTCACGCCACCGGAGCCGGCCACAGTCTTGAAGGTCTTCTCGGCCGCCACGTACTCGTGCACGCTGGCCACGTGGATGGCCGTCTTGGGGTCCACATAGCTGTAGCAGGTGTTGGTGAGCATGGGCGCCGGGTTGATGGGCCAGCCTGAGAACTCGGCCACGATGGCGGCAGCCGCCACCTTGGCATGGCTGTTGGCCATGTGACCGCTCTTGGGCATGCCCGGCGCGATCTGGATGGCGTCGCCCAGCACGTGCACGTCTTTGGCCACCGTGGACTCGAAGTTCAGGTAGTTGACGCCGCACCAGCGGTTGTTGGCCAAGTTGTTCAGGCCCGTCTGCACCGCAATGCCACCGGCGCGCATGGCCGGCAGCACGTTGAGCACGTTGGCCTTGACGTCTTCCTGCACATCGAACTTGATCAGGCCGGCCTTGCCGTCCACGGCGCTGACGCGGTGCTGCGGGCGGTACTCGAGGATGCCCTTGTACTGTTCGGCCCAGACCCTCTTGAACAGGGCGCCTTTGGAAATGACGTCCTGATTGGCATCGAGGATGAGCACCTTGCTGCGCGGCTTGTGGGCCTTGAAATAGCCGGCCACCACCGAGGCGCGCTCGTAAGGGCCGGGCGGGCAGCGGTAGGGCTGCTCGGGAATGGTGATGGCGAACACGCCACCGTCGGGCATGGCTTCGAGCTGGCGGCGCAGGGCCACGGTCTCGGGGCCGGCTTTCCAGGCTTGCAGGATGCGGCCGTCCTCATGGGCTTGGCGCAGGCCCTCGATGCTGTCGAACATCAGGTCCACGCCGGGGGAGACGACCAGCTTGTCGTAGCCGATGACCGGGCCATTGGCCAGGGTCACGGTCTTGGCGCGGGTGTCGACGCTCTGGGCGCGGTCGCGCACCACCGTCACGCCGTGACGCCGGTTCAAGGCCGTATACGGCGTGGTGATCTCGGCCATCTGCTTGACGCCGGAGAGCACCAGGTTGGACATGGGGCAGGAGACAAAGGCTTCCTGCGGCTCGATGAGCACGACGTCGACCTTGTAGTCCGACAGCCAGCGCACGTACTTGGCAGCGGTGGCGCCACCGTAGCCGCCGCCAATGACGACCACCTTGGCACGCGTGGGAATAGAGGTGGTGGCACAAGCGGACAGGCCCAGCAGGCTAAGGGCGGCGGCGCTGCCGAGCACCGAGCGGCGGGAGAGATGTTGGCTCATGGCGTCGTCCTTACTTCTTCAGCGCCGCAAAGTAGGCGGCCATGGTCTCGATCTGTGCATCGCTGTAGCCCTTGGCCAGCTGGTGCATCACCGTGGCCGGGCGGGCGCCGCTTTTGAAGGCCTTCATCTGGGTGACAAGGTAGTCCTTGTCCATGCCGGCCAGCGACGCATTGGCAGAGCCCGCGACTGCTTGTCCGGCCGTGCCATGGCAGTTGGCGCAGGTGGCCGCCAGTGCTTTGATGTACAGCGCCTCCTGAGGCGCGTTGGCTTGGGCGTGCGCGCCCGTGGCGCACAGCGCCGCAGTCAAGGCCACAACGGCCCCCATGCGATGCATCATGAAAATCTCCTGTGAATCGAGCGAACAAGCGCATGACAGCGCTTGAGACAGAGGGCGAACTATAGCGCTAGGCGCCGGGAGGCGCTGTCGGCGCATCGCCTTCCCTGCGCCCGATCATCAGGGGTCTGGCGGCCTCACGGGCCGCACCGTCGCGGCCCAAGGCCAGGCCCGGCAAGGGCTTGAGACGGGCCAGACGCGCAATCAGCCAGGCCGGGAACTCGGTGCAAGCCTCATTGAAGGTGGCCACGGCCTGGTTGTAGGGGGCCGCCGCCAGTTCGAGCCGGTTATCCAGGTGCTGCAGGTCCAGCACGGCTTGGCGAAGACCCGGGTCAATCCAGGCGGCCTTGCGGGTCTCGGGGGAATTCCAGACATCGGCCAGCGCCTCATCGAGTTGGCGCTCAGCGTGCTGCAGCGCCAGTGCGTGGGCCCCGTCCGCGGGGCGCAGCCGGGCCTGGTCAATGGCCTGGCGAACCGCCGTAGCAGCTTCCTCCAGCGGCCCGAGCAGACGGCTGTCCAGGTGCTCTCCCGTGCGCAGCAACTGAGCGATGAATTCCTCGCGCTGTCGCAGCTGGGCATCGATCTGCGCATACTCCCGGCCCACCGCGTGCTTGAGCCGCATCAGGCGGTTGTGCGCGCCCACGGCCCAGCACACCAGCAATACGCCCAGTGCAATGGAGAGGAGGATGTCGGTGCTCATGGCGGAACAGCAGAAAGTCTGCCGTGCACTTTAGCGCAGCCACGGCCGGGCTGGCCTGCGCTCATGCGGCACGGCTCCATCAAGGAAAAAAGCCCCGCTCCTGCAAAGGAGGCGGGGCTTGTCCACAGCAGGCTGTCCGCGCGCGTCAAACGCTCATGGACAGGCTGGGCAGCACGCTCAGGAGGCCGGGGTCTCGGCGCCTTCGCTGCTTTCCGTGGCTTGCGCCAGTTCGGCGGCTTCGGCGTCGGCAATGGCCCGGCGCTCGGCATCGTCCATGGCTTCCTTGGCCTTGCGGGCCTCGTGGTAGGCCAGGCCGGTACCTGCGGGGATCAGGCGACCGACGATGACGTTCTCCTTGAGACCGCGCAGCTCGTCGCGCTTGCCCATGATGGCCGCCTCGGTCAGCACGCGCGTGGTTTCCTGGAAGGATGCCGCGGAGATGAACGAATCGGTGGACAGCGAGGCCTTGGTGATACCCAGCAGCAGGTTGCTGTAGGTGGCAGGGATCTTGCCGTCGGCGCGCAGTGCATCGTTGGCATCCAGGATGGCGGAGCGCTCAACCTGTTCACCGGCGATGTAGCTGGAGTCGCCCACGTTGTCGACCACGACACGGCGCAGCATCTGGCGAACGATCACCTCGATGTGCTTGTCGTTGATCTTCACGCCCTGGAGGCGGTAGACGTCCTGCACCTCATCGACGATGTAGCGGGCCAGCTCTTCCATGCCCAAGAGGCGCAGGATGTCTTGCGGGTCGGCCGGACCGTCGACGATGCTCTCGCCCTTGTTGACCACCTGGCCCTCGTGCACCAGGATGTTCTTCTCCTTGGGCACCAGCTCTTCCCAGACCTTGCCTTCCGGGTCGGTGATCTGCAGGCGGACCTTGCCTTTGGTTTCCTTGCCGAAGGAGACGGTACCCGTCATCTCGGCCAGGATGCCCTTGTCCTTGGGCGTGCGGGCTTCAAAGAGCTCGGCCACACGCGGCAGACCGCCGGTGATGTCACGGGTCTTCTGGCCTTCGACCGGGATGCGGGCCAGCACTTCGCCGGGGCCCACTTCCTGGCCGTCACGCACCTGCACCAGGGCGCCGATCGGGAAGCCGATGGTCACCGAGTGGTCGGTGCCGGGGATCTTGACTTCCTTGCCGGAGGCGTCGATCAGCTTGACCTGCGGACGCACGACCTTGGTCGAGCCGCGGCGCTTGGGATCGATCACCACCAGGGTGGACAGGCCCGTGACCTCGTCGACCTGCTTGGCCACCGTCACGCCTTCTTCCACGTTCTCGAAAGTCACCTTGCCAGCGAACTCCGTGATGATGGGGCGGGTCAGCGGATCCCAGTTGGCCAGGATGGCGCCGGCCTTGATGGCCTGGTCGGCCTTGACGGTCAGGATGGCACCGTAGGGCACCTTGTGGCGCTCGCGCTCGCGGCCATGCTCGTCGTGGATCACGATCTCGCCAGAGCGGGCAATCACCACCAGCTCGCCGGCGCTGTTGGTCACATAGCGCATCGGGGCATTGAAGCCGATCACGCCGTTGGACTTGGCCTGCACGCTGGACGCCACGGCGGCACGCGATGCAGCGCCACCGATGTGGAAGGTGCGCATGGTCAGCTGCGTGCCCGGCTCACCGATGGACTGGGCGGCAATGATGCCGACCGCTTCGCCGGTGTTGATCAGGCCACCGCGGCCCAGGTCGCGGCCGTAGCACTTGGCGCACAGGCCAAAGCGCGTGGCGCAGGTCAGGGCGGTGCGGACCTTGACTTCGTCGACGCCAGCGGCCTCGAGGTCGTCGATCAGGTCTTCATCGAGCAGCACGCCGGACTTCAGAACCACGGCGCGGGTTTCGGGGTGGATCACGTCCTCGGCGGTGGTGCGGCCCAGCACGCGGTCGCGCAGGGATTCGATCACTTCGCCGCCCTCGACGATGGCGCGCATCAGCGAGCCCTCGGTGGTGCCGCAGTCGTCTTCGGTGACCACCAGGTCCTGCACCACGTCGCAGAGGCGCCGTGTCAGGTAGCCGGAGTTGGCCGTCTTCAGCGCCGTGTCAGCCAGGCCCTTGCGGGCGCCGTGCGTGGAGATGAAGTACTGCAACACGTTCAGGCCTTCCCGGAAGTTGGCCGTGATGGGCGTCTCGATGATGGAGCCATCGGGCTTGGCCATCAGGCCACGCATGCCCGCCAGCTGCCGGATCTGCGCCGCAGAGCCGCGCGCGCCAGAGTCGGCCATCATGTAGATGGAGTTGAAGGACTCCTGGTCGACTTCCTTGCCATGGCGGTCGGTGACCTTCTGCTTGGACAGTTGGGCCATCATGACCTTGCCCACTTCGTCACCGGTCTTGCCCCAGATGTCCACCACCTTGTTGTAGCGCTCGCCAGCGGTGACCAGGCCCGACACGTACTGCTGCTCGATTTCCTTGACCTCGGCTTCGGCACGCGCAATGAGGTCCTGCTTCTGCTTGGGCACCAGCATGTCGTCCACCGCGATGGAGATGCCGGCGCGCGTGGCCAGGCGGAAGCCGGACTGCAGCAGCTTGTCTGCCAGCACCACGGTTTCCTTCAGGCCGCACTTGCGGAAGGAGGTGTTGATCAGGCGCGAGATTTCCTTCTTCTTCAGCGCCTTGTTGATGTTGCTGAAGG
>JAIXPL010000066.1 GCA_027486255.1 Comamonadaceae bacterium
CCCAAAGGAGTGCGGGTCAATGGCATCAGCGCCGGCCCGATCAAGACGCTGGCGGCCAGCGGCATCAAGGGCTTTGGCAAGATCCTCAGCGTCGTCGCTGAGGCCTCGCCCATCCGCCGCAACGTCACCATCGACGATGTCGGCAACGTCGCCGCGTTTTTGCTCAGCGACCTGGCCGGCGGCGTGACGGCTGAAATCACCTATGTCGACGGTGGCTTCAGCCAGGTGGTCGGCGGCATCGCCGAGCCGGCTGAGCGTTAAGCCGACCGGCCCAGTCCTTCCGTCTCCGAGCGGCTCCGAGCGGCTCCGAGCGGGTCCGACCGGCCCCATGGCGGGGCGTGCAAGCCAGCTTGGCAACCCCGGTGGGATAATGCCGCTCCATGAGTATCACCATCAAGGATGAGGCGGGTGCTGCCGCCATGCGCCTGGCCGGGCGGCTGGCCTCCGAGGTCCTCGACTACCTCAGCCCCTTCGTCACGCCCGGCATCAGCACCAACGAAATCGACCGCCTGGCGCACCAGTACATGACGCAGGTGCAAGGCACGGTCCCAGCGCCCCTGGGCTATCAGCCGCCAGGTTACGCGCCCTACCCCAAATCGCTGTGCACCTCGGTCAACCATGTGGTGTGCCACGGTGTCCCGAATGAGCGAGCGCTCAAGAAGGGCGACATCGTGAACATCGACGTCACTGTCATCAAGGACGGCTGGCATGGTGACACCTCGCGCATGTTCTTGGTGGGAGACTGCTCGATCGCGGCCAAGCGCCTGTGCCAGATCACCTACGAGGCCATGTGGCACGGCATTGCCAAGGTCAAGCCGGGCGCCCGCCTGGGCGACATCGGCCACGCCATCCAGGTGTTTGCCGAGAAGCAGGGCTACAGCATCGTGCGGGAGTTCTGTGGCCACGGCATCGGCCAGAAGTTCCATGAGGAGCCTCAGGTGCTGCATTACGGCCGCCCCGGCACGCTGGAGGAACTGGTCGCCGGTATGGTGTTCACCATCGAGCCCATGATCAACCTGGGCAAGCGCGAGATCAAGGACGGCCCCGAAAAAGATGGCTGGACCATCGTCACGCGCGACCATTCCCTGTCGGCCCAGTGGGAGCACACGGTGCTCGTCACCCCAACCGGCTACGAGGTGCTCACCGTCTCAGCCGGCAGCCCAGCCGTGCCGGACTTCGTACCGGCCCCGGGCAGCTCGCTGGCCGCCGCCGGCGCCTGAACGCAAACCTAGCCATGACAGTCCGCGTGGAGTCCATCGCACACCCCACAGCGGCCGTGGGTGGACTGCCAGCCGCTGAACTGGCCCAGTGGCGTGAAGACTATCGCCGGGGCAAGAGCGAACTGCTCGCCAGCGCGCTGACCGGGGCGTCCACCCGTGGCGTGCGCCCCCTGCTGCGCAAGCTCGCCCGCCACACCGACGCGCTGCTGCAGCGCCTGTGGTCACGCGCAGCCTTTCCCGCCGAATGCGCCCTGGTGGCGGTTGGCGGCTATGGCCGGGGCGAGCTCTTTCCCCAGTCCGACGTGGACGTGCTCATCCTGCTGCCCGACGGCACGCCGCTGGACCAGCCCGGGGCGGACGGCCAGAGCCTGAAACAGCGGCTGGAGGCCTTCATCGGCCAATGCTGGGACTGTGGCCTGGAAATTGGCTCGAGCGTGCGCATGCTCAGCGAATGCGTGCAGGAGGCCGGGCGTGACATCACCATCCAGACCTCGGTACTGGAGGCGCGCTGGGTGGCCGGTGCGCGCAAGCTCAGCGCCGATCTGCAGGCCCGGCTGGCTCAGCAGATGGATGCCAGGGCCTTCTTCGTGGCCAAGACCCTGGAGCTGCGCCAGCGCCACACCAAGTACGAGGACACGCCCTATTCCCTGGAGCCCAACTGCAAGGAATCGCCAGGCGGCCTGCGCGACCTGCAGGTCATCCTCTGGGTGGCCAAGGCCGCGGGGCTGGGCAACAGCTGGGACGAACTGGCCGCTCATGGCCTGGTCACGCGCTTTGAGGTGCGACAGATCAAGGCCAATGAGGCCCTGCTGAGCCTGATCCGCGCGCGGCTGCACCTGCTGGCGCTGCGGCGCGAAGACCGTCTGGTGTTTGACCTGCAGACCGCCGTGGCCGAGTCTTTCGGCTACCAGGCCGTGACAGGAGCCGACGGCCGGCCCAAGCGCGGCACCATGCGCCCCAGTGAGATGCTGATGCGCCGCTACTACTGGGCGGCCAAGGCGGTGACGCAGCTCAACCAAATTGTGCTACTGAACATCGAGGAGCGCCTGGCGCCCAGCACCTTCCCGATGCGCCCGATCAACGAGCGCTTCCTCGACAAGGGCGGCAAGCTGGAGGTGGCCTCGGACGAGCTGTACCTGCAGCATCCTCATGCGGTGCTGGAGACCTTCTTGCTGTATGAAACCGAGGCCAGCATCAATGGCCTGTCGGCGCGCACGCTCAGGGCGCTGTACAACGCCCGCGGCATCATGGACGGCCGTTTCCGGCGAGACCCGGTGAACCGTGCCACTTTTTTGAAGATCCTGCAGCAGCCCGAGGGCATCACGCATGCCATGCGGCTGATGAACCAGACCTCGGTGCTGGGTCGCTACCTCTGGGTATTCCGCAAGATCGTGGGGCAGATGCAGCACGACCTGTTCCATGTGTACACCGTGGACCAGCACATCCTGATGGTGCTGCGCAATGTGCGGCGCTTCTTCATGGCCGAGCACTCGCATGAGTACCCCATGTGCTCTCAGCTGGCCGCCGGCTGGGACAAGCCATGGATTCTTTACGTGGCCGCCCTCTTCCATGACATTGCCAAGGGCCGCGGCGGTGACCACTCTGAGCTCGGTTGCCGCGAGGTGCGCACCTTCTGCCGCCAGCACGGCATCGCGGCCGAAGACACGCAACTCATTGAATTTCTGGTCGGCGAGCACCTGACCATGAGCCGCATCGCCCAGAAGGAAGACCTGAGCGACCCGGACGTCATCGCCCAGTTTGCCCGGCGCGTGGGCAAGGAGCGCTATCTCACCGCCCTGTACCTGCTGACCGTGGCCGACATCCGCGGCACCAGCCCCAAGGTCTGGAACGCCTGGAAGGGCAAGCTGCTGGAAGACCTGTACCGCTACACCCTGCGCGTGCTCGGCGGGCGAGCGCCCGATGCCGATGCGGAAGTGGAGTCGCGCAAGCGAGAAGCCCTGTCTATCTTGGCGCTGCACGCCCAGCGCTTTGAATCGGAAAAGCCCCTGTGGGACACGCTGGACGTGAGCTACTTCATGCGGCATGAGGCGGCTGACATCGCCTGGCACGCCCGCCAGCTCTCGCGCCATGTGGGCCAGCCGCAGCCCATGGTGCGGGCACGGCGCTCCTCCACAGGCGAAGGCCTGCAGGTGCTGGTGTACACGCCCGACCAGCCAGACCTCTTTGCCCGCATCTGCGGCTTCTTCGACCAGACGGGCTTTTCCATCCTGGACGCCAAGATCCACACGGCCAAGAACGGCTTTGCCCTGGACACCTTCCAGCTCGTCAGCCCCGACCTGTCGGAGCACTACCGCGAGCTGGCCGCCATGATCGAGGTGGAACTGGCCCGCACGCTGGCGCAGCCCGGGCCACTGCCGGCCCCCAGCCGCGGCCGGGTCTCGCGCCGGGTCAAGAGCTTTCCAATCGCCCCGCGCGTGGACCTGCGGCCCGATGAGAAAGCCCAGCGCTGGCTGCTCAGCGTCTCGGCCAGCGACCACGCGGGCCTGCTCTACTCGATTGCCCGTGTGCTGGCCCAGCACCGCATCAATCTGCTGCTGGCCAAGGTCACCACCCTGGGCGAGCGGGTGGAAGACACCTTCCTGATCGACGGGCCGGAGTTGCAGCAAAGCAAGGCGCAGATCGCCATAGAGACCGAACTGCTTGAAGCCCTGAAGGCTTGAAAGCCTAGAGGCCTGAACTGCCGGCGCAGTTTGGGCATGAACCAGGCCCTCCCAGGGTTAACCATAGGCCTGATCACTGGCCCCGCTCCTAGACTGCCTTCGCATACTTAGGAGCCTCAGATGAAACCCCTGCCTGCCGCCTTTCGCACTTCCCCGAGCAACGACCGCATCAAGGAAATCCAGACCCAGCCCGAGCGGGTCAAGGACATGCCATATGCCCCGGCGATCCGTCTCGAAGGCGTGGGCGACGTGCTCTACATCTCCGGCGCCACGGCCTCGCCCCTGTACCACAAGCATCCGCATGAGGAAGGGGAGCACCAGCACAGCAGCGACATCCGGGAGCAAACCCGCCGCGCCATGGAAACCATTGCCGGGATCCTCGCCCACGAGGGCCTGACCTGGACCGACGTGGTCAAGGTCACCAAGTACCTGACCGACATGCGCGACCAGGACGGCATGGTGGCCGTGATGTCGCAGTACTTCGGCGACTGGAAGCCGGCCAGCACCACCATCTGCATCAACCAGCTATCCACACCCGGCGCCCGGGTGGAACTGGACATGATTGCCGCCTACCCGCGCCGCTGAGCCCAACGCAGCGCGCAGGAAGGCTTAGTCGTCCTGCGCCGCGTCCAGCCCGGGAAACAGCACCTCGGTGTAGCCAAAGCGCGTGAAGTCGCGCACCCGCATGGGATAGAGCGTGCCGATGAGGTGGTCGCACTCGTGCTGCACCACCCGGGCATGAAAGCCCTCCACCGTGCGGTCGATGGCATCTCCATAGGGATCCAGACCCTGGTAGCGGATGCGTTTGAAACGCGGCACCACCCCACGCAGGCCGGGCACGGACAGGCACCCTTCCCAGCCCTCTTCTTCCTCGTCGCCCAGGGGCGTGATCACAGGGTTCAGCAGCACCGTCACGGGCACCACGGGGGCCTCGGGGTAGCGCGGGTTGGGCGTGCCGCTGCCAAAAATCACCAATTGCAGATCCACCCCGATCTGCGGCGCCGCCAGGCCCGCGCCGTTGACGGCACGCATGGTGTCGAACAGATCGGCCACCAGCAGGTGCAGGGTATCGCTGTCGACCATGGCTGCCGGTACCGGCGGGGCAATGCGCAGCAGGCGGGCGTCGCCCATCTTGAGGATCTCACGCACCGCCATTGAGCAGCTCCAAAAGTTGCGCCTCATCGAGGATGGCCACGCCCAGCTCCTGCGCCTTGGCCAGCTTGCTGCCCGCCTCGGCACCAGCCACCAGGTAATCGGTTTTCTTGCTGACCGAGCCGGCCACCTTGCCGCCAGCGGCCTCGATGCGGTCCTTGGCCTCGTCGCGGCTGAGGCTGGGCAGGGTGCCTGTGATCACCAAGGTCTTGCCCGTCAGGGGTAACACGGCGCGGGCGGCCGGCTCGCCCTCAGGCCAGCTCAGGCCCAGAGCGCGCAGTTGCTCGACCACCTCGCGGTTGTGCGGCTGCTCAAAGAAGGTGCGTATGCTCTGGGCCACCACGGGGCCGACGTCGGCCACCTCCAGCAGCTGCTCTTCGGTGGCGTCCATCACCGCGTCGAGCTTGCCAAAGTGGCGAGCCAGTTCCTTGGCTGTGGCCTCGCCCACGTGCCGAATACCCAGCCCAAAAATGAAACGCGCCAAGGTGGTCTGCTTGGAGCGCTCAATGGCTTCGAGCAGCTTGTTGGCCGACTTGTCGGCCATGCGCTCCAAGTTCAGCAGGGACGACAAACCCAGGCGGTACAGATCGGTCAGGTTGCGGATTAGGTTGGCATCGACCAGTTGCTCGACCAGCTTGTCGCCCAGGCCCTCGATCTCCACGGCGCGGCGGTGCGCAAAGTGCAGGATCGCTTCCTTGCGCTGGGCGGGGCAGAACAGGCCGCCGCTGCAGCGGTGGTCGGCCTCACCCTCCTCCCGCACGGCGGCCGAGCCGCACACGGGGCAGCAGGCGGGCATGGTGAACAGCATGCCTTCGTGCGTGCGCTTGTCGGCGACCACGCTGACCACCTCGGGGATCACATCACCGGCGCGGCGCACCACCACGGTGTCGCCCACGCGCACGTCCTTGCGGCGCGCCTCATCCTCGTTGTGCAGCGTGGCATTGGTCACGGTCACGCCGCCCACGAACACGGGCGCGAGCTTGGCCACCGGGGTGAGCTTGCCGGTGCGGCCCACCTGCACGTCAATGGCCAGCACGGTAGTGAGCTGTTCCTGCGCCGGGTACTTGTGCGCCACGGCCCAGCGCGGCTCGCGCGTGACAAAGCCCAGCTGCCGCTGCAGCGCGAGGCTGTTGACCTTGTAGACCACGCCGTCGATGTCAAAGGGCAGCGCATCGCGGCCCTGGCCCATCTCGCGGTGAAAGGCCACCAGCTCGGCCGCGCCACGGGCCAGGCGCGTCTGTGGGGCCACGGGCAAGCCCCAGTCGCGCAGCTGCATCAACCAGGCGTGGTGGGTCTCGGGCGCTGCCACGCCAGGATCGAGCTGCACCTCACCCAGGCCATAGGCAAAAAAGCTCAGCGGCCGCTGGGCGGCGATGGCTGGATCGAGCTGGCGCACCGCGCCGGCGGCGGCATTGCGCGGGTTGACGAAGGTCTTTTCGTTCTTGGCGCCTTGGGCGATCTTGTTGCGCTGGCGCTCATTGAGCGCCTCGAAATCATCGCGCCGCATGTAGACCTCGCCGCGCACCTCCAGCACCGGCGGCTGCGCGCCCTGCAGCCTGAGCGGAATCTGGCCGATGGTGCGGATGTTCTGCGTCACGTCCTCGCCCACCTCGCCATCGCCGCGCGTGGCAGCCTGCACCAGGCTGCCGTGCTCATAGCGCAGGTTGATGGCCAGGCCGTCGAACTTGAGCTCGGCCACGTAAGCCACCGGATCATCTTCGGGCGCAAGGCCGAGCTCACGGCGAACGCGGGCATCGAAGGCCTCGGCCCCCGTGGCCTCGGTGTCGGTTTCGGTGCGGATGCTGAGCATGGGCACCGCGTGCTGCACGCTGGCAAAGTGGGCCAGGGCCTGGCCGCCCACGCGGCGGGTGGGCGAATCGGGGCTGGCCAGATCAGGATGGGCGGCCTCCAGGGCCTGCAGCTCCTGGAAGAGCTTGTCGTACTCGGCGTCCGGAATCTCCGGCTCGTCGAGCACGTAATAGCGATGGGCATGGTGGTGCAGCTGCGCGCGCAGCCGCTGCACGCGATCTGCCTCGTTCAGCGCGGAAAACAAGTCATCGGTCATGGGAATGGATGCGCAGGGGCACTCGTGCCAGCCAGGAGCGCCAAGGCAGGCCGATCAGGAAAACAGGCGCTGCCCCAGCTGAGAGCCAGCCGAGAGTTCACGCTCGTCCAGGGTCTGGTAAAGCTTTTGCAGGTCGGCATGAATCACCTCCATGGTCTCGGCCCGGATCAAGCCGCCGTGGTCATCGGTAATCACCCCTTCCATGCTGGCAGCCAGGGCCAGCGCCGCCTCGCACATGCGCTCGAAGGGCTTTTCCTCCGGCGGCACCTGGGGTACGTCGAGTGAGAGGGTCAGCTCGCGCAAGGCGGTCTGCTCGGGCGCTTCGGCCAGGGCGGCCTGGGTGTCGAAGGTGAGCACCAGCAAAGGTGGCTGCCCCTCCTGCGAGGCCGGCAGCACCATGCGGCCGGGAATGACGCCCGCCACGAAGCCCAGGCGGGCCGCACTCTGATGGATGTAGCCCGAACTCCAGGCCGCGTTGCGGGCGCGCAAGATGAAGCTGAGCTGGGCGTCGTGCTCGACTGCAAACTGGTCCAGCTCCTTGGCGCGGGCCACTTCATCGAGCATCTCGGGAAACTCGGGCTCGCCGCCCACCGCATCGGCAAAGGCGCGGGCCTTGGTGACGAACTCCGAGTACTCAATCTGGTTGAGCGGGCCCATGCGATTGGCCAATTGCACGCCGGCCTGGAAGGCGCTGTAGCGCTGGCCGGGCACAGGGGGCTCCCACTGCTCGGACTCGACATTCAGGCCCTCCACCGCAAAGGGCTTGCTGCCGGCACGGCGGGTGGCGGGCAAAGCTGCCAGGGCAGCGTCGCCAGAGACCAGGGCCTCAATGGAAATGGGCGCCAGCACGTCGATCAAGGCATCGAGCCCGGCTTCCCTGCGCGGGGTCGGCAAGGACTTGAACTCATCCAGGGGCTCGGCCAAGTGCTCAGCGCTGACAGAACCCTCCAGGTAGGGCTCTGGACGCTCGACGATGTCCCCGGTGAGGGTGGGTTCGGGTCGGTCGGCTTCGCGGGCAGGATCGGGGATGGCCTGTTTGGGACGGCTCTTGCGGGAGGTCCAGGCGCCGTGCGCAATGACCAGGGCCAGCACGAGGGCGCCAGCGGCGGCGAGTCCAAGTTGAAGGTTGTTCATAAGGCGGTGGTTTCAGCCATGCCGACGGCCGACTCCATGTCGACCGCCACGATGCGGGAGACGCCCTGCTCCTGCATGGTCACGCCGATGAGCTGCTCGGCCATCTCCATGGCAATCTTGTTGTGGCTGATGAAGAGAAACTGCGTCTCGCGGCTCATGCTGGCCACCAGCTTGGCGTAGCGCTCGGTGTTGGCGTCGTCCAGCGGCGCATCCACCTCGTCAAGCAGGCAGAACGGGGCCGGGTTGAGCTGGAAGATGGCAAAGACCAGCGCGATGGCGGTCAGGGCTTTCTCGCCGCCGGAGAGCAAGTGGATGGTCTGGTTCTTCTTGCCCGGTGGTTGGGCCAGGACCTGCACACCGGCGTCGAGGATTTCGTCACCGGTCATGATCAGCTTGGCCTGGCCGCCGCCGAAGAGCTCGGGGAACATGCGGCTGAAGTGGCCGTTGACCACCTCAAAGGTGCTGGACAGCAGCTCACGGGTTTCGGCGTCGATCTTGCGGATCGCATCTTCCAGGGTGTTGATGGCGTCTGTGAGGTCGGCCGTCTGGGCATCGAGAAAGCCTTTGCGCTCGCGGGCCGAAGTCAGCTCATCCAGAGCCGCAAGATTGACCGCGCCCAGCGACTGGATCTCACGGTGCAGGCGGTCGATCTCACCCTGCAGGCCTGCCAGGCGCACCTGGCCTTCGGTGATGGAGGCTTCGATGGCGGCCAGGTCGGCCTGCGCATCGGCCAGCAGCTGCTCGTACTGCTCCAGGCCCAAGCGGGATGCTTGCTCCTTGAGCTGCAGGTCGGTGATACGCTGGCGCATGGGCTCCATCTCGCGCTCGAGCTGCAGGCGGCGCTCGTCGCTGGCACGCAGCTTGGCCGTCAGGTCGTCGTATTGGCTGCGCTTGGCGCCCAGCTCGGTCTCGCGTTCGAGCTTGAGGGCCAAGGCCGATTGCAGACCCGCCATGGCTGCGGCATCCGAGAGGCGCGAGAGCTCGTCCTGCGCACGTTTTTCTTCATCCACCAGGCTGGCCGCCTGCTGGGCCGCCATGTCGATGCTGCGGGCCAGTTCATCGCGGCGGGAGGCCAGAGTGCGCAGGGCGAACTGCGCCTCCTGGGCCTGACGTTCCAGGGTGCGCTGCTGCTCGCGCGATTGGGCGAGCAGGCGTTCGGCATCGATCACGCGGTCTTCCAGCTGGGCCTGACGCTCCTGGCTCTCGGCCAGCTGCATGTCCAGCTCCTCGAAGCGGGCCTCGGCGGTGACGCGTCGCTCCTGCAGATCGTCCAGCTGGGCATCGACCTCCTGCAGGTCGCCCTGAATTTGTTCGCTGCGGGTCCGGGTCTGCTCGGCCAGCTGCTGCAGGCGCAGCACCTCGACCTGCTGCTGGTGCACGCGGCCCTGACCCTCGGCAGCCTCGCGGCGCACGGTGGCCAGGCGCTGGGAAGCGTCGGCATAGGCGGCCTCGGCGCGCACCAAAGCGCTGCGGGCCTCCTCAACGAGCAGCGTGTGGGCGCGCAGCTGCTTGTCCAGGTTCTCGATCTCCTGGGCCCGGGCCAACAGACCGGCCTGCTCAGAGTCTTGGGCATAGAAGGTGACGCTGTGGCGGCCCACGGCGTGACCAGAGGCCACGAACAGTGTTTCACCAGCCTGCAGCTTGTCGCGCAGGCCCAGGGCTTCTTCCAGGCTGGACGCGGCATAGGCCCCGTGCAGCCAGTCGCCCAGCAAGGCGGCCTGCCCGGCATCGGACAGGCGCAGCATGCCCGCCAGGGGCTTGAGCGCCGGGTTGGCCGGCTGGGGCGCGCCTGCGGCAGGCGGGTTGTAGAAGGCCAGCTTGGCGGGCGGCACATCGCGGCCGTCGCTGCCGGCAAAGCCCCGCACCATGTCCAGGCGGCTGACTTCCAGCGCGCCCAGGCGTTCGCGCAGCGCCGCCTCCAGGGCGTTTTCCCAGCCGGGCTCCACATGAATGCGGCTCCACAGGCCCTGCAGGCCATCGAGGCCATGCTTGGCCAGCCAGGGCTTGAGCTTGCCGTCGGTCTTGACCTTCTCCTGCAGGGCGCGCAGCGCTTCCAGGCGGGCCGAGAGATCGGCCTGGCGGGCCGACTCGGTGTTCACGGCCTGCTGCCGCTCGCGCCGCTGGGTATCGAGCTGGGGCACGGATTCGGTGAGCTCCTGCAACTGAGCCTCGACCCGTTCTTGCGCCTGCTGGGCTGAGGCGAACTGCTGCTGAAGTTCAGACAGACGGGCTTCGTCGGGCGCGGCCAGGGCCTGGCGGTCGGCCAGCAGGCGTTCGCGGCGCAGGCCGAGTTGGCGCGACTGCTCCTCCACATTGCGCTGCTCGGCGGCCAAGACCTGGATTTGCTGCTGCACCTGCACCACGCTGCCGCGCTGTTCGCTGGCCTTGGCCTGGGCGGCGCGCAGCGCTTCCTCAAGGGCCGGCAGGCGCTCGGCATGCTCCTCGGTCTGGGCCGCCAGCAGCTGGCTTTGTTCCTCGGCCTGCAGGGTCTGCTCGGCCAGGGCCTCGATTTCGACAGAGGCGTCGTCCTTGCGCAGGGCCCACTGGCTGGCCTGCTCCTTGAGCTGGACCAGGCGCTGCTCCACACGCTGGCGGCCCTCGACGACATAGCGGATCTCGGCCTCCAGGCGCCCTACCTCGGCGCTGGCCTCATACAAACGGCCCTGGGCCTGGTTAACCTGGTCGCCGGCGGCATAGTGGGCCTGGCGAATGGTTTCCAGGTCAGCCTCCACGTGGCGCAGGTCGGCCAGGCGGCTTTCCAGGTCGTTGACCGCCTTGTCGGCCTCGGCCTTGACCCGGCCCTGCTCGGACTGGCTGTCGGCGCGTTTGAGGAACCACAGCTGATGCTGCTTGAGCGTGGCGTCGGCTTGCAAGGCCTTGTAGCGGGTGGCCACCTCGGCCTGCTTCTCGAGCTTGTCCAGGTTGGCGTTGAGCTCGCGCAGGATGTCTTCCACGCGGGTGAGGTTCTCGCGGGTGTCGTTCAGGCGGTTCGCGGTTTCGCGGCGGCGCTCCTTGTACTTGGACACGCCCGCGGCCTCTTCCAGGAAGAGGCGCAGCTCCTCTGGCTTGGACTCGATGATGCGGCTGATGGTGCCCTGGCCAATGATGGCGTAGGCCCGCGGGCCCAGGCCGGTGCCCAGGAAGACGTCCTGCACGTCGCGTCGGCGCACGGGCTGGTTGTTGATGTAGTAGCTGGAGGTGCCGTCCCGGGTGAGCACGCGCTTGACGGCGATCTCGGTGAACTGGCCCCATTGGCCGCCGGCACGGTGGTCGGCGTTGTCAAAGACCAGCTCCACACTGGAGCGGCTGGCGGGCTTGCGGGTGGTGGTGCCGTTGAAGATCACGTCCTGCATAGACTCGCCACGCAGTTCGCTGGCACGGCTCTCGCCCAGCACCCAACGCACGGCGTCCATGATGTTGGACTTGCCGCAGCCATTGGGGCCCACCACGCCCACGAGCTGGCCGGGCAGCATAAAGTTGGTGGGCTCCGCAAAGGACTTGAAGCCGGAGAGCTTGATCGAATTGAGGCGCACGGCGGACCTGAAGAAGGGGATGCGGCCAGCCCATGGGCGGCCTCATCGATTGTCAAATGTCGCAAGACTGGCAGGCCACTCGGTGGCGCAGCTCGTCAAAATGGAATTATGGCCCGGCCGGACAGGGCCCTGGCCTTCGGATAATGACAGCTCTTCCCATAGGCCGCCCCTCAACCACGCCAGCATGCAAATCGATCACCACACCGTCCTCAACGCGATTACCCGCAGCATCATCCTGTGCGATACCCAGCCCGAGGAGGCCAAAGAAGGTCTGTACGCCCTGGGTGACTACCTAAAGTATTACTTTGCCGCCACGTTGCGGCGCCAGACTCCGCCCAGCGCCGAGGAAGAGCAGCGTGCCACCGAGAGCTTGGAATTGCTGCAGCAATTCCTGCAGGGCAAGCACAGCGCCTAATCAGGCCGCCTTCACGGGCAGCTGCTGCAGCAGGCTGAGCATGCGCTCCTGCAGCACCGCCGGCCGCACGGGTTTGTGCAGAACATCCACGCCGATGCGGCGCGCCTCGGCTTCCAACTGTCCCGACACATCGCCCGTCATGAGCAGAGCCGGCAGTCTGGCGATGTGGGCCTGCCCAGGCGATGCCCGCAGGGTGCGGATCAGGGTCAGTCCATCGGGTTCCTCGTCGCCCAGGTGGAAATCGCTGATCAGCACATTCAAGGGCTGCCGAACGGCCAGCGCTTGGGCTTCGGACAGGGAACGAGCCGCATACACCTCACAACCCCAAGCCGACAGGGTGCGCACCATGGTGCTGAGCACCAAGTCCACGTTGTCCACCACCAAGACTTTCAAGCCGGCCAGGCGCTCGTCTTTGACGGCCATGGACCGGTTCAGGGCCTGCACTGCCGCCTGTTGATGGCTCACCTCGATCAGGGGCAAGCTAATCGAGAAGCACGAACCTAGTCCCGGCTGTGAGGCCACTGACAGCGGGTGCCCCAGCAGCATGGCGTAGCGCCTGACGATCGACAAGCCCAGGCCCAGGCCCTCGGTCCCGGACTCGGCCCCTTCCAGGCGGACGAACTCCTTGAAAATCAGCTCGAGCTTGTCCTGTTTGATACCCATGCCCGTGTCCCGCACCGAGATGCAGACCTGCCCGTCCTGGGCCTGAAGCTCCACGCTGACCAGGCCTGCCCGGGTGTACTTGATGGCGTTGGACAGCAGATTGGCCAGCACCCCGTGCAGCAGCACCGGGTCGGTGCGCACCCAGAGCGGGGAGTTGGCCACCTGAAGCTCGATGCCTCGGTTCTTGGCCGAGGCCGAGAACTCCGCCTCCAGGCGAAGCAACACCTGACCGAGCAAGACCGGCTCCAAGTTGGCCCGAACCAGGCCAGCGTCCAGGCGGGTGAGGTCCATCAGCGTGGTGAGTGAGGCGCTGAGCGACTGGCTCAGCTCGTTGAGGTCGCGCAGGGCCTGCGGCAACTGCACAGGGTTGGGATCCTGGATCATTCGCTCACACAGCAGCCCGATGGCATGCGAAGGCTGCCGAAGGTCATGGCTGACCGTGGCCAGCAGACGGCTGCGCGCGCTGGCGAGTTCCTGCAATTCAATGTTTTTGAGCTGCAACTCCACCGCCAGCTCACCATGGCCGCGGGCCAGCTCCCCGTTGCGCCGTGCCAGGTCCAGGGCCTGCGTCACCGCGGCGCGGTGGTTGAAGGCCTGGAAAAGGTACAAAACGAAGAACATGAGCACCAGCACAGACACCTGGTGGGCGTACATGTGGTCCACCGACCAGCTGGCCCAGGCAAAACCCAGGTAGGCGGGCGGTGCAAACACCGCCATGCTGGCCCAGCGCCAAGCCAAGCTGGTGGCCGTGCTGCCCACAATGATCAGGCAGGCCATCAAGAGGATGACCTGCCCGAGGGGGTCCAGGTGCGGGTAGATGAACAAGGCCAGCGACAGGAGGAGCGCGCCATCGAGGGCCTGCAGCAAGAAGCTCAGCAGGCCCCAGTAGCGCAACTCCTGTGAAGGGCGGCCTAGCCGGCGCAAGTAGGCCAGCCCCACCAGGGTGCGGATGCTGTGGTAGGCCACATTGGCCACCACCCAATACAAGGTGGCATTGCCTGCTGGCAGCTGCTGGGCCGAGGCATAGAGGAACAGGGTGGCGAAGATGCAGACGGGGCTGTTGGAGATGTGGCTGCGAAACAAGCTGCGCAGGTATTCGGTCTCCACGTCCCCGGGCTTACCGTTCTTCCAGGCCTGCAGCCAGGCATAGCCACGGTGGAGCTGGTGGCCAAGGTAGGAGGGCTGGGGCGAGTTCTGGGTCATGAGCGGTACAAATGGAGCCGACGGTGACGCGGCTTCAATTCGAAAAGGATGCTGCTGAGGTGCTGTCAAGCACGGGGCCTTGCGTTCGCGGTGGGAGCGGTCTTTGCAGCAGATCGATCAGGCGGTTTTGCAGCACGGCTGGCCGCACGGGCTTGTGCAGGATGCCCACCTCGCAGCGGCCGGCCTCGCTCTCCAGTTGTCCGGACACATCGCCAGTCATCAACAAGGCCGGCACCTGGGTGCGGGTGGGATCGACCAGCGTGCGCAGCGTGTTGATCAGCATCAGACCATCGGGCTCTTCGTCACCCAGGTGAAAGTCGCTGATGATCAGGTCCAGCGGGTGCTGCCGGGCCACGTCCGTGGCCTCCGACAGTGAGCGAGCGGCATGAACCTGGCAGCCCCAGGCCGAAAGGGTTCGGACCATGCTGCTGAGCACCAGGTCCACGTTGTCGACCACCACCACCCTCAGGCCCGCCAGACGCCGATCGGCCGAATGCGACAGTGCCAGGGTTTCTTCCGCGCTGACCTCGGTCAGGATCACCGGCACCTTGATGGAAAAACACGAGCCCTGGCCAGTCTTCGAACGCACAGACAAGCTGTGCTTGAGCAAGATCGCATAGCGGCGCACGATCGACAGACCCAGGCCCAGCCCTTCGGTGCCCGACTCTGCGCCCTCCAGACGCACGAACTCCTTGAAAATCAGCCCCAGCTTGTCGGGCTTGATGCCCATGCCGCTGTCCTGGACCGACAAGATCAATTCATCGCCTTGGCGCTCCAGCAGCACCTGCACCCCACCGCTGCGGGTGTACTTGATTGCGTTGGACACCAGGTTGGCCAGAACGCCGTGCAGCAGCACAGGGTCGGAGCGGATCCACAGGTCAGCTTGCGGCACCTCGAGCGTCAGCCCCTTGTTGCGCGCCGAACCCGAGAACTCGGCTTCCAGGCGCAACAGCACCTGGTTCAGGGCCACAGGACCGATGTTGGCCTTGACCAGGGCTGCGTCCAAACGGGTCAGGTCCATCAAGGTGGTCAGTGAGGCACTGAGCGACTGGCTCAGTTCATTGAGATCGCGCAGCGCCTCTTTGAGATAAGCGGGGTTCGACTCCAGCATGGCACGCTCGCACAGCAGCCCGATGGCATGTGAAGGCTGCCGCAGATCGTGGCTGACGGTTGCCAGCAGCCGACTGCGCGCGCTGGCGACCTCCTGCAACTCAATGTTCTTGAACTGCAGCTCCGTGGCCAGTTCGCCGTTGTGGCGCGCCAGGGCAAAGCTTTGCAGCATGGATCGATGCTGGTTCCTGGCCTGAAAGAGGTAGAGACCAAAGAACAGCAGCACCAGAATGGCCACGGGACGGGCGTAATCATGAGACAAGTCCCAGGTTGACCAAGCAAAGCCGAGGTAGATCGGTGGCGCGTAAACGAACATGTCCATCCAGCGGCCGGCCAGACTGAAGGCTGATGTGCCCACAATCACCAGCACAGCCATCAGGAGGACATGCTGGGCCATGAAATCCAGAAGTGGGTACACCGACAAGGCCAGGTACAGCAGCAACAAGCCACCCGTGGCGTGCAAGAGCAGGGAGATCAGGCACCACCAGTAGAGCTCATGCAGTTCAGGCCGGATGCGGCGCGTGAACAGCAGCCCCAGCACGGTGCGAACCAAGTGGTACATCACGAACCAGACCAACCATTGAGACAAGGTGGAATCCGGGGGGAGTGACGGGGCAGCCAGGTACAGGTATACGCCCGCCAGGATGCAGACCGGGCCATGGTGGATGAAACTGCCGAAGAGGCTGCGCAGGTACTCCGTCTCCACATCGGCTGGCAAGCCGCGCCAGATGCGAATCAGCACGGCATGCAACCAGGCAGGCGGATCAGAGAAAAAGCGCGGAATACGCAAGAACGGCATCTAAATGGAGGGTGTGGCGTGTACCTTCGTAAAATTATGGTTCAGATAGTTATCTTTTTAATTATTTAACAATACTTAATAATTAATAGGTAGCACGTTCTGGCGCATGACAGGCGTGCACACGCCCTGCGAGAGCTGATCGGGCCTTCTTCGATAATGAATGCATGAATCCCCTGCTCTCCCGCCTGCAGCCCTATCCCTTTGAGCGGCTCAGACAGCTGCATGCCGGCGTCACGCCGTCCCCAGACCACCGCGCCATCAGCCTGGGCATCGGCGAGCCACGCCACGCCACGCCTGAGTTCATCAAGCACAGCCTGAGTACCCACCTCAGCGGCCTGGCCAGTTACCCGGCCACCCTGGGAGAGCCCGCCTTGCGCGAGTCGATGGCAGGCTGGCTCAAGCGCCGGTATGGCGTTCAACTCGATCCGGCCCGACAGATCCTGCCGGTCAACGGATCGCGTGAGGCCCTGTTCGCCCTGGCTCAGACCGTGATCGATTCGACCCGCCCGGCCACGGTGGTGGTGCCCAATCCCTTCTACCAAATCTATGAAGGTGCGGCCCTGTTGGCCGGGGCCGAGCTGTTTTACGCGCCCAGCGAAGCCCGACTGAACTTCGGCATCGACTGGTCAGCCGTTCCCGAGGCGGTATGGGCTCGGACCCAGTTGCTCTTTGTCTGCTCGCCCGGCAACCCCACCGGGGCCGTGATGGGCCTGGCGGAATGGAAGCTGTTGTTTGAGCTGAGCGACCGCCACGGCTTTGTCATTGCCTCCGATGAGTGCTACAGCGAAATTTATTTCCGCGACGAACCGCCATTGGGTGGTTTGGAAGCCGCCGTCAAGCTGGGGCGCACGGACTTCAAGCGCCTGGTGGCGCTCACCAGCCTGTCCAAACGCAGCAATGTGCCAGGCATGCGTTCTGGCTTTGTGGCCGGCGATGCCGAGCTCATGAAGGCCTTTTTGCTCTACCGCACGTACCAGGGCGGCGCCATGAGCCCGGTGGTGCAGGCGGCCAGCCGGGCCGCCTGGGACGACGAAGCCCACGTGGTGCACAACCGCCAGCTTTACCGCGAGAAATTCGCCCAGGTCACGCCGCTTCTGGCCCAGGTGATGGATGTGCGCCTGCCGGACGCGGGCTTTTACCTGTGGGCCGGCGTGCCCGCCGCTTTCGGGGGTTCTGACACTGCGTTCTCGAGTCAGTTGCTGGCTCAATACAATGTGGTGGTTTTGCCCGGCAGCTACCTGGCGCGCGAGGCGCCTAATGCCCAGGGCCAGCCCTTCAACCCGGGCGCGGGCCGCGTGCGCATGGCCCTGGTCGCCGAGACCGCCGAGTGCCTGGAAGCGGCCGAACGCATCGTTCAATTCATCCAATCCAAGAAATAAACCATGAGCCACGCCCAATTGCAAACCGTCATCGAAGCCGCCTGGGAAGATCGCACCAAGCTGTCCACCGCCAACGCACCGCAGGACATCCGTGACGCGGTCGATTCCGTCATCGCCCAGCTGAACAACGGTTCCTTGCGCGTGGCCACCCGTCAAGGCGTGGGCCAGTGGACCACGCACCAGTGGATCAAGAAGGCCGTGCTGCTGTCCTTCCGTCTGAACGACAACCAAATCATGCGCGCCGGCGATCTGGGCTTTTTCGACAAGGTGCAGACCAAGTTCTCGCACCTCAACGAAGAACAAATGCGCGCCACTGGCGTGCGCGTGGTGCCCCCGGCCGTGGCACGCCGCGGCAGCTTTATTGCCAAGGGCGCCATTCTGATGCCCAGCTACGTGAACATCGGCGCCTGGGTGGGCGAAGGCACCATGGTTGACACCTGGGCCACCGTGGGCAGCTGCGCTCAGGTGGGCAGCAATGTGCACCTCTCCGGCGGCGTGGGCCTGGGCGGTGTGCTCGAGCCGCTGCAGGCCAACCCGACCATCATTGAAGACAACTGCTTCATCGGTGCGCGCTCCGAGGTGGTCGAGGGCGTGATTGTTGAAGAAAATTCCGTGATCTCCATGGGCGTGTACATCGGCCAGAGCACCCCCATCTACGACCGCGAAGCCGACACCGTGACCTACGGCCGCATCCCCGCCGGCTCGGTGGTGGTCTCTGGCAACCTGCCCAAGGCAGGGGGCAAGTACAGCATGTACTGCGCCGTGATCGTTAAGCGCGTGGACGCCAAGACCCGCGCCACGACCAGCTTGAACGACCTGCTGCGCGATTGATCTCCTCGCGATTAATCTCCTCGCAACTGAGCCCCGCATGAGTGCCACCCTGGAGCTGACAGAAGCGCTGATCAGCCGCGCCTCGGTCACGCCCGATGACGAGGGCTGCCTGGACCTGTTCACCCAGCGCCTTCAGAAGCTGGGCTTTGTGTGTGAACGCCTGGACAGCGGGCCCGATGAATTCCGGGTGAGCAACCTCTGGGCCAAGCGCCCGGCCGGACCCGGTGCACCAACCCTGGTGTTTGCCGGCCACACCGACGTGGTGCCCACTGGGCCGCTGGAAGCCTGGACCACACCGCCTTTCGTGCCCAGCCACCGGGCAGGCCTGCTCTTTGGCCGCGGTGCGGCCGACATGAAAAGCTCCCTGGCCGCCATGCTGGTGGCCACCGAGGAGTTTCTGGCCGCCTGCCCGACCCCCCATCTGTCCATCGCCTTCCTGCTCACCAGCGACGAAGAAGGGCCCTCGAAGGACGGCACCGCCGTGGTGGTGCAGACCCTCAAGGCGCGGGGCGAAACACTGGACTTCTGCATCGTCGGGGAGCCCACGAGCGTGCAGCGCCTGGGCGACATGGTCAAGAACGGACGCCGGGGCACGCTCAGCGGCAAGCTGCGCGTCAAGGGCGTGCAGGGCCACATCGCCTACCCCCACCTGGCCCGCAACCCCATTCATCTGTTTGCCCCAGCCATGGCCGAGCTGGCGGCCACCGAATGGGACCAGGGCAATGCCTTCTTTCCAGCCACCAGCTGGCAGATGTCCAACATCCATGGCGGCACGGGCGCGACCAACGTAATACCTGGCGAACTGGTGGTCGACTTCAATTTCCGTTTTTCCACCGAGTCCACGGCCGAGGGCCTGAAGTCCCGCCTGGAAGCCATCCTCCAGCGCCATGGCCTGGACTTCAGCGTGGCCTGGACTCTGAGCGGCCAGCCTTTTCTCACCACCCCCGGTGAACTGGTGCAGGCGGTTTCTGCGGCCATTCATGCCGAAACGGGCGTCAAGACCGAGCTGTCCACCACGGGCGGCACCAGCGATGGCCGCTTCATTGCACAGATCTGCCCGCAGATCGTCGAGTTTGGGCCGATCAACGCCAGCATCCACAAGATCGATGAACATGTTGAGGTGGCCAGCCTGGAGCCGCTGAAGAACATCTACAAGGGTGTGCTTGAACGGCTGAACCAGGCAGCCAGCGCATGAGCGGCCTTGTCTGGTCCCCTCTCCCATAGAAAGAGGGTCATCTCCGTGAGCCTCATTCCCCTGCGCACCCTCATCGAGCAAATGGCCGCGCGGCTTGACGCCGCCGGCATCACGCCCGACGAAGGCCTGGGACAGGGCACCTTGTCCACCTTCGACGAAGCCGCCTGGCTGACCCTGTGGAAGCTGGGCCTGCCGCTGGACACCGACCTTGATGCGGCGGGCGACCAGAGCCTGACCCAGGCCCAGGCGCAGACGGTGCAGGCGCTGGTACAGCTGCGCATCGACAGCCGCAAGCCTGCTGCCTACCTCACCGGAGAGGCTTGGCTCTGCGGTCTGCCTTTCACCGTGGACGAGCGCGTCATCATTCCCCGCTCCTTCATTGCCGAGCTGATGGACGATGCCACGCTCGACCACTGGCTCAGCGAAGACACGCACCGGGTGCTGGACCTGTGTACCGGCAATGGCAGCCTGGCAGTGATCGCCGCCCTCACCTACCCCGAGGTGCAGGTCGATGCGGCTGACATCAGCGCAGCCGCCCTGGCGGTGGCCCGTCTGAATGTAGAACGGCACGGCCTGGGCGACAGGATCCGCCTCATCGAGTCCGACGGCCTGGCCGCCTGCCCCGGCCCCTACGACCTCATCCTCTGCAATCCGCCCTATGTCAATGCACGCAGCATGGACGCCCTTCCGCCCGAGTTTCGCGCCGAGCCCGCGCTGGCCCTGGCCGGCGGCACTGACGGGATGGACTTCATCCGTGGCTTGTTGCGCGATGTGGCCAGCCGCATGAGCGAACATGCCGTGTTGGTGCTGGAGATCGGCAACGAACGCGAACACTTCGAGCACGCCTTTCCTCAGCTGCAAGCCTTGTGGCTTGAAACCAGCGCCGGTCACGACCAGGTGCTGCTGCTCACCCGCGAACAGTTGCTCTCCGTCTGAGCGGCTACAACCTTTCTCACGCATGATCAGTCTCAAGAACGTGGTGCTGCGCCGCGGCGCCAAGGTGCTGCTGGACGGCGCCTCTGCCACCCTCAACCCGGGCGAGAAAGTCGCCCTGGTGGGCCGCAACGGCGCCGGCAAGTCGACCCTCTTTGCCCTCTTCAACGGCAGCCTGCACGAAGATGGCGGCAGCTTCAGCCTGCCCGCCCAATGGCGCCTGGCCCAGGTGGCCCAGGACATGCCCGAAACCGCCCAGGGCGCCACCGATTTTGTAATCGAGGGCGACACCCAGCTGCTCTCAGCGCAGGCCGAGGTGCAGGCAGCCAATGACAGCGGCGACGGCGACCGCATGGCCAACGCCTACATGGCCCTCTACGATGCGGGCGAGCACGACGCCAAGTCGCGGGCGCAGGCGCTGATCCTGGGGCTGGGTTTCCAGGTGGCCGAACTCGACAAGCCCGTCAACAGCTTCTCCGGGGGCTGGCGCATGCGCCTGCAACTGGCCCGGGCCCTGATGTGCCCCTCCGACCTGCTCCTGCTCGACGAGCCCACCAACCACCTGGACCTGGATGCCCTGGTCTGGCTGGAGAGCTGGCTGCAGCGCTACGCCGGCACCCTGCTGGTGATCAGCCACGACCGGGAGTTTCTCGATGCGGTGACGCAGGTGACCCTGCACATCGAAAAGGCTCAACTGACCCGCTACAGCGGCAACTACTCCAGCTTCGAGGAACAGCGCGCCGAGAAGATGGCGCTGCAGCAGGCCGCCTTTGCCAAGCAGCAAGAGAAGATCGCCCACCTGCAGAAGTTCATCGCCCGCTTCAAGGCCAAGGCCAGCAAGGCCAAGCAGGCGCAAAGCCGGGTCAAGGCGCTGGACCGCATGGAAAAAATCGCGCCGCTGCTGGCCGAGGCCGACTTCAGCTTTGAGTTCAAGGAACCGGCCAACCTGCCCAATCCCATGCTCAGCCTGCAGGAGGTGAGCGTGGGCTACCCACCGGCCGAGGGCATGGGCGATCCGACCGTCATCGTGCGCGGCATCAGCAAATCGGTGCTGGCCGGACAGCGCATCGGCATCCTGGGGGCCAACGGCCAGGGCAAGTCCACCCTGGTGAAAACCGTCGCCCGTGCCCTGGCGCCGCTGGCCGGCGAGATGATCGAAGGCAAGGGCCTGAACATCGGCTACTTCGCGCAGCAGGAACTCGACGTGCTGCAACCGGACGACAACCCGCTGGAGCACATGGTCCGGCTGGCCAAGGACACCGCGGCGGCCGGCCGCCTGGCCGGGCAGGAGACCCGCGAGCAGGACTTGCGCAACTTTCTGGGCATGTTCAATTTCGGCGGAGACATGGTCAAGCAGACCGTGGGCAGCATGAGCGGTGGCGAGAAAGCGCGTCTGGTGCTGTGCATGCTGGTGTGGCAGCGCCCCAACCTGCTGCTGCTGGACGAGCCCACCAACCACCTGGACCTGGCCACGCGCGAGGCCCTGTCGGTGGCGCTCAACGAGTTCGAGGGCACGGTGATGCTGGTCAGCCACGACCGCGCGCTGCTACGCGCCGTGTGCGACGAATTCTGGATGGTCTCGCGCGGCGGGGTCTCGCCCTTCGACGGCGACTTGGACGACTACCAGCGCTACCTGCTGGAAGAGGCCAAGCGCCAGCGTGCGGCCGCTCGCATGGCGGCGGCCCCACCGGTGGCCACGCCAGAAGTGGCAGCGCCTGCCCGCGCACCCAGCTCGAAGCCGGTGCAGCGGACCCAGGACAAGCAGGCGGCGCAGCACAAGCAATCCGTGCTCAGGCCCTTAAAGAAAGAGTTCGAGCAGGTCGAGCAGCGCATGAACACGCTCCAGGCGGAGCAGACTCAACTGGAACAGCAGCTCGCGGACGTCCAGGCACCGGCAGAACTGGCCAAGGCCGGCAAGCAGCTCAAAGCCGTGACACAGGAACTCGCCGACCTGGAAGAGCGCTGGCTCGCCCTGGGCGAGCAGATCGAGGCGGCATCAGCGGCCTGAACGCAGCGCTAGCCCCCTCAGCGGGGAGGCAGATATTTGGCCGGATCGACCGGCTTGCCCTGGCGCCGGATTTCGAAGTGCAGTTTCACACGGTCGGCATCGGTGCTGCCCATCTCTGCAATCTTCTGGCCCTGCTTGACCGACTGGTCCTCTTTCACCAGCAGGGTCTGGTTGTGGGCGTAGGCCGTGAGGTAGGTGTTGTTGTGCTTGAGGATGATCAGATTGCCGTAGCCGCGCAGTCCTGAGCCCGCATACACCACCCGGCCATCGGCGGCGGCCAGCACCGGATCACCCGCCTGACCGGCGATGTCGACGCCCTTATTCTTGACCTCATCGAAGCTGGCGAGGGTGTTGCCCCGCGAGGGCCAGATCCAGGACAGTTCATCGCCCGCCGCTGGGGTGTTCGCAGGCTGCGCAGTGGCGGTGGCGTTGGAAGGGCCCGCTTGTGGCATGCCCGTGCTGGAGGCGGCCGATCCGGGCTGGCCAGGTTGTCCAGCTATAGGGCGACCGGTAGCAGGCAATGGCGCCGGGTTGGCACCGTAGGGCGCGATAGGACGAGCGACCACGCCCTCGCCCGGAGGCGGAAGCACGCGCAGCACATCGCCCACCTCGATGAGGTTGGGATTGTCCAAATTGTTCCAACGGACGATGTCCCGCCAGTTCTGTCCGTTGTCCAGCGCGATCCGAATCAGGGTATCGCCACGCTGCACCGTGTAGAAGCCAGGCTTGCCGGCGCTGTCCTGGCCCCGCAAGGGCTTAGCGGTCTCCGGCAGTGGCTGGGCCGGGACTGGGGCTTGGGCTTGGGCTTGGGCAGGTGCAGGCGCTTGCGCCGCTCGGGGGGGCAGATTGCGGGCATTGCCACGGTCCTCCACGGGCGCCTTGCTGACTGGGCGTGAGCCGCAGGCCGCCAGCAGCGCCGCTGTCAGAGCAAGCCACAAGACCAGGCCGGGGGGTTTCTTCACAACATGTACCTCGGTGAGCAAAGAAGCAGCAGGCCTGTGGGGCCCTGCGACGGCGACGACGCGGACATCCTTGCCAAGCGTTTGAAAGACCTACTGAATGCCTGATTTTAGAGGGACGAAATGCACAGCCTCGAGGACATTTTGGACCAGCCCTTGGGGTGTCTTGTCGATCACCATGAGCGCCTGCGCCGTGGCGCTCACGTGAATGGGTGCCACCAGGCGGCCGCCCACGGCGAGCTGCTCGGTCCAGGCGGCAGGCACCGCCTCGCCGCCGGCCGCAGCGATGATGGCCGCATACGGTGCGCCCTTGGCATAGCCCAGCATGCCGTCGCCAAAGAGCAGGTGCAGGTTGGGTAGGCGCAAGGGGCGAATGTTTTCTCGGGCCTTGTCGTGCAGGCCACGCAGGCGCTCGATGCTGTAGACCTCGGTGGCCAGTTGCGCCAGCAAGGCGGCCTGGTAACCACAGCCTGTGCCGATCTCAAGTACCCGGCCCAGGGGCTGCGTGCGGCCTTGCAGCAGCAGGGCCAGCATGCGCGCCACCACATTGGGCTTGGAGATGGTCTGGCCCAGGCCGATGGGCAGGCTGGTGTCTTCGTAGGCCTGGCCCACCAAAGCCGAATCGACGAAGCGGTGGCGCTCGACCCGGCCGAGGGCGGCCAGCACCTGGGGATCGCTGATGCCCTGTGCGGCGAGCTTTTGCACCATGCGGGCGCGCACGGCCTCGGAGTCCAGGCCCAGTCCCTGAGTGCGTGGCGCCACCGGGGAGACAGCCGGGCGCGCACGCGCAGCAGGTGCAGCCACAGGCGCACGGCCCGACGAAGGGACCACGGCCTCCAGGCTGGCAGGAAAGCCAGGGCGGCGGTTTGCAGTCTTGGCGGCAGCCACGGCGGGCTTGACCAGAGAGCCGGGCTTGTGGCCAGCGCTCATGCGATCGCCCGACCCAAGCGTTCCGTGGTCTGGGCCCAGTAAGTCAGGCGCTCGTGGTCAGTCAAGTCGACCTGCAAGGGGGTGATGGACACATGGCCCTGCGTGGTGGCATGGAAGTCCGTGCCTTCACTGTCGTCCTTGGCCGGACCCGCACTGCCAATCCAGTACATGGTTTCGCCGCGCGGGCTGGTCTGGGTGATGACGCGCTCGGCCGCATGCCGCCGGCCCAGACGCGTGATCTTCATGCCCTTGATGTCATGGGCGGGCAGGTTGGGAATGTTCACGTTCAGCAGCCAGGGCGAGGCGGCAGACAAGCCCAGCTCCCCACCCTGGAGAGAGGGGGCGAGTTGTTCGACAAGCTGGCGGGCCTGCCGGGCAGCTTCGTCAATATGGGCCCAGCCCTTTTCTGTTTGAGAAAAAGCGATCGCAGGAATGCCGAAAAGATAGCCCTCCATGGCCGCCCCCACCGTGCCGGAGTAGATGGTGTCATCCCCCATATTGGCGCCGTTATTGATGCCCGAGACCACGAGGTCTGGCCGGTAGTCCAGCAATCCGGTCAGCGCGATGTGCACACAGTCTGCCGGCGTTCCGTTGACATAGCGAAATCCGTTGGCGGCACGGTGCACGTACATCGGCGAGTGCAGGGTCAGCGCGTTGGACTTGGCGCTGTTGTTCTGCTCGGGTGCGACCACTTCCACCTGGGCAATGTCGCGCAAGGCTTCGTACAGGGCCACGATACCGGACGCCTGGTAGCCGTCGTCATTGCTGATGAGGATTTTCATAACTTGATTCTAAGGTCAGCCATTGGCGGGACACCCCGCCCCTATGATTGCCCGACAAGCCCCATCATCAGGGCGCATCGCGCGCCAGGAAGCCCAAGGACATGACGATGCAAGCGTGGATTTGTGAACAAGCCGTGGGCGTGGACGCCCTCACCTACCAGACCCTGCCGACCCCCACACCCGGTCCCGGGGAGGTGCTGCTGAAGGTGCATGCCGCCAGCCTGAATTTTCCAGACCTGCTGATCGTTCAGAACAAGTACCAGCTCAAGCCGCCTCTGCCTTTCGTGCCTGGCTCTGAATGTGCCGGGGTGATCCAGGCCGTGGGCGACGGTGTCGCCCTGCAGGTGGGGCAAAAGGTGGCCTGCTTCAGCAACACCGGCGGCTTTGCCACCGAGGCGGTGTTGCCAGCCGCGCTGTGCGTGCCCCTGCCGGATGATGCCGACCTTCATGAAGCCGCCGCCTTTATCCTGACCTACGCCACCTCGCACCATGCCCTGCTCGACCGTGGCCAGCTCCAAGCGGGCGAGACCGTGCTGGTGCTGGGAGCGGCCGGCGGGGTGGGCACCTCGGCGATCCAGATCGCCAAGGCCGTCGGTGCCCGGGTGATTGCCGCCGTGTCCAGCCGCGACAAGGCGGACTTCTGCCGTGCACTGGGTGCCGATGCGACCATCGACTACAGCCACGGCCACGCCGCCTTTCGCGAGGAGCTCAAGGGCCTGACCGAGGGTCGGGGACCTGATGTGATTTACGACCCCGTGGGAGCCGATCTGGCCGAGCCGGCCTTTCGCTCCATGGCCTGGCGGGGGCGCTACCTGGTGATCGGTTTCGCAGGCGGCCCGATCCCGGCGCTGCCGCTGAACCTCATGCTGCTCAAGGGTGCGAGCGTGGTCGGGGTGTTCTGGGGTGACTTCGTGCGCCGTGAACCGAACGCGCAGGCGGCCGTGATGAATGAACTCATCGGGTGGTGGCGCCAAGGCAAGGTCAGGCCTGTGCTGGACAGGGTGCTGCCCATGCGTGAGCTCAAGGCCGCCTACGGCCTCATGGGATCGCGCGCGATCAAGGGCAAGCTGGTGCTGTCCAACGCGCTCTGAGCACCGGCATGGCGCCTGTCGACCGCGTCCTACAGGCATACGTACGACATCGGCCCTTCCATGGCCGCTGACACCGTCTAAGGTGGCGGTTCGCTGGGTTGGCGCTCATACCGGATGGGCCCGACCTGACCAGCTCATGCCCCTGCAGCGCGCCAGCCCAGAGAGCCGTGCAGTGCTGCGTCTTTTTCACACTAACCTGGAACATCATGGCCACGAAAAGCTCCCGTTCAGCACATGACAATGTCACATCACAGACACCGGACCACACGGTCAGGATGTCCGAACAGGCCAAGCAGCAGCTGGTGATGGCCAGCGAGGTGTCCTCCGTGATGTGCCGCGCTGCCGAAGCATTGCAGCAGATCCAACAGCAGATGACGCAAAGGGCTGCGCAGCGCTACCAACAGGTGGCCGCGCAGATCCGCAGCGCTCAGACACCCACCGATATGCTGGCCATCCAGTCGGCCCTGATGCACCAGGGCATGCAGGAAGTCGCTCAGTACATGCAGGACATGACCACCGCCACCATGCGCATACAGACCATCCTGCTGGACACGCGGCATACGCAAGAGGGGGCGAACGTGGCGGGGAAAACGGCCTCAGCCGCCTTCAGCGCCTGGCAGAGCGCCATGGGCGCACGCAACGGTTCTTCTGCGCAGGCACACCACTGAGCACCGTGCTGGTCGATTGCCCATCACAGTGTCCAAGGGCGGGGATCAGGGACTGGTGTGGGCTTGAAGCAAGAGGCCCTCACGAGCCTGCGCCGCTTCGGCCTTGACTTGTGCGCCTTGAAAGAACACGCGCACGCGCGCCCAATCGGCTGTCTGCAGGGTGTAAGGCGCGACACCCTGCACGTTTTGTGACTCGCCGCTTCGGAGCTTGAGGCTGTGCTTTCGACCCTGGCCGTCATGGATGCAGACCAGGACTTCACCCATGCTCTCAAGAAAGAGATAGGAGCTGGGCTTGTCGGCCGTCGCAGAGATGTAGGGGGTCAGTGCCTTGGCATTCGGTTCAATGCACGCCTGGACTTCCGGCACCGCAGAAGCCTGCAGAGGGGCGCTGGCCTGAGGCGCTGCTTGCGGCAAGGCCGCAGGCGCAGCAGGAACATCGGCCGCAGTGGCCGCTGGCGCCTTCACCTCAGGCACCGCAGGTACGGCCAAGACAGAGGGCTGTGCATCGCCTGCCGTAGCGGGTGTCGAACGGCCACGCAAGGCGCTAGAGAGGGCAAATCCAAGCAGCACGACGAGCACCAGCCACAGCAGCGGCTTGAGCGAAGAAGAGCCCTCAGCCACCGGTGTGCTGGGGCGGGTTTCTGGCAATGCAGGGACTGGGGCGTCGTCCTGCGCAGGGGCCTTGGATGGTGTGTGTTCGAGGCCGGAAGCCGGCGCCATGGCAGGAGACGGGGCCGTCGGAGCCAGAGCGGGGACAGCTACGGGGATTGCTGTAGGTGCTGAAGAAACAGCACTGGTCGGCAAGCGTGTGGCCTCAGGCACCACGTGTCCCAAGGCCTTGAGCAGCCTATATCCGACATAGGCCTTGATCTCGTCGGAATAAAAGAACCCGCTGTCAGTGCCCTCCAACTCCCTGACCTGCCCTTGCGAGAGGATATGGCGCTTGGCCATGACCTCGATGCTCAGACGAGAGGCTTCACGCAGACTCCGGAGCGCCTGCGCATCGGCATCGGTCCAGGTCTTGGGCATGGCTCTGGTCAATAACAGGACAGGGGCTGGCTGACGCTCATCGCAGCACGCAGATCAACTCACCCTCGACACGCGCACCACGCTGAATGGAGAGGACCTCGTACGAGATGCGACCCTTGATCTGCGCTTTACCCGAGATGATGAGCTCACGGCAGCCCGCCTCACCCGAAAAGCCACCCTTGATCTGCAGGGAGGCACAGTCAATGCGGCCCTCCACGTTACCGGTGGGGCCAATGTTGACCGATTCGGTCGACACGGTGCCACGGATCTGGCCTTCTACGTGCAGCACACCCTGTGCCGTGATGTCGCCCACCAGCGAAAAACCCTCGCTGATGACTGAAGGTTTGTTCCTCTCCAAGAGGAAGCCTCCGGCGCCACCGGACTTCGATGGCGTGGCGGAAACGGGGGAGTCGGATGTGTCTTCCATATCTTCCACCTCGGTGTCAGGTGCAGGCTTATTTTTCGATTTTGCGAACATGTTGCGCCGTCTGTACGACTTTCTTGGGATCGACCTGGTAGCTGCCGATCAAGACTTCAAAATGGAGGTGCTTGCCGGTGGACTGGCCCGTGTTGCCCACGGTACCCAAGACCTTGCCTTCTGCCACCTCCTCGCCCTCTTTCACGAAGATCTTGTCCAGGTGCCCATAGAGCGTTTCCACGCCTCGCTCATGGCGCACGATCACCGTGTTGCCCAGATTGCCGTGATAACGGGCGATCAGCACCTTCCCGGCTTTGACGGCGCGTACGGCATCGCTTGCGCCTTTCGCAGTCAGGTCGATGCCGGCATGCAAGGTCGGCTTTTGCGTGACGGGGTGATTGCGGATACCGAACTCCGAAGTCACGGAATAGTCGTCCAGCGGCATCCTGGCAGGAAGTGCCGAGAGCACGTTCGTGAGTTCTTTGTTGGTGGACGTCTCGTTGGCAAAAGCGGTGTTCAACAGCGGATTGGACTGGATGCCCTCATTGAAGCCGCCCACGCTTTGCGTGTTCTGGATGATCGCGATCACCTTCTCATTCAAGCCAGAAGACTTCATCAGGCCGCGAAGCTGGTCGTTGCGGTAGGCGAGCCGGTCCGTCCAGTCACCCACGTACTGGCGAATCTGCATGTCCCGATCTCGGATGACCTGGGCCATCTCCAGCATGTCCTGCTGGCTGTAATCGCCTACCTGCTCAGTGGAGTCAAGGCCGGCGGACTGCAGTGCCATGTAAATCTGTCGGTGCGAGTTCTCAAGCAGCAACTTTTGCGCATGGAGGTACACGGTCGAGAAGGTGAGGCCCACCAGCAGGACCAGCATGGAACCCACCAGAACCAACATCGAGCGCGCGAGGTTTTTTTGAAAGCGAGCCGAAACCACCAGGTAGCGCAGATCGCCACCTTGCTCAAGGATGATCCGCGAATCCTTGTAATGGCGGCTCCAAAGACCCAGGACAAAGCCGCACCAGTGGCGGACATTACTCACCGCGCCCCTAAACGCCGAACCCATGAACACGCCTGGAATCAGTTGTTGCCCACAGGAGCCGCAGAAACTGCGAGGCCCGTGATCTGGACTGCAGCTATATCGCCGCTTCCAACGGGGGCGATGGCACCGCGAATGATGCCGCCCTTCTCGATCTCGACCTCGCCATAGCGGGCCTTGCCATGCACCTGGCCTGTGCTGCGTACACACAGGAATTCGGTGGCTTCCAGCGTATCGTGGGTGGCGCCGTGGATATCAGCCGTGCGCACGCGCACATGGCCAGAAAGAAAACCGCGGGGACCGACCAAGAGCTCATCGGCCTCGAGTTCGCCCTCCAGACCTCCGTTGATGACAGCCAAGCCGGGGACCACCAGCTTGCCTACCACCTTCACGCCCTCACCCACGATCAGACTTCCCGGGACATCGTCCTTCCCAGAATAATTATTGCCGGCCAAGATAAACCTCCAAGGAAAGCGTTGCCCTGCTGGAGAACAACAGCATTGATCCCCTCATCATTACACAAAACAACACTTGTTATCAAATCTTTTCCACTTGAATGACACCAGGATGTATCGCCAAGTCAACGAGATTCGCCACGAAAAAGGGAGAGCATCAACAGCAAGAGCCTCAAAGGAGGCTCTTGTTCATGTCGATCGGGGTGGCCGGGGTTGAAGAGGAAACAAAAAGGACCCTTGAAAGGGTCCTTTAGTCCGAGCGCATTGGCCATAAAAGCCAAAAACATGGAAGATTTCTGGGGTGGCTGATGGGGCTCGAACCCACGACAACAGGAATCACAATCCTGGACTCTACCAACTGAGCTACAGCCACCAGAACTTCAAATTATAGCCTCAAGTCGAGGCAGGTTTCGAGACAAACTCAAGCTTTTGGCGCAACCAGCGGCTCAGGCTTCGGGACCTTGATCACGGCCTTGAACCTGTCATGCAGCCACTTGTAATAGGCCAGACCTTCGGCGGAGGTCCACCACTGGGTGTACTGGTTGCGGGCCTGGCGAGCCTGGTTCTCGACCAGTGCCTCTCGCGGCAGGACCTTCTCGACCTGCAGCACCACATAGCCCAATTCGCCCAGGTCAACCCCCTGGAGCGCAGGTAACTTGGCAGGATCGGCACGCAGGACTGCATCAAGAATGGGCTGCGGCACATTGCGTGACTCGGCGCGCGACACAATGGCCGACTCAGGCCATTGAGCCTCCGTCGGCTTGGCCTGCCAGGCCGCGAGCCGGGCCTCGCCCTCCTTGCGGGCTTCTTCAGCACTGCGACTGGCCAGCCAGCGGGCCTTGACCTGGTCCTTGACTTCCGCGAGGGGCCTGGCACGTGCTGGCGTGTAATTCAGGACGCGAGCAGCGACAAGGGTGCCCCCGCCGATATCGATGGCCTCGGTGTTGCGCTTCTTTTCGGTGGCTTCTGGCGAAAACAGAGCCGACTGAAGCTTGGGGTGAGTCAGGGGCAACTTGGCATCCGGCACGGCAGTGCGGCTCAAATTGTTGGCGGTCTGCACTTTGAGCTTGAGCTTGTCGGCCGCAGGCGCAAGGCTGTCGGGCTGCTCGTACACGGTGTTGGCGAACTGCTCGGCAGCTTCGGCGTATTTCTTTTGGAGCTGCTGCTTTTTGAGCTCAGCAGACAACTCGGCCTTCATTTCTTCAAAGCTGCGCTGCTTGGGCTGCTTGATGTCCGTGAGCCGAACCAGGTGATAGCCGAACTCGCTCTCCACCAGCTCGCTGAGCTCCCCCTTTTTGAGGGCGAACACGGCATCCTCCAGGGGCTTGATCATGCCGCCGCGGGAGGAGTAGCCCAAATCTCCGCCGTTCCCGGCGGAATCCGGGTCTTGAGAGTTCTTGCGTGCCACAGCCGCAAAGCTGTCTGGGGATTTCCTCAACTCACTCAGCAGAGCAATGGCTTTGACCTTGGCGGCTTCGCGCTGGGCGGCAGACGCCGACTGTGGCGCAGTCAACAAAATATGGCTGGCGCGGCGCTCTTCCTTGGCTGCCAGCCGCTGTGCGTTTTGCTCGTAGTACGTGCGCAGGTCCGACTCATTGACCACCAGGGACTGGGCCACAGCCTCGGCGTTGAGGACCAGGTACTCCACATCGGCCGACTCAGGCGCCATGAACTGGCGGGTGTTGGCCTGATAGAACTGCTCCAGGTCGGCGTCGCTGGGCTGGAGCTTGCGGGCAAAGTCAGAGGGCTTGAAGCGCACCAGTTTGACGGCGCGCTTTTCGAAATAAGCGCCAAGAGCCGTGTCAGCCGCGGCATTGGAGACCACAGCGGTGGCACCCACGCCCTCAAGCACCTGCCTGGCGGACATCTCGGCGCGCACACTGGCCTCGAACATGTCCGAATTCATGCCTTGGGCGCGCAAGAGCTGCTGGTATTTCTCGAGGTCCAGGGTCCCATCGGCCTTGCGAAGCATGGCAATCTGCGGATTGTTTTGCAGCTCGAGGGCCAGGCGCTGGTTGCTGGCCGTCAGGCCGAGCTTGTCGGCAGCTGCGGCGAGCACCCGCTCGCGAACCAGGCGGTCCAGGGTGCCGAAGCGGGCCTGAGGTGTATCGAGCAGCTTGACGTCGAGCTGTGGCATGGCCGCACGCAGGCGATCAATCTCGTTGCGGTGAGCGTCATCCCATTCGGCCTGCGTGATGTCTCGGCCATCGACCTTGGCCACCACGGTTTTGGCGTCCGCCCGGCTGTAATCGTTCAGGCCCAACAGGACGAAGGACGGCACGATGAGCAGGAACAGCACGCCCATCATGATCTTGTTGTGCTTGCGAACGAAATCGAACATGGTGTTTTCCTGTGGGCAGACATGCGCCCTGTAAATATCAAGCCGTTCTGACGCAAAAAAGGCGAACCTCACGTTCGCCTTTTCATGTGAAGCTGCTGGTGGGTGCTGAGGGGCTCGAACCCCCGACCTACGCCTTGTAAGGGCGCCGCTCTACCAACTGAGCTAAGCACCCCACCTCAACTTGACGAATGCAGATCCTCAGTTCAAGGCGTCCTTGAGGGCCTTGCCCGGACGGAACTTGGGAACTTTGGCAGCCTTGATTTTAATCGCAGCGCCGGTGCGGGGATTGCGGCCGGTGCGCTGTGCCCGCTTGGTCACGGCGAAGGAGCCAAAACCGACCAAAGACACGGTGCCGCCCTTCTTAAGCGTGGTCTTGACGGCGCCGATGGTGGCTTCGAGAGCGCGGGAGGCAGCAGCCTTGGAAATGTCGGCATGCTTGGCAATGTGTTCAATCAGTTCTGTCTTGTTCACGGTGAATCCTCGGGTGTTTTAGGAGTACGTCTTGGCTTACTTCGGTCATTGCTGTTGAAGGCAGCATGAGGAATGTGGCCTCAAGGAGGTTCGAATCAGGGCCGGTAGTGTGGTGCCGGCGAATCGCGCCTGAAAGCGAGCTCTTCAGCAGGCGCGGAGGCGGATTCTAAGCCGAATTGAAAACGATCTTGAAGAGTGTCACGGGCATGTTTTCCCTGAAAAACTGCACCAAGACCATGAATTAATCAATTCAGCGCGTCAACGATGGCCTTGCCCAAGTCCTGGGTTTTGGCGCTGCCGCCCAGGTCTGGGGTGCGAGGCCCGCCACTTCCAGGTTGCAGCACCGTCTCGATGGCGCCAAGCACCGCATCATGTGCGGCCTTGTGACCGAGGAACTCGAGCATCATCGCGCCGCACCAGATTTGCCCGATGGGGTTGGCAATGAATTGGCCTGCGATGTCGGGCGCCGAGCCATGCACCGGCTCGAAGAGCGAGGGGAATTTACCTTCCGGATTGAGGTTGGCGCTCGGCGCAATGCCGATGGTGCCGGTACAGGCCGGACCCAGGTCGCTCAGGATGTCGCCAAACAGGTTGCTGGCCACCACCACGTCAAAGAAGTCGGGTCGCTGCACAAAGTGCGCCGTGAGGATGTCGATGTGGAACTTGTCCAGGCGAATGTCCGGGTAAGCCTTGGCCATCTCGGCCACCCGTTCGTCCCAGTAAGGCATGGAAATCGAAATGCCGTTGGACTTGGTGGCGCTGGTCAGGTGCTTCTTGGGCCGTGACTGCGCCAGTTCGAAGGCGAACTTGAGCACGCGGTCGGTGCCGATGCGCGTGAACACCGACTCCTGCACCACAAACTCGCGCTCGGTGCCCGGGAAGGCCTTGCCACCAATGCTGGAGTACTCGCCCTCGGTGTTCTCGCGCACGATGTAGAAATCGATCTCGCCAGGCTGGCGCGGGCTGCCGTCGCGGCGCACCACCGGGCAGACCACGCCGGGCATCAGGCGCGCGGGGCGCAGATTGATGTACTGATCGAACTCGCGGCGAAACAACAGGAGAGAGCCCCAGAGCGACACATGGTCGGCGATCTTCTCGGGCCAACCCACGGCGCCGAAGTAGATCGCGTCATGGCCGCCAATCTGGTCTTTCCAGTCGTCGGGAAGCATCTGGCCGTGCTTTTCGAAGTAGTCCCAGCTTGAAAAATCGAAGTGATCGACATGCAGATCGATGTTGAACTTGCTGGCGGCCGCCTCCATCACGCGCAGCCCTTCGGGCATGACTTCCTTGCCAATGCCGTCCCCAGCGATGACGGCGATGCGTTTTTTTCCAGTGTGCTTGTTCATAGGAGAGTTCAGAAGAAAAAAGAATCAGACAGGTGAACGCGGCTGGCGAACCACCAGAGCCACGCCCAGTGCGGTCAGGAGTGTGCCAGCGACCGTGGTGACCGTGATGAATTCACCAAACAAAATCCAAGCCATGATGGCCGTGGTGGGAGGCACCAGGTACAGCAAGCTGGTGACCGCGGTGGCTGCGCCCCGCTGGATCAGCAGGTACAGCAAGGAACTGCCGCCTAAAGTCAGCACCAGCACCGCCCAGGCCATGGCGCCCACAAAGGGCCCGTTCCAGGTGACGGCCTCATGCTCGAGCCAGCTCAGAGGCAAAGTGACCGCCAGAGCCGCGGCCAGTTGGATCAGGTTGGCCGTGCGCACATCGGTGGGCTGCAAAAAGCGTTTCTGGTAGAGCGTGCCGGCCGTGATCGACAACAAAGCCAGCAGCGTGGCTGTCAGCGTCAGGGCCGAGACCTCGGTGCCGGCCATCAGCTTGCGCCACACCACCATCAGAAGACCACCCAGGCCCAGCAGCAGACCCAGCCACTGCAGACGCGTCACGCCCTGCCCGCCCGAACGCGAGACCCATACGGCGGTGAGCACAGGCTGCAGCCCCACGATCAGCGCGGCCAGACCGGAGCCCATGCCATTCTTCACAGCCATCCAGACGCCGCCCAGGTACCCGGCATGCATCAGCACGCCGGTCACGGCCAGATGGGCCCACTGCCGACGCTCCACGGGCCAGGGTGCGCGGGCCAGGTGAATCCAGCCCAGAAAGCAGACGATGGAAAAAAAATAACGCAGGGCCAGAAAGGTCAGCGGCGGTGCATACGGCAGGCCGTACTTGGCGACGATGAAGCCCGTGCTCCAGATCAGCACGAAGACCAAGGGCATGACCCGCAACCAGGACAGCGACAAGGATGGAGATCCGCTCATCGGGAGCGGGCACGAATCTCGGGAATGGCCTTTTGCAGGTAATAGGCCATGGACCAGACGGTGAGCACGGCCGACAGCCAGATCAGCCAGGTGCCCCACAGGCGCGTGTTCACCAGGCCGAGCAGCGTGTCATCAAAGAGCAGGAAGGGAATGGCCACCATTTGCAGCGTGGTCTTGACCTTGCCCAGCATGTGCACGGCGATGCTGCGGGTGGCGCCGATCAAGGCCATCCATTCGCGCAGGGCCGAGATGGCAATCTCGCGGCCGATGATGATGAGGGCCACGAATACGTCGGCGCGCTGCAGGTCCACCAGCACCAACAGGCAGGCGCAGACCAGGAACTTGTCGGCCACCGGGTCCAGGAAGGCGCCGAAAGCCGAGGTCTGGTTCAGGCGCCGGGCCAGGTAGCCATCGAGCCAGTCGGTGGCCGCGAACACGATGAACATCACCGTTGCCATGAGGTTGCGCGTGGTGTATGGCAGGTCCAGGTAGAACACGCCCACGATCAGGGGAATCGCCACGATGCGCGTCCACGTCATGAGGGTGGGAATGGTCAGAAACATAGGATGATTTTGGCACGAGCCTGTCGCAAGCCCAGCCCTGCCGCTTAGTGAAGAGCCCGATAAATCTCCTCGGCCAGCGCGCGGGAGATGCCATCGACCGTGGCCAGGTCCTCGGCGCTGGCCGAGGCCACGCCGCGCACACCGCCAAAGCGCCTGAGCAGGCTGGCCCGTTTCTTCGGACCCACGCCAGGGATCTCCTCGAGCTTGCTGCTGCCCACGCGCACCTTGTCGCGCTTGGCGCGCATGCCGGTGATGGCAAACCGGTGGGCCTCGTCACGGATCTGCGCCACCAGCATCAAGGCCGCCGAATCGCTGCCGAGGTAGACCTTCTCGCGGCCGTCGGCGAACACCAGCTCCTCCAGGCCCACCTTGCGTCCCTCGCCCTTTTCCACGCCCACGATCAGGCCCAGGTCCAGGCCCAGCTCCTCGAACACCGCCCGCGCCATGGACACCTGGCCCTTGCCCCCATCGACCAGCACCAGGTCGGGCATGCGCGCGCCGGGTTCGGTCTCGCCACCGGATTCGCGGCGGGCCTCGGCGATGCGGCTGTAGCGGCGGGTGAGCACCTGGCGCATGGCCGCATAGTCATCGCCCGGCGTGATGCCCTCGATGTTGTAGCGCTTGTAGTCGGCCGACTGCATGCGGTGCTGCCGGAACACCACGCAAGAGGCCTGGGTGAATTCGCCGCCCGTGTGCGAGATGTCAAAGCACTCGATGTGCAGCTGATCCAGGTCGGCCTGCGGCAGGTCCAGTGCTTCGGCCAGGGCCCGCGTGCGCGCTTGCTGGGAGCCCTCCTCGGCCAGCAGCCGGGCCAGTTGCAGGTCGGCGTTCTTCTGCGCCATCTCGAGCCAGATGCGGCGTTGCTCGCGTGGGTTGTGCACGGCCTGGATGCGCAGGCCGGCCTGCTCGCTCAGCGCCAGCAGCAGGGCCTTGTCCACCGCATGGCTGACCAACAGCAAAGGCGGCGGGGCCACGTCGATGTAATGCTGGGCGATGAAAGCCTCCAAGACCAGAGCCTCGGCGGAACGCGCACGCGCCGGGCCTTCAGCCTCGAGCGAGGCCAGGTCCACGGCGCTGTCGACATGCGAGGGAAAGTAAGCCCGGTCCCCCAGGTGCCGACCGCCGCGCACCATGGCCAGGTTCACGCAGGCCTTGCCGCCATGCACCTTGACCGCCAGGATGTCGGCGTCCTTGTCGGCATCGACCTCCATGGTCTGCTGGTGGAGAACACGTGAAATGGCGCGGATCTGGTTGCGCACCTCGGCCGCTTGCTCAAACTCCAGCCGCTCGGCGTGCGCCAGCATGCGCGACTCCAGCTCGGTCAAGATCTCCTGCCCCTGTCCACGCAGGAAGCGTTCGGCATTGGCGGTGTCCTGCGCGTAGCGCTCGGCCGAAATCTCACCGACACAGGGCCCCGTGCAGCGCTTGATCTGGAACAGCAAGCAAGGCCGGGTTCGGTTATGGAACACCGTGTCTTCACAGGTGCGCAGCCTGAACACCTTCTGCAGCAGCAAGATGGTGTCCTTGACCGCCCAGGCGCTCGGATAGGGACCGAAGTAATGGTGCTTCTTGTCCACCGCGCCCCGGTAGTAAGCCACTCGGGGATACTGCTGCGCGCTGGGTCCACGTCCATCGGCGTCTTTGGGCTGCGAGATGGCCGTGAGCTTGAGGTAGGGATAGCTCTTGTCGTCCCGGAACAAGATGTTGAACTTGGGGTTCAGCGTCTTGATGAGGTTGTTTTCGAGCAGCAGCGCCTCGGCCTCCGAGCGCACCACCGTGGTTTCCATGCGCACGATGCGGCTCACCATATGGCCGATGCGGGTGGCGCCGTGGTTTTTCTGGAAATAGCTGCTGACGCGCTTTTTCAGGTTGCGCGCCTTGCCCACGTACAGCACCCCGCCTTCGGCATCGAAGTAGCGGTAGACACCCGGCAAAGCCGGCAGGGCCGCCACCTCGGCCAGCAGCTCGGGCGGGAAGTCCGGCCGATCGACCTGGGTGGCGTCTGGCAGGTTCGAGGAGGGCGGGGCGGACATGGGGTGCAGTGAACTCGGGCGGGCCTGAAGGGGCAGCGTATTGTGGACAATCTTGAGCATGCCACGCGCTTTGCAATGGGACATTTTTTGCCGGGTCATCGACAACCATGGCGACTTGGGCGTGTGCTGGCGACTGTCACGGGACCTGGCGAGCCGCGGCCAGCGCGTGCGGCTGTGGGTCGATGAGCCCCGCGCCCTGTCATGGATGGCCCCGCAGGGCGCCCCGGGCGTGCAGCTGCGCCCCTGGCAAGAGGCCGAGACACTGACCGAAGCGCCACAGCCCGCCACGCAAGTGATGGTGGAGGCCTTCGGCTGCGAGCTTCCGGCGGCCTTCGTGGCCGCGACGGTGCAGGCCCAGCGTGGCCGCCCAGGCCATGCCCCGGCTCCGGCGTGGATCAACCTCGAGTACCTCTCTGCCGAGCCTTACGTGGAACGCAACCACGCCCTGCCCTCACCGGTGCTGCTCGGCCCCGCCGCAGGCTGGACCAAGCACTTTTTCTACCCCGGGTTCACCCCGCGCACCGGCGGTCTGCTCAGGGAAGCAGACTTGCTGACCCGGCAGGCCAGCTTCGACGCCCCCGCCTGGCTGGTCAGCCAAGGGGTGGCTGCCGAGGCCCATACCGTGCAGGCCAGTCTCTTTTGCTACGAACCCGCCGCCCTGCCCGGACTGCTGACCCATTGGCGACAAGCTGGCCACCACGGTCGGCCCGTGAACCTGCTGGTGACGGCCGGCCGCGCCTGGGGCGCCGTGCAGGCCTGCGGCCTGCCTCTGAACGAGGGCCTGCTGCGCATCCACCCCCTGCCCTACCTCAGTCAGCTGGAATTCGACCACCTGCTCTGGGCCTGCGACATCAACCTGGTGCGGGGCGAAGACTCCCTGGTGCGCGCCTTATGGGCAGGCAAGCCTTTGGTCTGGCAGCTCTACCCCCAGGACGACGGCGCGCACGAGGACAAGCTCCGCGCCTTCCTGGACCTGAGCACTCTCCCACCCTGCGCCCAGGCCTGGCAGGCGGCCTGGAACCCCGTCCAGACCCCGGGCGCCACCGCGCTGCCAGTGCCTTACCCCGATGCCCAGGCCTGGGCTCATTGGCAGGCTCAGGCGCTGGACCTGAGGGACAGGCTCCTGGCCCAGGACGACCTAGCCAGCCAGCTGATCGGCTTCGTGGACAAATCGGGCTAAAATGATTGGCTTTGGGGGAAGCGGCCACCGGCCCTCCTTCTGCTGCGGAGAAAGCCGGATTCACCTGGTTGGCTGGCCCCCTCTCCTTAACTCGCTGCGGACCTCTGATTTCTGCGGCGTTACTTTCAAGCTTCTATGAAAATCGCTCAAGAAATCCGCGCCGGCAACGTCATCATGCATGGCAAAGACCCCATGGTTGTGCTCAAGACCGAATACAGCCGCGGCGGCCGCAATGCCGCCACCGTGCGCATGAAGCTCAAGAGCCTGCTGAACAACTTCGGCACCGAGGTCGTCTTCAAAGCTGACGACAAGATGGACCAGATCATTCTGGACAAGAAGGAGTGCACCTACTCCTACTTTGCCGATCCCATGTACATCTGCATGGACACCGAGTTCAACCAATACGAAGTCGAGGCCGAGAACATGGGCGATGCCCTGAACTACCTCGAAGACGGTATGTCGCTCGAAGTGGTGTTCTACGACGGCAAGGCCATCTCCGTGGAATTGCCCACCAGCGTGGAGCGCGAGATCACCTGGACCGAGCCCGCCGTCAAGGGCGACACCTCCGGCAAGGTGCTCAAGCCCGCCAAGATCGCCACGGGCTTTGAAGTGCCTGTCCCCATCTTTGTGGCCCAGGGTGACCGCATCGAGATCGACACCCGCACGGGCGAGTACCGCAAGCGCGTCTGACCCCCTGAACCTGCTCGAACAAGGCTCCCCAACCGGAGCCTTTTTTCTTGCCTGAACCCCTGCCACTGCGGCTTCGCCCATGAGCGTGCTGTCCCGCCTCCTTGAAATCGTCATCCCGGTGTTCTTCATCGTCGGGGTGGGCTTTGCCTATGCACGGCGGCACCGGCCCGACATGACGGTGTTCAACCGCATCGCCCTCGATGTGTTCAGCCCGGTGCTGACCTACGCCGCCCTGGCCACGCGCAGCTTCCACCTCGAGGAGCACACCGGCCTGCTGCTCGGTGGCGCGCTGCTGATCCTGGGCTCGGGCTTGCTGGCCTGGCCACTGGCGCTGGCCACGCGCCACTCCCCACGGACCCTGGTGCCTGTGGTGATGTTCAACAACAGCGGCAACATGGGCCTGCCCCTGGCCTTGCTGGCCTTTGGGGCCTCGAACATGGGGGCCGCCGTGGCCCTGTTCGCCATCAGCGGCCTTTTGCATTTCTCCCTGGGCGCGCGCATCACCAGCCGTGACGCTCGTACCCGTGACCTGCTGGTCAGCCCACTCATGCTGGCCACCCTGCTGGGCTTTTTCAGCGCCTACACGGGCTTGCGTCCGCCCGAGGTGGTGATATCCAGCATGCGCCTCTTTGGTGATGCCGCCCTGCCCATGATGCTGTTCACCCTGGGCACGCAGCTCACTGCCTTGAACCGGGCCAGCATCGCCACCGGCTTGCTCGGGGCCCTGGCCCGCCCCCTGCTGAGCCTGCTGATTGCGGTTCCCCTGGTCCATGTGCTGGAGTTGGAGGGTGCAGCCCGTGGCCAGTTGCTGCTCTTTGCCGCCCTGCCGCCGGCGGTGCTGCAGTTCATCCTCGCTGAGCGCTATCGGCAAGAGCCCACCAAGGTGGCTGCCATGGTCCTGCTGGGCAACGCCCTGGCCCTGGTGGTGGTACCCATCACCCTGTCCTTCGCGCTCTGAAAAAGCCGCTTGCTGATCTGTGGCGCTGGGCCAAAATCAGCGCCATGGAAAACACGCAAAATCTCTCGGCCCACCGCCTGGCCGATGCCTGGGCCGAACTGCAGGTGCAGGCCGACAGCGGTACCCCGCTGCATCCGGATGCCTACCGCCTGGCCTTCGCCGACCCCGAGTTCCTGCTGCGCCGAGAAACCCGAGGCCTGCGCATGCAGCTTGAGATGCTCAAGCCCGACCTCGAACAGACGCGCCTGGGCATCGAGAACACCATCGTGGTCTTTGGCAGCGCGCGCTTCCTGCCGCCCGAGGAAGCCCAGGCCAAACTGAACACCGCGCGGGCCAGTGGTGACGCCTCGGCCCTGCGGGTGGCCGAGCGGCAAGTGCGCAACGCCGCCTACTACGACCAGGCCCGGCGCTTTGGCAAGCTGGTGGCCGAGCACAGCAAGGGACGGACGCCGAAAGAGCAGATCCACATCTGCACCGGTGGCGGGCCCGGCATCATGGAGGCGGCCAACCGCGGAGCGCACGAGGCAGGCATGCCCAACGTGGGTCTGAACATCGCCCTGCCCCACGAGCAGCACGCCAACCCCTATGTCACGCCCGCGCTGAACTTCAAGTTCCACTATTTCGCGATGCGCAAGATGCACTTCATGATGCGCGCCAAGGCCCTGGTGGCCTTTCCTGGGGGCTTTGGCACGCTGGACGAGCTGTTCGAGGTCGTCACCCTGGTGCAAACGCGCAAGGCCAAGCCGGTGCCCATCATCCTGTGCGGCACACCCTACTGGCGGCGCCTGCTGAACCTCGAGGTGCTGGTGGAAGAAGGGGCGATTTCGCCCGAGGACCTGGACCTGGTGAGCTATGTGGAAAGCCCCGAGGCCGCGTGGGAAGTGATCAAGGGCTTTTACGCACTGTGATCAGACCTGGGCGATTCATGCGGCGGGTGCAGCGCCAGGGCATCTCGCAGCAACCAAGCTGAGCGCGAGCCCAGACCCACGATGGCCGAGACGATCCAGAACACGCCGGCACTGCCCACCAGCGCACTGACCGAGCCGAACACCACCGGCATGAGCACGCTGGAGCCCGTCACCGTCATCATCCGCAGACCCAGCGCCTCACCCTGCCGATGGGCCGGCGTGATCTGGTGCAAGGTGCTCATGACCATGGGCTGCACCACCCCCAGCGCCATGCCCAACATGACCGAGCAGGCGGCCATGCTCAAGGGGCCGGGCATGAGCGGGTAAATCGCGAACAAGGCAGCCGTCATCAGCATGGCTCCGGCCATCACCGCCCACTCCTGCAGGTGCGCAGCCAACAAGGGCATGGCCACCCGGATGGCCGCAGCAGCCAGAGCAAAGCTGCCCAGGATGAGGCCAATCACCGACGCATTGACGCCACGCTCCACACCGATCAGCGGCACGATCAGCGTGTGCACATCCCAGCAGGAGGACACAAACCAGTTCACCAACATCAGCCGGGCAAAACCCCGATCCTTCAGCAGGTCCCAGGCACGCAGCGGCATGCCCTGCACCGGCTGGGTATCACCCTGGCCTGGTGCCTCGCGGACCGGGCGCAGCAGCAGCCAGGTGACACCGGGCAACAGTGCCATGAGCCCGAAGGCAGCCGCGTAGCCCAGCAGGCTGCCCGGCACAGGGCCGGCGTGGTCGATCAGAAGCCCGGCGGCCAGAGGGCCGATGAAGTTGGAGATGGCCGGCCCGATGGCCAGCCAGCTGAACACCTGGCGCAGCTGAACACCCCCCTCGGCCATGCGGCCCACATGCCGCTGAAGGGCAATCACGGCGCCAGCAGCCGCCCCACCCGTGAGCAAGGCGGCCAAGCAGAGCACCGGGTAGATCGGCCACAGCATGGCCAGGCCCGCTCCGAGACAGGCCGTGACGATGCACCAGCGCAGCGGCCTGTGCAGGCCATGGCGATCGGCAAAACGGCCGGCCGGAATAGCCAGGATGAGCGGGGCCAGGCCAAAGAAGGCCAGCAGGATACCGACCGCCGCCGCGCTGTAGCCCTCGCGCAGCATCAGCAGCGGCGCGGCCATGCGTGTGCCCGCCATGGTGGCGTGCAGAAAGATCTGAGCCGTGATCAGACGAGCAAGTGCCGCGTTCATGACTCAGGCAAAAAGCAAGCAGGTGCCCGCTCAGGCATCACGCTCCAGGGGGTCGCTGGGTTCAGGGGCGTCAAACGGGTCCATGGGCAGCAGCCGTGTGGACTCATCCTCAGGCAAGGCCTGCACCTGCTTGAGGGCCCGGCCCATCACGCGGCTGCGTCGCTCGGCGCTGTCCAGGGTGTTGAGCACGGTCTGGGTTTGGGTCTTGATCTTGGCCAGCACGTCGCCAAACTTGCCAAACTCGGTCTTGACCGCGCCCAACACCTGCCACACCTCGCTGGAGCGTTTTTCCAGCGCCAGGGTGCGAAAACCCATCTGCAAGGAATTGAGCATGGCCAGCAGCGTGGTCGGGCCGGCGAGCACCACCCGGCTGTCGCGCTGGAGGGATTCGGTCAGTCCCGGACGGCGCAGCACCTCGGCATACAAACCCTCTGTGGGCAAAAACAAGATGGCAAAGTCCGTGGTGTGGGGTGGCCCGACGTACTTCTCGCAGATGCTCTTGGCCTCCAGGCGGATGCGCGCTTCCAGCGCCTTGCCCGCCAGCTCGGCACCAGCGGCATCGGCACGGCCCTGTGCATCGAGCAGGCGCTCGTAGTCCTCGTTGGGAAACTTGGCGTCGATGGGCAGCCAGATCCCCTCGCCGTCCGCGCTGGGGCCGGGCAGGCGGATGGCAAAGTCCACGGTGTGGCGGCTGCCTGGAAGGGTCGACACCTGCGCGGCGTACTGGTCCACCGTGAACACCTGCTCGAGCAAGGCCGCCAGCTGGGCTTCGCCGAAGATGCCGCGCGTCTTGACGTTGGTCAGCAGGTGCTTGAGGTCACCCACGCCCTGGGCCAGGGTCTGCATCTCACCCAGACCCCGGTGCACTTGCTCCAGGCGCTCGGCCACATGCTTGAAGCTCTCGCCCAGACGGGCCTCCAGCGTGCTCTGCAGCTTTTCATCGACCGTGGCACGCATCTGGTCGAGCTTCTTCTCGTTGCCTTCCTGCAGGGCCGTGAGCCTGTGCTCCATGGCCAGGCGGATCTCGGCCAGGCGCTTGTCCTGCAGTTCGGCCATCTGCCGCTGCTGCGCCTGCAAGTCTTCGGCAAAGCGGCGCAGGGCCAGGTCCTGGGCCTCGCGTGCCTGCGCCAAGGCCAGCGCCTGGGCCTGGCTGCCGGCCTGCGCTTGCTGGGTGAGCGCCTGCGTGGTGGACTGCAGTACCTGCGCCACCTGCTGCTGCATGGCGGCCAGTTGGACGCGAAAGGAATCGATCTGCTCGTTCTGTGTGCGGGCCACATCACTGGACTGGGCCAGCAAGGCCTGCTGAAAGAGCGACAGGCCCTGGGTGAGTTCGGCCCGGGTGTCGCGGGCGCTGGACTGCACCTGCTCGCGCAGTTCCCGCTCCAGGCGCTCCTGGGCCCCCTTGAGCAGGCCCAGCTCCTGCAACAGTGCCGCACGTTCGCCGCCTCCCTCACTATCCGGAAGGCGCTTGAGCAGGCGCACCAGGAGGATGAGGCTGGCCATCGCCAGCACCGCGAGCAAGCCCAGCAGCAACTCTGTCATAACCGTCTATTGTCGGGCCGATCAGAGGCCCGGACCTGCGTCGCGGACGAAAAAACCAGGGCCTCGCTCAGGCGCGTGGGTCTGGGTTGAGCGGCGTCAGCAGAGGCTTGCCGGTGAAGAAGGCGATCAGGTTGTCGGCCGCCAGGCCCGCCATGGCCATGCGCGTCGGAATGCTGGCGCTGCCAATGTGCGGGGTGAGCACCACGTTGGGCACCTCCAGCAGGCCCGGGTACACCTTAGGTTCCTCCTCGAATACGTCGAGACCGGCGGCTGCGATGGTGCGGTTTTTCAGCGCCAGAGTCAAAGCAGCCTCATCGACGATGCCGCCGCGGGCGATGTTCACCAGGGTGGCTGTGGGCTTCATCTGGGCCAGCTCGGCCGCCCCGATGGCGTGGTGCGCGGAGGCGCTGTAGGGCAGCACCAAAATCAGGTGGTCGGCCTGCGCCAGCAGCTCGTCTTTGCTCACGTAGCGGGCCTTGCACTCGGCCTCGAGCTCGGGGCTCAGGCGCGAGCGGTTGTGGTAAATCACCTGCATGCCAAAGCCAAGCGCGCCGCGGCGGGCAATGGCCTGGCCGATGCGGCCCATGCCCAGAATGCCGAGGGTGGCACCGTGAATGTCGGAGCCGGCGAACATGTCGAAGCTCCACTTGGTCCAATGACCGGCGCGCAGGAAATGCTCGCTCTCGGCCAGGCGCCGGGCGGTGGCCATGATGAGCGCGAAGCCCAGATCGGCGGTGGTTTCCGTCAGCACATCCGGGGCGTTGGTGGCGGCCACGCGGGCAGCCGTCATGGCCGGGATGTCGAAGTTGTTGTAACCCACGGCCATGTTGGCGCAGATGCGCAGTTCCGGGCAGGCGGCCAGCACCTCGGCATCGATGCGGTCGCCGCCAGTGGTGAACACCCCCTGCTTGCCGCGCAGGCGCTCGGTGAGCTCGGCCTTGGTCCACACCACATCGGCCTGGTTGGTCTCGACATCGGCCACCTGCTCCAGGCGGGCAATGATGTCGGGGAAGACGGCCCGGGCCATCAGGATCTTGGGCTTGTTCAAGAGAAAACTCCTTGGAGATGAAAGGCGGCTCAACGGAACCAGATAAAGCTCATGAGGACAAACAGCGGGATCAGCACCGCACCCGACCAGGCCATGTAGCCAAAGAAGCTGGGCATGCGCACGCCCCGATCTTCGGCGATGGCCTTGACCATGAGGTTGGGCGCATTACCGATGTAGGTGTTGGCCCCCATGAATACCGCACCGGCGGAAATGGCGGCCAGAGTGGGGGCCAGCGTGGTCATGAGCGTCTGTGCGTCACCGCCCGCGGTATTGAAGAACACGAGGTAGGTCGGCGCGTTGTCCAGGAAAGAGCTGAGAAAGCCCGTGGCCCAGAAATACATCAGGGGATCGGGCTGGCCATCTGGCCGGGTGACGAGATCCACCACGGCTGAAAAAGCGCCGTCGGTGCCTGCTTTGAGCATGGCGATCACGGGAATGATGGTGACAAAGATACCGGCAAACAGCTTGGCCACCTCCTGCATGGGAGCCCAGGAGAACTCGTTGTCGGCATGCACCTGGCGCGGCGTGATGCGCAGGGAAATCAGCGTCACGGCGAGCAGACCCACATCACGCACCAGGCCGGGCAGGCCCACGCGTGTGCCAGCGATGTCGAACTCCACATCCGATTTCCAGAAACCACTCAGGAGCACCAGGCCCATGATGGCCAGCAGCAAAACGAAATTGGCCGCGCCGTCAAAGCCGATGCCGCGCGTGTCGGGCGTCGGATCGCGGGGCAGCACGCCCTCGCGCTTGTAGAACCAGCTGTCGATCAGGAAGAAGATCACCAGCAGGCTGCCCACGAGGAACAGGGTTTCGGGCAGCAGGGTGCGCACGGTCCAGAAAAAATCAACGCCCTGCAAAAAGCCCAGGAACAGGGGCGGATCGCCCAGCGGGGTGAGCGAGCCGCCTGCATTGGAGACGATGAAGATAAAGAACACGATCACATGGGCCTTGTGCTCGCGGTTGTCGTTGGCGCGAATCAAAGGCCGCAACATCAGCATGGAGGCGCCCGTGGTGCCCATGAAGCTGGCCAGCACGGCACCAATGAGCAAAATCAGGGCATTGAGCGCAGGCGTTCCATGCAGATTGCCCCGGATGTAGATGCCTCCGGCCACGGTGAAGAGCGCCGTGAGCAGCAGGATGAAGGGGATGTACTCGCCAAAGAGCACATGCACCATGGCGACCCCGGTGCTGGCCAGCCCCTGACTAAAGGCAAAGGGCAGAAGAAAGGCCAGCGCCCAGGCCGCCGTGATCTTGCCGTAGTGGTGATGCCAGAGCCGGGCAGCCAGCAGGGGCATGAATGCAATGGACAAGAGGACGCCGACAAAGGGCAGCGCCCACCAGAAGGAGAGCTGACTGCCATCGAGGCTGGCTGCGGAAGCGAGCAATGGGCACAGGCCCAAGAGGGCAGCAAGCCCGGATTTGATCAAGACGGTCATGGTTTCTAACCAGCAGATATGCAGGCCGTAAATTGTGCCCAAGCGCCGGGCCGGCGGTCATGCGGAAAGCCCCAATCCCCTTCAGGCTGGGGCGCTGATGTCAAAGACCTGGCGCAGGTAGGCCAGGTACTTTTCGTCCTCGCACATGTTCTTAGACGGGGTGTCCGAGAGCTTGGCCACGGGCTGCCCATTGCAGCGCACCATCTTGATCACGATTTGCAGCGGCTCGTAGCCCAGGTCATTGGTGAGGTTGGTGCCAATGCCAAAGGCCAGCTGACAGCGGCCGCTGAACTGCCGGAACAGTTCTATGGTCTTGGGCACGGTCAGGCTGTCGCTGAAGATCAGGGTCTTGGTGCGCGGGTCCACCCGGTTCTGCTTGTAATGCTCGATCAGGCGCTCGCCCCAGGCGAAGGGATCCCCGCTGTCGTGGCGGGCGCCGTCGAAGAGCTTGCAGAAGTACATGTCGAAGTCGCGCAGGAAGGCGTCCATGCCGTAGACGTCCGACAGCGCAATGCCCAGGTCACCCCGGTACTCGCGCGCCCAGGACTCAAAGCCGAAGACCTGGCTGTCGCGCAGGCGCGGCCCCAAAGCCTGGCAGGCCTGCAGGTACTCGTGTGCCATGGTGCCCAGCGGCGTGAGCCCGAGTTTCATGGCAAAGAGCACGTTGCTGGTGCCGGCGAACTGCCCTTGAGGGCCGGAGCCCAGACGGGCATTGAGCGTGCGCAGCACCTCCTCGTGCCAGGCCACCGAGAAGCGGCGGCGGGTGCCGTAGTCGGCGATCTTTAAGGCCTCCAGGCCCTCAGCCTGCAGTTCACCGATCTTGGCGTCCAGGCGCTTGCGGCCTTCAATAAAGTCCGGCAGCTTCTGCGTGTTGCGAAAGTACACCTCGTTGATGATGGCCAGTACCGGGATCTCAAAGAGGATGGTGTGCAACCAGGGCCCCTGGATGGTGACGTCAATCTCACCCGAAGGCAGCGCCCTGACCTCCACGTTTTTTTCGTTGAGCCGGAACAGGCCCAGGAAATCCACGAAGTCGCTCTTGATGAAGCGCATGGAGCGCAGGTAAGCCAGCTCGGCATCCTGAAATCTCAAGGTGCACAGGGCGCGGATTTCCTCGCGGATCTCGCTGACCAAGGGCGCCAGTGGCCCGACGCCGCCAGCTCCCGCGTTGCGGCACTTGAAGCGGTACTCCACCTGCGCGCCCGGGAACTGATGCAGCACCACCTGCATCATGGTGAACTTGTAGAGATCGGTGTCGAGCAGGCTGGTGATGATCATGGCGGGGCCAGATGACAGGCGGCTGGCTCAGTCGACGCCGAGAAAGTCGACTTCGAAGAGCAGCGTGGCGTTCGGTGGGATCACGCCACCGGCGCCGCGCGCGCCGTAGCCCAGCTCAGGCGGAATCACCAGGCGGCGCGTGCCGCCGGCGGACATGCCTTGCACGCCCTCATCCCAGCCGCGAATCACGTGACCAGCACCCAGGGGAAATTCAAAGGGCTCGCCGCGGTCTTTGCTGGAGTCGAACTTCTGGCCAGCCTGGCCGTTGTCATAAAGCCAACCGGTGTAGTGCACGCGCACGTACTGGCCGGCCTTGGCGATGGCGCCGGTGCCCAGCACCGTGTCTTCATATTGGAGGCCGGAGGCCGTGGTGGTCATGGTCATGAAACAGGTCCTTCAGGTTGGAAACTGGACTGTACCCGCAAGCAGGTGCACCACCCGGTCAGCGGCCTGCTCGACCTGGCGGTTCTGCTCGGCCACCAAAAGGCCCAGCCCCTCAGCACGCAGGGCCAGCAGGGCATCACGGATGGATTCAATCAACAAGGGCGAAATGCCTTCGCAAGGCTCGTCGAGCAAGAGCAGGCGCGGCGAAGCCATCAGGGTGCGGGCAATAGCCAGCATCTGCTGCTCGCCGCCGCTCATCAGTGCTGCGGCTCGGCCGAGCATGGGCTTGAGCAAGGGAAAGCGGTCCAGCACCCAGGCTTCGCGCGCCTCGGGCCGCGACCCTACGGCCACGCGCAGGTTTTCGCGCACGCTCAGACCCGAGAAAAGACGCCGGTCCTCGGCCACGTAGCCAATGCCAGCGCGCGCTCGGCGGTGCGGCGGCCAGCCCGCCAGGTCCTGCGCACCCACGCCGGCCTCGAAACGGATCTGCCCGCGCGTGCGCACTTCCAGGCCCATGATGGCCTTGAGCAGCGTGGACTTGCCGGCGCCATTGAGGCCCTGCAGCACCACCATCTCGCCGGCGCGCACGTCCAAGTCGATGCCGAACAAGGCCTGGGCTGGGCCATAAAAGGCCTCGAGGCCGCGCACTTCAAGCATGGCTGCCCTCCCCCGCCCGCAGGAAGTCCAGCCCGGTCTGGCCCAGGTAGCGGGCCTGCACCACCGGGTCGCGCGCGATGTCCTCAAAGCGCCCTTGCGCGGCCAGCCGCCCCTCAATCAGCACCAGCACCCGGTCGGCGGTGCCGGCCACCGCATCCATGTTGTGTTCGGTGTAGAGCACGGTCAGCCCGCCATCGGCGAGCTTGCGCACCCACTGCATCAGGGCTTGCCGCTCCTGACCAGCCAGGCCCGCCGCCGGCTCGTCGAGCAACAGCAGGCGCGGCTGCCCGGCCAGCGCCAGGGCCAGCTCCAGCCGTTTTTTGGCCCCATAGGGCAGGCTGGCGGCCTCCTGCTCGGCCTGGGCCAAGAGCCCCGCCTGGGCCAGCAAGGCATCGGCCTCAGTCAGGTGGCGCCGACCCAGCGGCCGCCAGGCCGGCCAATGCCCCTCGCGGACCTGCAGGGCCAGCTGAACGTTGTGGCGCACAGTCAATGCCTCGAAGACCTGGGCCACCTGAAAGCTGCGGGCCACTCCGCGCTGCAAGCGCTCACGCGGGCTCCAGCCAAGAAGGCTCACGCCCTCCCAGAGCACCTGGCCCGAGGTCGGCCGCTGCTGGCCTGCGATGCAGGCAAAGCAGGTGGATTTGCCTGCGCCATTGGGGCCAATGAGGGCCACGCACTCACCGGGCATGACCTCGAAGTCCACGCCATCGACGGCCTTGACGCCACCGAAATGGCGCACCAAGCCCCGCACCACCAGGGCCACCCCGCTCATGCCTGCGCTCCTGCGGCGGTCTGGCGGCTCAGGCGATCACGCCAGCGCCTGGGCAAGGACAACAGACCCGACGGTGCCGCCACCATGATGAGCATGATGACCAGCCCCAGCAGGCCGCGCCAGTAGCTCACTTCGCGCCCCAGCTCCGCCGAGATGTAGCTCAGCAGCAGCCCACCCGTGAGCGCGCCCCACCACTGGTGGACACCGCCGAGCAGCACCACCAGCAGCGCATCCACCGACATGGCCACACTGGCGACCGAGGGAAAAACCGCGCCCTTGTGCGCGGCGAACAGGGCCCCGGCCAGGCCCGCACCGGCGGCGCTCATGACGAACACGCGGTACTGCAGCCGGTGAATCGGCAGGCCCGAGGCCTCGGCACGCAAGGGCGCATCGCGCAGGGCCTGCAGCGCCGCCCCCTGCACCGACAAGGCCAGGCGCCTGAGCATCCAGAGCGCCGCCAGGGTCAGGGCCAGCATGGCGGCGTAGAAGGCATCGCGCCCCTCCTGCGGAACCAGGGACAGGCCGATCAGGCCGTTGTCTCCCCCGGTCAGAGCCACCCACTGCGTGGCAGTCGCCCAGACCACCTGGGCCAGCGCCAGCGAGAGCATGGCCAGGTACACCCCGGTGCTGCGCACCACCGCGGCGCCGAACAGGGCCGCCAGCAGCGCCGCAGCCGCCATGCCGACCACCACGGCCCCCAGCAGGCCCCAACCGAAATGCAGATGCACCAGGGCCGCGCCGTACGCGCCCAGCCCAAAGTAAGCGGCATGCCCAAAGCTCACCAGCCCGGCCAGGCCCATCATGGCCTGCAGGCTCAGGCCAAAGATGACCAGCACCATGGCATCCAGGGCCAGGGCTTGCCAGTAGGGCCCGCCCATCCAGGCCCAGGCCGCCAGACACAGCAGGGCCAGCACGGCCAGGGCCAGGCCTGATCGGCTGGGCGACAGGCCCCGGAACACCTGGGCCGGCTCGCGCACCGCGTGCACCGGCATGCCTGCGCGGCCAGCTAAGCCCTGAGGCCGGAAGACCAGCACCGCGGCCATGGTGAGGAACACCAGCACCAGCGTGGCCTGTGGGAACCACTGGATACCCAACGCATGGACCAGGCCAATCAGCACGGCCGCGGCAAATGCCCCTCCGATGCTGCCCAGCCCGCCCGTGACCACCACCACGAAGGTCTCGACCACCACGGCCATGTCCATCTGCAGATGAGCGGGCTCGCGCGGCAGCTGCAGGGCCCCAGCCAGGCCCGCCAGGCCGCAGCCCAGCACCACCGCACCCAGCATGAGAGGACGAGGGTTCACACCCAGGGCGCCGAGCATCTCGCGGTCCTGGGTGGCCGCGCGCAGGCGTTGGCCAAAGAGCGTGCGCGTGAGGAGCAGGTGCAGGCCCAGCCACACGAGGGGGCCGAGCGCCATCAGCACCAACTGGTAGACCGGGAACAACTCGCCACCCAGGTCCACCGCGCCCTTCAGACCTGGAAAGCGTGGCGCGAACACCTCCTCGTTGCCGAAAGCCCAGCGCATGGCGTCATGCAGCGCCAGCGTGAGGCCAAAAGTGGCCACGAGCTGGTACAGCTCAGGCACACCCGCCATGCGGCGCAGCAAGAAGAAGTCGGCCAGCGCACCCACACCCGCAGCCACGGCGGCCCCCATCAGCATGGCCAGCAGATACAGCGCAGGATGCGCTGCCCAGCCCGGGAACCAGTCGGTGACCCAGTGGGCCGTGAACAGGGCCCCGAGCATGAAAAAGCTGCCGTGGGCGAAGTTGACGATGCGCGTCACACCGAAGATCAGCGTCAGGCCTGCGGCCATGAGGAACAGCGTGCTGGCGTAAGACAGACCGCCCAGCACTTGCACCAGGAAGGAGGAAGCGCTCATGAATCAGACGACAGGCGCACAGAAGACGGGCCGCACCGTCATTCCAGCCAGGTGGTGAACTGCTCGGCCGGCACGCGCGGCGTGTAGAAGTCATTGACCAGCGCCGCCTCGTCGGCATAGCCCAGGGCCATGCCGCAGACCACCATCTCGTCGGGGCCGGCGCCGATGTGCGGCAGGATGATGCTGGCAAAGCCATTCCACGCCGCCTGGGGACAGGTGTGAAGGCCCTGGCCGCGGGCGGCCAGCATGAGGTTTTGCAGAAAGGCACCGTAGTCCAGCAGGCTGCCTCGGCCCATGACCCGGTCCATGGTGAAGATCAGGCCCACGGGTGCATCGAAGAAACGGAAATTGCGCTGGTGCTGCGCATGCATCTTGTCCTTCTCGCCCTTGGCGATGCCCAAGAGGCCATAGAGGCCCCAGCCGTTTTCGCGGCGGCGGTCGATGTAGGGCGAGACCCAGCGCTCGGGGTAGTAGTCGTACTCCTCGCGGTACTGCTCGGCCAGTGCCGGGTTGGCGCGCAGGGCATCGTGCGCGGCACAGACCTTGTCGACCAGGCTGTCGCGGCTGGCGCCCTGCAGCACGTACACCTTCCAGGGCTGGGTGTTGGTGCCTGAAGGCGCGCGGCTGGCCTGGGTCAGCAGGTGCTGCACCACAGCCTTGTCCACAGTGCGAGGCAGGAAGGCGCGCACCGACATTCGGCTGGTAATCGCCTCATCCACGGTGGCGGCAGGACGGCTCAGGGGAAGGGGGTTCTTGCTCATGTCAGGTTCTCCAGAACGGCCAGGAATTCAGGCGCCAGAGGGCGCGGGCGGCGGGTGATGCGGTCCACATAAACGTGCACGAAGTGGCCACGCGCGGCGCAGGGCTGGGTGTCGTCACCAGGGAACAGCCCCAGCTCATAGCGCACGCTGGAGGTGCCGATGTGCGCCACCCGCAAGCCGGCCACCACCGGCTGCGGAAAGGCCAGGGGCGCGAAATAGTGGCACTGGGTCTCGACCACCAGGCCAATGGAGGCGCCGGCGTAGATGTCCAGCACGCCCTGCTCGATCAGGTGGCTGTTGACCGCCGTGTCGAACCAGCTGTAGTACACGACGTTGTTCACGTGGCCGTAGACGTCGTTGTCGGACCAGCGTGTGCTGATGGGGCGAAAGGCCCGATAGGCGCTGCGCGGCTCGGGCTGGGGGCGGCTGGCAGGTGTGGAGGACATGGCTGGGGGATCAGGGACGGGGGGCGCGCGGCGGTGGGTGATTTTGCCAGTGCAGTCCAACAGAATCAGCAAAAGACTCCGCAAAAGACTCCGCAAAAGACACCGCAGAAGACTCAGCGCTGCCAGCGCGCCCAGTAGTCCAGTGCCACCTTGAAGGTGTTGAGCTGCACCTGCACGGTGTCCTCAATCTCCTTGCCGTAGCCGCCGGCCATGGCAAAAGCCAGGGGAACGCGGCGCTGCCAGGCCCAATCGAACACGCGCCGGTCGCGGGCCTCCAGACCATCGAAACTCAAGGACAGGCGGCCCAGGCGGTCGCCTTCGTGGGGGTCGGCGCCAGCCAGGTAGATCACCAGCCCGGGCTCGAAACGCCGGTCAAGCTCATCGAGGGAGCGCTCCAGGGCTTCGAGGTAGGCGCTGTCGCCACAGCCGTCGGGCAAATCGATGTCCAGGTCACTGGCCTCCTTGCGGAAGGGAAAATTCTTCTGCCCATGCAGCGAGAGGGTGAAGACACTGGGGTCCTCCTGAAAGATGCGGGCCGTGCCGTTGCCCTGGTGCACGTCCAGGTCGACCACGGCCACCTGCAGCGGCGGGCGTTGGCGACCGTGGTGGCGGGCCCACTCGGCCTGCATCAGGCGGGCGGCCACGGCAGCATCATTGAAGACGCAAAAGCCACCGCCCTGCCCTGCGCTGGCGTGGTGGGTGCCGCCGGCCATGTTCGCGGCCAGCCCCTGGGGCCGGTCCTGACCGCTGCCGGGCAGCCCCAGGGCCACGCGGGCGGCCGCCACCGTGGCGCCGGCCGATCGCCTGGAGCGCTCGACCATCTCGGGTGTCCAGGGAAAGCCGATTTCGCGCTGCGCGGCTGCAGGCAAGCTGCCCGTCTTGATGGCCTCGATGTAAGCCGGCGTGTGCGCCAGGGCCAGTTCACCATCGCTGGCTGCCGGTGCCACCTGGGTCCGGACCTGCGGCAAGCTCTGCGCCACGCGTTCGCGCAAACGACCGTACTTGGCCATGGGAAAACGATGCCCCGGCGGCAAGGGCAGGATGAACTGGTCGGCGTAAAAAGCTTGCAAGGCAGCATCCGGGGCGTTGGCAGCGGCGCATTGTCCACGCCACTGGATCTAGGGTGCCCCACCTAAAAATGCTGCAATGCAACAAAAACACTTGCAAAGGCGACAAGTACCCCTATACTTCACATCATGTTGCAGTGCAGCAAAAGATGAACAACACATCGGCAGCGTCGCAACACCCGTCCCTTAACCCTGATTGGAGAATTCAATATGCTGACCGCTGACCAAGTGATGGCTTCCCAGAAAGCAAGCCTCGAAACCCTGTTTGGCCTGACCAACAAGGCTTTCGAAGGCATGGAAAAGCTGGTGGAGCTGAACGTGCAAGCCTCCAAGGCTGCCCTGTCGGAGACCGCCAACCACAGCCAGGCTGTGATGAGCGTCAAAGACGCCCAAGAACTGCTGGCCCTGCAAGCCGGTCTGATGCAACCCCTGGCCGAGAAGACCGCTGCCTACAGCCGTCATCTGTATGACATCGCCAGCGGCACGACCGCCGAATTCACCAAGGCTTTCGAAGGCCAGACCGCTGAGTTCCAGTCCAAATTCGTCAACCTGGTCGACAGCGCTGCCAAGAACGCCCCCGCAGGCTCCGAGACCGCTGTCGCCGTGATGAAGGGCGCCGTGGCTGCCGCCACCAACGCCTTCGAGTCCGTGCAGAAAGCCGTCAAGCAAGCCACAGACCTGGCCGAAGCCAACCTGAACGCCGTGAGCAACACCGCTGTCAGCGCCGCCAAGACCACCCGGAAGCGCTGAGCCCGTCTGGCCAGACCGCAAGGCCTGGCCGACCTGGCTTTCATCGAAAAGATTGTCTCCTCGGGTCCCTCGGAAAGTGGTTTCAAGGACCCGTTACAAGCCCGGCTTTTGAGCCGGGCTTTTTTTCGCCCAACGCTGTGGCCATGTCGACTGCTCAGGGCTTGACGGGGATCGCCAGGGCTTCCATGCGGGCACGCAAAGCGGGCAAGGCCGATTGCATGGCAGCTCGCCCTGACTCGATGGCCTTGTGGCGCGCCGAAAAGTCCGCGCTGCGCAGGCCCACCAGGGAGGGCCGGACCACCACGTCGGCTTGCTTGAGCTCGTGCTGGTTGATGCTCTTGCCCATGATGTTGAAGGTCTGCAATAAGATCTGAATGGTGTCCCCTGCAGGCTGCCCTTCGGGAGCATCGGATATGTCGATCGCGATCACCAGTTCGGCCCCCATCTGCCGGGCGAACTGCACGGGCACGGGCGCCACCAGACCACCATCGACATAGTCGCGGCCACTGATGCGCACAGGCTGGAAGACCGCCGGCACCGCACTGGAGGCGCGCACCGCCGTGCCCGTGTCACCCCTCCTGAACAGCACGGGCTGGCCGTTGCCCAGGTCGGTGGCGACCACCCCAAAGGGAATGCGCATGTCTTCAATCAGCCGGCTGCCCACGGCCTCATTCACATAGCGAGCCAGCGCCTCGCCTCGGAACACGCCGCGGTTGACGATGGGCACCATCCAGTCGGCCAGGGCCACCTCTTCAATCTGCAGGGCCGCCTGCTGCAACTGCATGCCGGTTTTGCCGCTGGCATACAGCGCGCCCACCACGCTGCCGGCCGAGGTGCCCACCACCAGCGCAGGACGCAGTCCAGCCTCTTCCAGCACCGAAATCACACCCACATGGGCAAAACCCTTGGCCGCTCCGCCACCCAGCGCCAGGCCTATGCGCGGCGGGCGTTTGGGCACGGGCTCGACCATGGGGGCGGCCACGGGGGCGGCCACGGGTGCGGCCGTTGGCGCTGTGGCAGCGGGGCTCGGTTCGGCGACACGGGGCGCGCTCGTGCAAGCAGAAAGAAGAGCCGCTGCGATCAGGCCGCTCACCAGGATAAAGCGATTGAGAATAATTCGCGTTTGTATTAAACTAGACACAAGCATCCACTTTCAAGCCCAATAAACATGGACACCATCGAGAAAACAAGCTGGCGGAGCGGCCTGTTGGGCCTTGTCTTGCTGGCCTTGGGTGGCTCAGCCGTGGCCCAAGAACAGGTGCTCAGGCTCTATTCTGCCCGGCATTACCAGACGGATGAGGCGCTCTACAGCAACTTCACCAAGGCCACCGGCATCAAGATCAACCGCGTGGATGCCGACGATGCCGGCATCTTGGCGCGCCTCAAAGCTGAAGGCGCGGCATCACCTGCGGATGTCATCCTGCTGGTGGACGCTGCCCGCCTGGGCAAGGGCGAGGCCGATGGCCTGTTCCGGCCCATCAAGTCCGCTGTGCTTGAAGCAGCCATTCCGGCCACGCTGCGCGCCAGGGCTGGCCCGGAAGGCACGGCCTGGTTCGGCCTGTCGACCCGCGCCCGCGTGGTGGTCTACGACAAGCTGAAGGTGAAAAAAGACGACGTGGACACCTACGAGGAACTGGCTGAGCCCAAAAACAAGGGCTTGCTGTGCACCCGATCGGGCTCGCATCCCTACAACCTGTCACTGTTCGGCTCCATGATGGAGCACCTGGGTGAGGCGCGCACCGAGGCCTGGCTCAAGGGCCTGGTGAACAACATGGCGCGCGACCCCAAGGGCGGCGACACCGATCAGATCAAGGCGGTGGCCAGCGGCGAGTGCGGCATTGCACTGTCGAACACCTACTACATCGCGCGCCTGATGAGGTCGAACTCGGCGGAGGACAAAGCGGTCATGGAGCGGGTCGGGGTGGTCTTCCCGAACCAGCTCAGCTGGGGCACGCACCTGAACATCGCCGGCGCCGCCGTGGCACGCCATGCCAAGAACGTAGCGGCTGCCGTGAAGTTCCTGGAATACCTGGCCAGCCCCGAGGCACAGAACTACTTTGCCAATGGCAACAACGAGTGGCCCGCCGTGGCTTCCGTGAAGGTGAGCAATCCGGCCCTGCAGGCCATGAGCGGTGGCCACTTCAAGGCCGAAACCGTGCCGGTGGCCAGCGTGGCTGCCCACCAGGCGAGAGTGCAGCAACTGCTGGACCGCGTGGGCTACAAGTAAGCGGGAAGCGGCGGGCTCCCAGACCCCCCTTGTCCAGCCCGGTCAGCACAGCGCTACCGGGCTTTTTCACGCCCGGTCGGTGGGGTGATAATCTCTAAAGAGTTGACGTAAACGTAAGGTCAACCGCCCTCTCTACCCCTCTTACGCATACACAAAAAAGGATCGATTCCATGGACATCGCAGGCAAGGTTTTCATCGTCACGGGCGGCGCCTCCGGGCTGGGCGAAGGCACGGCGCGCATGCTCTCTAGCCTCGGTGGCCAGGTCGTGATCGCCGACATGCAGGAGGATAAAGGGCAAGCCATTGCCAAGGAACTCGGCGGCGCCTTTCTGAAGTGCGACGTGAGCCAAGAGGCCGACGCTCAGGCCGTGGTGGCCAAGGCGGTGTCGCTGGGCAAGTTCATGGGCCTGGTCAACTGCGCCGGCATCGCCCCCGCCGAGAAGACCGTGGGCAAGAACGGCGCGCATTCTCTGTCCGTGTTCGCCAAGGTGATCCAGGTCAACCTCGTGGGCACCTTCAACATGATCCGTTTGGCCGCTGAAGCCATGAGCAAGAACGAGCCCGAGGCCACCGGCGAGCGCGGGGCCATCATCAACACAGCCTCCGTCGCCGCCTACGATGGCCAGATGGGCCAGGCCGCCTACAGCGCCTCCAAGGGCGGTGTGGTCGGCATGACCCTGCCGATCGCGCGCGACCTGGCACGCAACGGGATTCGTGTCATGACCATTGCACCCGGCATCTTCGGCACGCCCATGATGTTCGGCATGCCCCAGGAGGTGCAGGACTCGCTGGCTGCCGCCGTGCCCTTTCCCTCGCGCCTGGGCACGCCGCAGGATTACGCCAAGCTGGCCCGCCACATCTTCGAGAACGACATGCTCAACGGCGAGGTGATCCGCCTGGACGGCGCCATCCGCCTGGCCCCCCGCTAAAGCCCCAGGGCGGGCTTTGACTGATCGACAGGCCCTTTGGGGCCTGTCCTCGTTTGAAGCCCCGCCAGCCTGCACTCCCCCGCTCATGAAGCCTGTCCTGCGCCTGTCCACCCTGCTGCTGTTGGCCGGATGCGCCGTGCCCCCGCGCGCCCTCCCACCGGTGGAAGTGCAGCCCGAGGCAGCCAGTGGCTACCAGCTCAAAACGGGCGGATTGCTGGCGCGCCAGGCGGTCGTCGCCGCCCATCCCTTGGCGGCCGAAGCGGGCCTGCAGATGCTGCGAGCCGGCGGCTCGGCCCTGGACGCCGCCATTGCCGCCCAGATGGTGCTGGGGCTGGTGGAGCCACAGTCCAGCGGCATCGGTGGAGGCGCTTTCCTGCTGCATGCCGAGGGTTCGCGGGTTCAGGCCTTCGACGGGCGGGAAACCGCCCCAGGCCGGGCCCGACCCGAGGCCTTCCTGGACACGCAAGGCCGGCCCATGGCGTTTTCCGAGGCCGTGCTCAGCGGCCAGGCCGTCGGCGTGCCGGGGGCGGTGCGCATGCTCGAGGCGGCGCACCGCCAGCATGGCCGGCTACCCTGGGCCCGCCTGCTGGCGCCGGCCATTGCCCTGGCCGAGGCAGGCTATCCGGTCAGCCACCGGCTGCACACCTTGCTTCAAGCCGACCCGCACCTGCGCCTAGATCCCGTGGCCCGCCGTTTTTTCTACACCCCCGAAGGTCAGGCCTGGCCCGTGGGCCATGTGCTGCGCAACCCCGAGTACGCGCAAGTGCTCAGGCGCATCGCGCAGGACGGCAGCCGCGCCTTGCATGAAGGAGAAGTGGCCCAGGCCATGGTCGAGCGCGCCGCCCGCCCACCCCAGCCGGGCGCCCTCAGCCTGGACGACCTGCGCCAGTACCAGCCCCGGGAACGCGCGGCCCTGTGCGTGGATCACCAGGCAGCCGGGCAGGCCTGGCGGCTGTGCGGCTTTCCACCGCCGTCTTCAGGCCACATCGCCGTGGCGCAGATCCTGGGTCTGCTGAGCCAGACGCAGGTGCAAGGCTCGGAACGAGAGGCTGGCTTACCCAGCGCCGACTGGCTGCATCGCTTCTCGGAGGCCTCGCGTCTGGCCATGGCTGACCGCGCACAGTACGTGGCCGACCCCGACTTCGTACCGCCGCCCGGCGGGGATTGGCAAAGCCTGGTGGCCCCGGACTACCTGCGCGAGCGCAGCAGGCTCATCGGCCCGCGAGCGCTTCAGGAGGTGATGCCAGGCCGTCCGGGCGCACAGCGCTCGGCCTTCGCCCCCATGCCCGCTCAGCCGGAGTTCGGCACCAGCCACATCAGCGTGATCGATGCGCAGGGCCGCGCTGTGGCCCTGACTTCCAGCATCGAGTCGGCCTTTGGCGGCCGTCGCATGGTCAGCACCGACGCCTCGCGGCCAGGCGGCTTTTTGCTGAACAACCAACTCACCGACTTCAGCCTGACGCCGGCAGATGCCCTGGGCCGGCCGGTGGCCAATCGGCTCGAGCCGGGCAAGCGGCCGCGCTCGTCCATGTCGCCCACGCTGGTGATGGCCGCGGCCAGCGGACAGCCCGTGATGAGCCTGGGGAGTGCGGGAGGCGCCTACATCATTGCGTACACGGCCAAGGCCCTGTGGGCGACCCTGCACTGGGGCCTGCCCGCCCAAGAGGCGCTGGCCATGCCGAACCTGGGCCAGCTGGGCACGGGCCTGCGGCTCGAACCCGGGCGCTTTCCCGCCGCCACCCTGGAGGCGCTGCGCAGCCGGGGCACCGAGGCCAGTTTCCTGCCCCTGACCAGCGGAACCCAATTGCTCCAGCGCTCCCCGGCCGGGTGGACGGGTGCCGCGGACCCCCGCCGCGAAGGCCAGGTGCTCGGCGACTGAGTCCGCCCGGCCAGAAACCCCGGCTCCTACAATGGCCTTTACTTCCCGCAGCCATGGCCATCCCCCAATCTTTCATTCAGGAACTCCTGGCCCGCGCGGACATCGCGGACATCGTGGGCCGCCATGTGCAGCTCAAGAAGGGGGGCGCCAATTTCTCAGGCCTGTGCCCCTTCCACAGTGAAAAGTCGCCCTCCTTCACGGTGAGCCCGTCCAAGCAGTTCTACCACTGCTTCGGCTGCGGCAAGAACGGCAACGCCATCGGCTTCCTGATGGAGCACCTGGGCATGAACTTCGTCGAGGCCATCAAGGACCTGGCGCAGCAGTACGGCCTGCAGGTGCCCGAAGAAGACATTCCCCCGGCCGAACGCGCCCGCCAGGCCAAGGCCCGCGAGCAGCAGGCCACGCTCACCAGCGTGCTGGAAAAAGCGGCTCAAGCCTATGCCAAGCAGCTCAAGAGCTCCCCCAAAGCCGTGGCTTATTTCAAGGGCCGGGGCCTGTCGGGCCAGATTGCCAAGCAATTTGGCCTGGGCTATGCCCCCGAGGGCTGGCGGGCTCTGGCCAGTGTCTTCCCCGACTACGCCGATCCGCTCTTGGTGGACAGCGGCCTGGTCATCAGCTCGGAGGCCGAGGAAGGCCAGCCCGAGGGCGAGGGCAAGCGCTACGACCGTTTCCGCGACCGCGTGATGTTCCCTATCCGCAGCGTCAAAGGGGAATGCATCGGTTTTGGCGGCCGGGTGCTGGGCGATGAAAAGCCCAAATACTTGAACTCGCCCGAGACCCCCGTCTTCAGCAAAGGCCGCGAACTCTACGGCCTTTTCGAGGCTCGGGGCGCGCTGCGCGAGCACGGCTACGCGCTGGTGACCGAAGGCTACATGGACGTGGTGGCCCTGGCCCAGCTGGGTTTTGCCAATGCGGTGGCCACGCTGGGCACGGCCTGCACCAGCGAGCATGTGCAAAAGCTCTTTCGCTTCACCGAGGCGGTGGTGTTCAGCTTCGATGGCGATGCCGCCGGGCGGCGCGCTGCGCGCAAGGCGCTGGATGCGGCCATTCCCTTTGCCACCGACACCCGCTCGGTCAAGTTCCTGTTTTTGCCGGCCGAGCACGACCCGGACAGCTTCATCCGGGAACACGGGCAAGAGGCCTTCGGGCAGGCGGTGGGCCAGGCCGTGCCGCTCAGCCGATTTCTCATCGAGTCCGCCAGCGAGGCTTGCGACATGGGCAGCGCCGAAGGCCGCGCGCGAATGGCCAGCCAGGCACGCGGGCTGTGGAGCCCTCTGCCCGACGGTGCGCTCAAGCGCCAGCTGCTGGCCGAGATCGCCGAGCTGGTGCAGATCGACAGCCGCGAGCTGCTGCAGATCTGGCAACCGGCCCGCCCCGAAGGCCGAGGCGGCCGCCGCCCGCCCCGCCCGGCGCCCGACAGCGCCCTGCCACCGGCCGAGCCAGGCTGGGAAGACATGCCCTCGCCAGAGGCCTGGCAGACTGATCAGAGCGAGCCCGGCGCCTACCGCACGCCCATGGCCTCCACCCGGCGCATCAGCCGTGTCCCCGGACGCTTGTTGCCGGCTGGCCGCGAAGACCGGGTGCTGCGCATGATGCTCACCGAGCCGCAGCTCTGGGACAGACTGAGCCCGCAAGAGCACAACCTGCTGTGCGGCCTGCCCCAGCCACATGGGCCGCTGTTTGCCTGGCTGGAGACGCAGTTGCATGAACATGGCGCACGGCCCTGGGCCGCGCTGCGTGAAGGCCTGCGGGGCCATGCCCAGGAGAGCTATGCGGTGCAACAGGTGGAGCAGATTCCCGAAGGGATTGAACCCGACTGGGAGGAGACCCGGCCCATCATTGATGAGCTGATCAGGCGGGCCCGACAGCAGGAGATGGAGTCGCTGGCCGCGCGCGCCGCCACCGACCCGCAGGCACTGGCCCGCTTCAAGGAACTGGCGGCCCTGCCCAAGGTTCGCTGATAGGCGCGAGCCTTCCGCAAAACATGTCAAGGGTATAATCCGAAGCTCTTGACGGCAAGCGCGACAGCAGCACCTCCGGCACAGGCTCCCCCGCGAAACGGGGCCTTCGACGGTTTCAGAGCCACCCCTACCGCAAGGGCTGCACACCAAATGATCGCCCACCACTTGCCACGACACGCTGGTTGAGCTGTGCATTGCAGGACTTGTTCCTGCAAAGCTTCTCGCTTGCGTTTTTTTAGTTGCATCCACGATCGCACTTCAGCGCAGCGCCTTGGCGCTGCCCATGCGTTCATGGCTGCCTGATCGCTGATCCGTTTCTGACCTTGGGGAACCCACATGCCCGCTGCGAAGTCGAAATCTGTCAAGGTGCCCGCCAAAGGCATCCTCAAAAAGCCTGCACCGGCCAAGAAAGCCGCCACGGCCAAGCCTGCCGCCAAACCCATCACCAAGGCTGTGACCAAAGCCAGCGCCAAATCGGTGGCCAAGGTGGGCAGCAAGGCGGTGGCCAAGGCCCCGCTCAAAGCCACAGCCGCCAAACCCAAGGCCAGCCCGCCGCCTGCCGTCAAGACCTCCGCCAAGGCGCCCCTGAAATCCACCGCCAAATCGTCCAGCACCGCGAAAGTGCCCGCCAAGAGCGCCAGCAAGCCCACAGCCAAGCCGCTGAGCAAGAACGCGGGGAAAACAGCAGCAGTTGAAAAAGGCGCGAAGGCCGTCATCTCCAACAAAGCCGCTGACCGCAAGTCCGCCTCCACCGGCAAGGCTGCGGTCCACATCGATCCGATTGCGAAGAAAGCCCCCTCATCAGTGCCTCCCAAGTCCCCATCGACTGCCAGCAGCAAAGCTTCCGCCAAAAAGGACGCTGAGCTGAAGGCAGCGGCGACCGCCACTGCGGCGGACGTACCTGCCAAGAAAAAACCGGGTCGTCCGCCCAAGAACGCAGCCCCAGCCGATGACGCTGTCGGCGCCAAGCGCGGCCGCAAGGCCAAGGATGCGGCCAAGCCCGAGGTCGACGAAGACTTGTCCGACATCGAAGCCGAGTTCGCTGAAGAGCCGGCCACAGAAGCTGCGGCGACCGAGAAGGTCAAACCGCTGCGCATGAAGATCAGCAAGGCCAAAGAGCGGGCCCTGATGAAGGAGTTCGGCCTCGACGAGGCGGTGCTCTCCGAAGAGGACATGCTCAAGCGCCGCCAGCGCCTCAAAACCCTGATCAAGCTGGGCAAGACGCGCGGCTACCTGACGCACGGCGAAATCTCCGACCACCTGCCCGACAAGCTGGTCGACGCCGAGACGCTGGAAGTGGTGGTCAACATGCTCAACGACATGGGCGTGGCCGTGTACGAGCAGGCTCCCGATGCCGAAACCCTGCTGCTGAACAACACCGGCCCGACCGTGGCCACCGAGGAAGAAGCCGAGGAAGAGGCCGAAGCGGCGCTGTCCACCGTGGACAGCGAGTTCGGCCGCACCACCGACCCGGTGCGCATGTACATGCGCGAGATGGGCACGGTCGAGCTGCTCACGCGTGAAGGCGAGATCGAGATCGCCAAGCGCATTGAAGGCGGCCTGCAACGCATGATGGAAGCCATCTCTGAGAGCCCGGCGACCATCGCCGAGATCCTGAAGATGGCCGGCGACATCCGCGAGAACAAGATCGTGATTTCCACCGTGGTGGACGGCTTCACCGACCCCAACGAGGCCGACGACTACGTGGCCGAGGAAGACTTCGACGAGTTCGACGAAGAAGACGATGACGACGGCAAGGGCGGCTCCAAGGCGCTGACCAAAAAGCTCGAGGAAATGAAGCGCGAAGCGCTCAGCCGCTTCGACAAGATCGCCGAGCACTTCGAGAAAGTGCGCAAGATCTATGACAAGGAAGGCTACGGCTCGCCCGCCTACCTCAAGGCCCAGAAGGCCCTGAGCGACGAGCTGATGACGGTGCGCTTCACAGCCAAGACCATCGAGCGCCTGTGCGACATGCTGCGCGAGCAGGTCAACACGGTGCGCAAGGTCGAGCGCGAGCTGCGCCGCATCATCGTCGATAAGTGCGGCATGCCGCAGGAAATGTTCATCAAGGACTTCCCGCCCAACCTGCTCAACCTCAAGTGGGTGGAGAAGCAAGCCGCGGCAAGCAAGCCCTGGTCCACGGTGCTGGGTCGCAACATCCCGCCGGTGCAGGAGCTGCAGACCAAGCTCGGCGAGATCCAGGCCAGCGTGGTCGTGCCCCTTGACCAGCTCAAGGACATCAACAAGCGCATGAACGAGGGTGAGATCTCTTCGCGCGATGCCAAGAAGGAAATGATCGAGGCCAACCTGCGCCTGGTCATCTCGATTGCCAAGAAATACACCAACCGAGGCCTGCAGTTCCTCGACCTCATCCAGGAAGGCAACATCGGCCTGATGAAGGCGGTCGACAAGTTCGAGTACCGCCGCGGCTACAAGTTCAGCACCTACGCCA
>JAIXPL010000005.1 GCA_027486255.1 Comamonadaceae bacterium
CCATCATCTCCACCTCGGGGTAGTTGGCGGTGATGGCGTGGACGATGTTTTGCATCATCACCGTCTTGCCCGACTTCGGGGGCGCGACCAGCAGGGCGCGCTGGCCTTTGCCAATGGGGGCAATGATGTCGATGATCCTGCTGGTGAGGTTCTCCTCGGCCTTGATCTCGCGTTCGAGCTTGAACTGCTCGCGCGGGAACAGCGGCGTGAGGTTCTCGAACATCACCTTGTGCTTGTTCTGCTCAGGCGCGAGGTTGTTGATCTTGTCGAGTTTGTTCAGCGCGAAGTAGCGCTCGCCGTCTTTAGGGGTGCGGACCTCGCCCTCGATCATGTCGCCGGTGTGCAGGTTAAAGCGGCGGATCTGGCTGGGGCTGATGTAGATGTCGTCCGTCGAGGCGGTGTAGCTCGAGTCGGGGTCGCGCAGGAAGCCAAAGCCGTCAGGCAACACTTCCAGCACGCCATCGGCCACGATGGTCTCGCCGGTTTTGGCGCGCTTTTTGATGATGGCGAACATCAGCTCCTGCTTGCGCATGCGGCCGACGTTTTCAATCTCAAGCGCCTCAGCCTGCTTGAGGACTTCAGACACGTGCTGTGCCTTGAGCTCATTCAAATGCATGGATGGTCCTGCGTGGAATCGAACTCCGCGGGGAGTTCACTGGGAAAACAGGGAGTGGGGAAGGGGGGTTGGAGAGCCGATCAGGCCTGTAACCCGGGCTGTGCGGCGAAGAGGCCGATCAGCTAATGCGATGGATTATGACAGGAAAACCTGGGCGCCCTGGACCCGATGCAACTCAGCGGGCCGCCTCCAAAAGGCGCAGGGCCGCGTGAGGCGGCCCTGCAGAGGCTGATGGGGCGACACGCCCCGGCCGATCAAGCCAGTTGCTGGTCGATGAAGGCCGTGAGCTGCGCCTTGCTCATGGCGCCCACCTTGGTGGCGGCGAGCTGGCCGTCCTTGAACAGCATCAGGGTAGGAATGCCGCGGATGCCGAACTTGGCGGGGATGTCGCGGTTCTCGTCCACGTTCATCTTGGCGATCTGCAGCTTGCCGTCATAGCCGGTGGCCACTTCATCGAGGATGGGGGCGATCATCTTGCAGGGGCCGCACCACTCGGCCCAGTAGTCCACCAGCACGGGCTTGGACGACTGCAGGACCTCGGCTTCGAAGGTGGCATCGGAGACATGCTTGATCAACTCGCTGGCCATGAGTGGCTTTCCTTTCGTGAGGAACGGGGTTCGTGATAATGACCAAATTGTGGCAGAAAGCTGCCACTGACGCCGGACCCGGTCTCAGGTGCTCATCCCTTGGACGCCCACTCTTCTTCCCACTTCAACGATCAACACTGGCTCGGGCTCACCCATGAGATCCAGCGCGCCATGGACGAGCGCGGCGTCGATCCCGCCCGCTGCGTGGTGCTGGTGCCCTATGCCCAGCTGATGGCCACGGCCAGACAAGCCTGGGTGGCCTTGGCCCAGCGCGACGGTGGGGTCGCCCTGGCGCTGCCTCGGGTCGAAACCACGCAGAACTGGGCGGCCAGCTTGTGGGCCGCGCAAGGCGGCTTTCGCTGCGGCCCCGATGACCTGCGTCTGGATGCCGCTTTTGACCTCATCACCGCAGGCCAATGGCTGGCGCAGTCCAAGATGGGTGCAGACAGAGATAGAGATAGAGACAGAGATGCACTGGCGCCGCGCCTGATGGAGGCCGCCTGGTCCCTCGCACGCTTGGCGGCCGCCAGGCCGGCCCAGGAGCGGGCCGCTTGGCGAGAGCGCCTGCTGCCCCAGCTGACGGCCAGCCTGAATGCCTCGGTGCTCAGGTTGGAGGCGGCCGTGGCGCAGCTGGCGCTGGTCTGGGTCTCGACCTCGGCCTACCCGAGCGACCTGTTGTTCGAGCAGGACCTTGACCTCTTGGTGGTGCTCGAGGGTTTTCAGCGCGACCCCCTGGCCGATGCGCTGCGCCAGCGCCTCGGTGAGCGCGCCCTGTCCCTGTCGTTGGCCGAGCCTGCACGGCCGCGTGGCCGCATGGCCTTGCAGCCAAGCGCCGATGCCCAGGACGAGGCAGAACGGGCGGCCGCCTGTGTCCTTGATCTGCTCACCCGAGGTGTGCAGCCCGTGGGCCTGGTGGCCCAGGACCGGGTGCTGACCCGCCGTATTCGCGCCCTGCTGGCCGAACAGCGCGTGGCCGTGCGCGACGAGACCGGCTGGACCCTCTCAACCACCCGCGCAGCCGCCGTGCTCATGAGCTTGTTGAGGGCCTTACCGCGTGAGGCCTCATGCGACGCCGTGCTGGACTGGCTCAAGCATGCGGCGGCCGTGCCGGCGTCTGAACTCATAGCCGTGGAGGCTGAGCTGCGCGCCGCGGGCCTGCGGCGCTGGGCCGGCATCCGGCCTCGCCACCAACGGGCGCATGCACTGGCGCAGCAGCTGAGCCCGTGGCTGGAGAGCCTGCAAAAGAGTCGTCCTCTGAGCCTGTGGCTGGCCGATCTGCGCGAAGTGCTGCACCAGGCCGGCCAGTGGGAGCTGCTGGTGCACGACGTGGCCGGCCAGTCGGTGATGGACGCGCTGCGCCTGCACGAGGGCAGTGAACACGATTTCGATCTCTTGCCGCACAAGCTCTCCCGACGCGAATTCACCCAGTGGGTGGGCCATGCGCTGGAGTCCGCCTCCTTCTCGCCGGTGCATCCACCCCAGGCCCAGGTGGTGATCCTGCCCCTGAGTCAGATGCTGGGCCGTTCGCTGGCGGCCATGGTGCTGCCGGGGGCAGACGAGCTTCACCTGCCTGCGTCCCCCGAGCCGCCGGGTGAATGGACGGCCACGCAGCGCAGCCTGCTGGGCCTGCCTTCGCGTGAAGACCTCATGGCCGCCCAGCGCCAGGCCTGGCAGCATGCCCTGCAGTTGCCCGAGGCGCACATCCTGTGGCGCCAGAGCGACCGGGGCGAACACCTCATGCCCGCGGCCTGGGTACAGGAGCTGCTGCTCGCCGGCCTTCATCCACACGCGCCAGACCTGCGGCCGCTGCGCGATCTGACGGCGCAACCCACCCGCCGTGCCGCCGTGTCTGGCGCCGCCCTCCCGGTAGAGCGGCTGTCTGCCTCGGCCTATGCCGACCTGCGCAGCTGCCCCTACCGTTTCTTTGCGCTGCGTCAGCTCGGGCTGAAGGAAGCCGAGGAGCTGGACACCGAGCTGGACAAGCGCGATTTCGGTAACTGGCTGCACGAGACCCTCAGCCGTTTTCACCGCCAGTTGCAGGCCTCGCCCACGCAGGACGAGGCCCTGCGGCAGCAGATGCTCGACGCCGCAGCCGAGCACACCCGCGCCCTGCTGGCCCTGGAGCCGGCAGAGTTTCTGCCCTTTCAGGCTGCCTGGCCCCAGGTGCGCCGGGGTTACCTCGACTGGCTGGCCGAGCACGAGGCCAGCGGCCTGGTGTTTGCCGAGGCCGAGGAGTGGAAGGAGCGCCCGCTGGGCGAGCTCACGCTGTTCGGCAAGATCGACCGCATGGACCGCGACGCCCAGGGCAGGGCCCTGTTGCTGGACTACAAGACAGAAAGCGCAGAAAAGACCCGCGATCGCCTGCGCCAAGGCGCAGAAGACACTCAGCTGGCTTTTTATGCCGCGCTGCTGGGCCAGCAAGAGGTGCAAGCGGGCTACGTGAATCTGGGCGAGAAGGGACAGACCAAGACCTACATACAGCCCGAAGTCAGCCAATTGCGCACGCTGCTGCTGGAGGGCATCGAGCACGACATCGGGCGCCTGCAGGCGGGCGAGCCGCTGCGGGCCCTGGGCGACGGCCCGGCCTGCGAGTACTGCCAGGCGCGCGGCTTGTGCCGCAAGGACTTCCTGGCCCCGGAGGGACAGCCATGAGCGGCGGCGCCTACGACATCAATGGCCGCCTGGCTGACGCAGCCGCTTTTTATGCCGTGGCCTGCGACCCGCGGCGCAGCGTGGCGGTGGAGGCCTGTGCGGGCGCAGGCAAAACCTGGATGCTGGTCTCGCGCATGCTGCGTGCCCTGCTCGAACCCACCGAGCGCACGCCCGGCCAGGCAGGGGGCTGCGCGCCGCAGGAGATCCTGGCGATCACCTTCACCCGCAAGGCTGCGGGCGAGATGCGCGGTCGACTCTATGAATGGCTCAGGGACTTTGCCCAGGCCTCACCTGAGCAACTTCTGGAAGCCTTGGCGCAGCGCGGCGTGCCCGGGCTGGACGATCCGTCTCGGGCCCAGGCCCTGTGCGCGCAGCTCCAGGGCCTGTATGCGCGCGTGCTGGCCAGTGGCCGACCGGTGCAGATCCGCACCTTCCACAGCTGGTTCTCGGCCTTGCTGCGCCATGCCCCTGTGGCGGTGCTGCAGGAGCTGGCACTGCCCGTGCAATATGAGCTGCTGGAGGACGACGCCCAGGCCAAGGCCCTGGTGTGGCGCCGCTTCTATGAACGCCTGCTGGCCGAGCCCGAGGCCCGAGCTGACTTTGAAGCCCTGGTGCGCGAGCATGGTCGCTTTCAAACCGACAAGGCCCTGCAGGCCGCCTTGGACAAGCGCGTGGAGTTTGCGCTGGCCGATGCGGCGGGGGTCGTCGACCACTCCATCAAGACCCTGGGCGAGCAGTTCCCAGACCTGGCCGGTGTGCAGGACCTGGCCGAGGTGCTGGGCCGTGCCAGCGTGCGCGACGCTCTGGGCCGCGCTGCGTCCGTGCTCAGCGGCCTGAGTGCCAAGACCTTCGCGGCCGCGGGCCTGGCCTTGCGCGAGGCCTTGGACGCGGCAGATCTCGACGGCGTGCTGCGCGCCCTGCTGACCAAGGATCACACGCCCCGCAATTTCCGCAATGCCAGCAGCGACCCCGACATCCGCCAGGCGCAAGACCTGGCCCTGCACTGGGTGCAGGCGCAGGGCCAGCAGCAGGCCTGGCATTACCAGCAGCGCATGGCCCGGCTGGCGCGACTGCTCTTGGCCGAGTACGCCGCGCTCAAGCGCGAGCGCGGCTGGGTGGACATGAACGACATCGAGTGCGCCGCGCTGCGCATGCTGGGCGACGAGGTGCTCTCGGGTTGGGTGCAGGAAAAGCTCGATGCCCAGGTGCGCCACCTGCTGATCGATGAGTTTCAGGACACCAACCCCCTGCAGTGGCAGGCCCTGCGGGCCTGGCTGTCCAGTTACGCCGGTGCCGGCCGCGCGCCCAGCGTGTTTTTGGTGGGCGACCCCAAGCAGAGCATCTACCGCTTCCGGCGCGCCGAACCGCAGGTCTTTCGAGCGGCCCAGCACTTTGTGCGCGAGGGTCTGGGCGGCGATGTGCTCAGCTGCGATCACACCCGCCGCAATGCGCACCAGGTGATCGCAGCGGTCAACAGCGCCCTGGGTGCCGCCGCTGCCAGCGCCGATGACGCCTACCAGGGCTTTCGCCCACACACCACGGCCTCCAAACACGCGGGGCAGGTGCAGCGCCTGCCCATGGTGCCCCGGTCCACGCGCCAGGAAACGGCGGCCGCAGAGGCACAGGAGGCAGAGAAGACCGATGAGAGCGCTGTCTTGGCCTGGCGGGACAGCTTGCACGCGCCGCGCGATCTGCCCGAGGAGACGCTGCGCACCCAGGAGGCACGCCAGGCGGCGGCCTGGCTGGCCGCGCAGATCGGCCAGCGAGGCCTCAAGCCCCAAGACGTGATGGTGCTCTCGCGCAAGCGTGAGAACCTCTTGCCCATGCAGCAGGCGCTGCGATCGCTGGGCATCGCCGCCGAGGTGGGCGAGAAGATCGCGCTGATGGACTGCTGCGAAGTGCAGGACCTGGTGGCGCTCTTGGACGTGCTGGTCTCGCCCCGTCATGACCTGTCGCTCGCACGGGTGCTGCGCTCGCCCATCTTCGGCCTGCCCGACACCGCCCTGGTGCCGCTGGCCCTGGCCGCACGGCGTACCCAATTGCACTGGCTGGCCCTGCTGCAGGCCGAGTCCGGCAGCGTGCCGGAACTGGCCCAGCCCGAGGCCGCGCCTTTGCAGGGCCTGGGCGAGCGCCTGGGCCGCTGGCAGCACTGGGTGCAGGCCCTGCCGCCGCACGATGCCCTGCAGTCCATTTACGGCGATGGCGACCTGCTGGCCCGCTTTGCGGCGGCGGCGCCTGCGGCCCAGCGCCCAGCGGTGCTGGCCAACCTGCGGGCGCTGCTGATGGCCGCACTCAACCACGAGGGTGGCCGCTTCATCACCCCTTATGCGCTGGTGCGGGCGCTCAAAGCCGGCGGCATGGCGGCCCCGGCCACCGTCAGCGAGGCCGCCGTGCGCCTGCTCACCATTCATGGCGCCAAGGGCCTGGAGGCCGAACTGGTGCTCCTGCTGGACACCCACACCCCCCCGCGTGCCGGGGAAAGCATGGGCGTCCTCCTCGACTGGCCCGGCGAATACGCGCATCCCCAGCGCTTTGCCTTCCTGCTCAGCGAAAGCCGACCGCCCGCCTGCTCGCAGCTGGCCCTGGAGGCTGAGCAGCAGGCCCGCCACCGGGAGGAATTGAACACGCTCTACGTGGCCATGACCCGTGCCCGCCAGGTGCTGGGCATCTCGGCCATCGAGCCGGCTCGCCCCACCAGTGCCTCCTGGTGGGAGCGGCTGGAGGGCCTGGCTCAGGCTGTGGAACACGTGGAGGCTGGTGCGGCCCCCGCAGCGGCCCATGAAAGCCTGGTGCAATTGCCGGTGCTGCCCGCGCTGCCGCAGGCACTGCGGCCCGAGCGGCTGGAAGAGGCTCAGGACAGTGTGGCCTCGCGCCTGGGGCAGGCCATGCACCGACTGCTGGAATGGGGCGCCCTAGGCGCAGACCACGTGCGTGCGGTGGCCCGCGAATTCCGGCTGGACCAGGCCCAGGCCGAGCAAGCGCGCGCGGCCGCTCAGCGCATTTTTCAGGGGGAAGGTGCCTGGGCCTGGCAGCCCGCGCAGCTGCTGTGGCAGGGCAGCGAGGTGGAGCTCGCGCACGAGGGCCAGCTCCTGCGCCTGGACCGCCTGGTGCATCACCGCGAGACGGGCTGGTGGGTGCTGGACTACAAGTCGGCGGCCCAGCCCGACACACAGACCGAGCTGGTGGCCCAGATGCGCGCCTACCAGCGGGCGGTGCAGAGCCTGTACGCAGGGGCCGCGGTGCGCGCGGCCTTCCTCACGGCCGAGGGCCGGCTGATCGAGCTGGCGCCCGCATAATCCACGGCTTTGCCCGGAACCGCGCTTGCCAGACTCCCACTTGAATTCCCCCGAAGTGGCCATCATCGGTGGTGGCCCGGCCGGCCTCATGGCCGCGCAGGTGCTGGTGCGCGGAGGCGTGTCCGTGCGCGTGTACGACGCCATGCCCTCGGTGGGCCGCAAGTTCTTGCTGGCGGGCCGCGGCGGCCTGAACCTCACGCATTCCGAGCCGGCCGAGCGCTTCCTCACCCGCTATGGCGATGCACAGGCCCAGGTGGCCGGCTGGCTGGCCGCCTTTGGCAGCCGCGAGGTCTGCCAGTGGGCCCAGGCGCTGGGCAGCGAAACCTTTGTGGGCAGCTCCGGCCGGGTGTTTCCCAAGGACATGAAGGCCGCCCCGCTGCTGCGTGCCTGGCTGCACGAGCTGCGCCTGGCCGGGGTGCGGTTTTCCATGCGCCACCGCTGGACGGGCTGGAGCGATGCGGGTGAACTGCGGTTCGACACCCCCACCGGCGAGCGCCGGGTGAGCGCGGCCGTGGTGCTGCTGGCCCTGGGCGGCGGCAGCTGGGCCCGCCTGGGCTCCGACGGGGCCTGGGTGCCCTGGCTGGCCGAGCGGGGCGTGGCGGTCTCGCCCCTGCGCCCCTCCAACGGCGGCTTTGAGGTGGCGGGCGCGAATGGCACAGGCTGGAGCGACTTTTTTCGCAGCCGTTTTGCGGGCCAGCCCTTCAAGTCGGTGGCCCTGTGCTTTTCCGATACCCGGGGCCGCCGCTTCAAGCGCAAGGGCGAGTTCGTCGCCACCGACACAGGGGTCGAGGGCAGCCTCATTTATGCCGCCTCGGCCCTGCTGCGCGACGAGATCGAGGCCAGCGGCCATGCCACTTTTGAGCTGGACCTGCTGCCCGACCGCAGCGCTGAGGAGGTGCTGGCCGAGGTGCGCCGGCCCCGAGGCTCGCGCTCCCTGTCGTCCCACCTGAAAAGCCGGCTGCGGCTGGAGGGCATCAAGTCGGCCCTGCTGCACGAGCTGCTCGAGCCGGCCAGCCGGCAAGACCCGCTGCGGCTGGCCCAGGCCATCAAAGGTCTGCCGGTGGTGCTCAAGGCAGCGCGTCCGCTGGACGAGGCCATCAGCAGCGCCGGCGGCGTGGGCTGGGCCTCACTCGACGACGCGCTGCGTCTGCGCGCCGGCCCGCCTGCGCACCAGGGGGTGTTTTGCGCCGGCGAGATGCTGGACTGGGAAGCGCCCACCGGCGGCTACCTGCTGACTGCCTGCTTGGCCAGCGGCGTGCGGGCCGGGGAGGGCGCGCTGCAACACTGGCGGGCGCTGCAGCCCGCCTCATCCGAGGCCTGAGCCATGATTGTTCGTTTCCACATCGATGAATTCCAGCGCGGCCAATTCGACTACCGCGTGACGCACGAGGGCCTGGATTTGTTTGCCGACGCGGGGCTGGCGAGCCTGGAGGCCTGCCTGTTCGCGGCCCTGGACGGTTTGGGTGCTGACGCGCTGGCGGCCGAGGTGGCCTTCAAGGGCGTGGTCAGCGGCACCTACCCCCTGGGCTCGATCGCGGCCATGCCTGCGCAAATTGCAGAGCACGCACGCCACACCACCGAGGCCATCGAGGAGGTACTGCGCGAGGCCGGTGGCCTGCAGCGCAGCTGAGCGATGCGATCGACCAAAAAAAAGAGAGCACAGGGCTCTCTTTTTCATGAATAGGTGACGAGCCTGACCCCGGCACTGACTCCACAGTTAGGGCTGCTTGGTTCCCCACCTGACCCGGTTGGCCGCTTCGCCATGCGGGAAGGCCCGTCACGGTTGATTGTAAGTCGCCGGGCCTGCCCTTCAGGGCTTGCGGGCGTGTTTTTTCGCTCGGGTGTGGGCTGGCATGTCCTGGCCAGCCACCAGGGCAGCCCGAGCGCGGCAGCGTCTTAGAATCGGTCGATGTCTTACCTCGTCCTGGCCCGCAAGTACCGACCGAAGAGCTTTTCTGAAATGGTCGGGCAGATGCACGTGGTGCAGGCCCTGGGCAACGCCCTTGAAACCCAACGCCTGCACCATGCCTACCTGTTCACGGGCACGCGCGGCGTGGGCAAGACCACCGTCTCACGCATCCTGGCCAAGTCGCTGAACTGCCTGGGGACCGACGGGCAGGGCGGCATCACGGCCACGCCCTGCGGGGTGTGCCAGGCCTGCACCGACATCGATGCCGGCCGCTTTGTGGACTACACCGAGCTCGACGCGGCCTCCAACCGCGGCGTCGATGAGATTGCCCAACTGCTGGAGCAGGCGGTTTACAAGCCCGTGGTGGGGCGCTTCAAGGTCTTCATGATCGACGAGGTGCACATGCTCACCAACACGGCCTTCAACGCCATGTTGAAGACCCTGGAGGAGCCCCCGGCCTACCTCAAGTTCGTGCTGGCCACCACCGACCCGCAAAAGGTGCCGGCCACCGTGCTCTCGCGTTGCCTGCAGTTCAACCTGCGGCCCATGGCGCCGGAGACCATCGTGGAGCACCTGGTGGCCGTGCTGGCCGCCGAGCAGATTCCCGCGGAACTACCGGCCTTGCGCCTCTTGGCGCGTGCCGCCCGCGGCTCGATGCGCGACGCCCTCTCCTTGACCGACCAGGCCATTGCCTTCGGTTCAGGCCGCTTGGAGGAGGCGGGTGTGCGCCACATGCTGGGCAGCGTGGACCGTAGCCATGTGTTCCAGCTGCTGCAGGCATTGGCGCAGGGCGATGGCCGCCGCGTGGTCGAGCTGAGCGATACCCTGCGCATGAATGGCCTGAGCGCGGCCTCCACCCTGGAGGAGATGAGCTTGGTCTTGCAGCGCATGGCGGTGCTGCAGGCCGTGCCCGGCCATGGCGATGCCACCGATCCCGAATTGGCCGAGACGGCGGCCCTGGCGCAGCAGATGCCGCCCGATGAAACCCAGCTGCTCTACAGCCTGTGCCTGCACGGGCGAGCTGAACTGGGCCTGGCTCCAGACGAGTACGCCGCCTTGACCATGGTGCTGCTGCGCCTGCTGGCCTTTAAGAAGCCGGGCCAGGCGGCTGCGGCGCCTTCGACTGAGCGCACCGAACAGGCAGGGGGTGCCGTCGAGCCCCCAAAAAAGTCGCTTCCTGAGCCGTCTGCGGCCCCTGCTTCTTTGCCCCCACGGGCCCTCAGTCCTGCAGCGCCACCCGCGCAGGCACCGAGCCCCGCGGCTGCGTCCGTGCAGGCGCCACGTCCACCGCTGCCCGCAGAGCCCGAGCGCCGTGCAGCGCCTGCCAGGCCCACGCCGCCCTGGGAAGCCGAGCCCGAACACATCACGGCCGTGGATGAGGCGTCTGCCGAGCCTCTGCATGAGCCCCGTCTGGCACCCGCAGCGCAGACCTCCTCGCCCACTCGGCCGCCGCAGGCAGCCCTGCAGACCACCGCCCTGGGCGAGGTCTGGGCGGTTTGGGTGCAGCGCCTGCTCAAGGCCGAGCTGATCAGCGCCTTGGCGCGTGAACTGGCCTTGCAATCCGAACTGGTGGCCCAGGCGGGCGACAGCTGGCAGCTGCGGGTGGAGAGCAAGTCCCTGCAACATACGGGGGCCTGCGACAAGCTGCTCCAGGCCCTGCAGACGCTCGACGAGGCGGCCCCGCGCAATTTGGCCATCGAGGTCGGTCCCGTCGTCGACAGTTTGGCCCGGCGCTTGGCGGCGGCCCAGGCCGAGCGTCAGCGCCGCGCTGAAGAGATCATCGACAATGACGCGTTCGTGCAGGACATGGTCCGCCAATGGGGCGCGCGCATCGTCCCAGGCAGCATCAAGCCTTGGACTGCCGCGCCGGCCTCGGGCGAGCCCGTATGAGCCTGTGCCTCATGACGCTGCCCCTTTCACTCAAAGGCGCTTGAGCGCCTTTTTTTCAAGCAACCTCCCGAAGGATTTCCGCCATGTTTAACAAAGGACAACTCGCCGGTCTCATGAAGCAGGCCCAGGCCATGCAGGACAACCTCAAGAAGGCCCAGGATGAACTGGCCTTCGTGGAAGTGACCGGCGAGTCCGGCTCGGGCTTGGTCAAGGTCACCATGACCTGCAAGCACGAGGTCAAGCGCGTGCAGATCGACCCCAGCCTGCTGGCCGATGACAAGGACATGCTCGAAGACCTGGTGGCTGCCGCCTTCAATGCCGCCGCCCGCAAGGCCGAGGACACCAGCCAGGAAAAGATGGGCAAGCTTACGGCCGGCATGCCAGGCCTGCCCGGCGGCATGAAGCTCCCCTTCTGAGGCGCTTTCTAGCGCCTGCATCGTTCATGGCAGATGGCAACGCCCTCGATGGCCTGACCCAGGCCCTGCGCCGTTTGCCCGGCGTGGGGGCCAAGTCGGCTGCGCGCATGGCTTTTCACCTTCTGCAGCATGACACGCAGGGTGCGCTTGAGATCGCGCGGGCCCTGGAGCACGCCGTCAACCATGTGCGCCACTGCACTCAGTGCAACACCCTGACCGAGCAGGAGGTGTGCGTCACCTGCCAGAACCCGCAGCGGGACCGCAGCAAGCTGTGTGTGGTGGAGACCCCCGCTGACCAGGCGGCCATGGAACGTACCTTGGCCTACAAGGGCCTGTACTTTGTGCTGATGGGCAAGCTCAGTCCGCTCGATGGCATTGGGCCGCAGGACATCGGCCTGCAGCAGCTCTTTGACCGCGTCGCCCCACGCGATGCCGCTGGGCAACTGCAGCCGGCCCAGCTGCATGAGGTCCAGGAAGTGATCCTGGCCACCAACTTCACGGCCGAGGGCGAGGCCACGGCCCACGTGATTGCCCAAGGCCTCAAGAGCCGAGGTGTGCAGGTGACCCGGCTGGCGCGCGGGGTTCCGGTGGGCAGTGAGCTCGAATACGTGGACCTCGGTACCATTGCGCACGCGCTGGTTGATCGGCGCTGAACGGTCTATTTCCCCTTCTGCCTGGACATGAACAACAGCTCTTTCACCGTGGCCTACTGGTGCATCCTGATTGCAGCGATGCTGCCCATCGTCTGCGCCGGCATCGCCAAGTCCGGCATGATGAACAAACCCCGCAAAGAGGGCGGCTACGACAACCACGACCCCCGCAGCTGGCTGGCACGGCAAGGCGACTGGCGGGCCCGCGCCAACAACGCCCAGGCCAACAGCTTCGAGGCCCTGCCTTTTTTCTTTGCGGCCGTGATCGTGGCCCATCAGCTCAAGGCCGTCCAGCTGAGCCTGGATCTGATGGCCGTGGCCTTCGTGCTGCTGCGCGTGGCCTACATCTACCTCTACCTCGCCGACCGTGCCGCCTTGCGCAGCCTGGTCTGGGCCCTGGCTTTCCTGGTCAACGTGATCATCCTGTTCCTGGGTGTGCGCTGAGCTCACCGGGAGGAGCTTGATCGGGGGCCTGGGCAGCTGCCTGGCCGGGCTTGAGTAAAAACCCCCACGGGGATGATCCGGATGCAGGCCTGCAGGCCTGTCCTTATGCTGGGTTGCAGCAATCGCAGGCTGCAACGCGCCATGTCCCGTCCTCGATCTTTCCACCGCCGCGCTTTCACCCAGCGCCTCTTGCTGTCCGCCGCCATGGTGGCCGCTCCGGTGCTGCGGGCGCAGCCTCGGCTGGAGAAGAGCCGCCTGACCGTGGCGGTCGGCGGCAAGGCCAGTTTTCTGCACCTTCCGCTGACCATCGCGGACCAGCTGGGCTACTTTCGCAGCGAAGGTCTGTCGCTGGACATCCATGACGTGGCCCATCCGCAGCGGGCCCTGGATCTGGTGCTCGAGGGTGGCGCCGAGGTGTGTGCAGGCCGGTTTGAACACATTTTGCTGCTGCAGGCGCGGGGCCTGGCCCACCAGGCCTTCGTGGTGGAAGCACGTGCTCCTCAGGTGGCTTTTGGGGTGTCTACGCGCAGCTTGCCGGCCTACCGCTCGGCCGCCGATCTCAAGGGCAAGCGCATCGGCGTCTCCGAACCCGGCTCGCTTGCGCATCTGCTGGCCAAGCTGGTGTTGGCCCGCGCCGGCCTGCGTCCCGACGACGTGGCCTTGGTCGAGGTCGGGGCAGGTGCTGCAGTTGCGGCCATTCGCTCGGGCCAGATCGATGCGCTGGCCCAGTTCGAACCCGTGATGACCACACTGGAGCAACGCGCCGAGGTCCGCATCGTGTCCGATACCCGCACCCTCAAGGGCACGGTTGAGGCCTTCGGCGGCCCCATGCCTGCCAGTTGCCTGCATGCGCCCACCGAATTCGTACAGCGGCATCCGGCCACCTGCCAGGCCTTGGCCAATGGCATCGTCCACGCTCTGAAATGGCTGCAGACCGCAGGCCCTGGTGATTTGCTCAAGGCGGTGCCTGAGGGCTATTTGCTGAGCGATCGGGCCCTCTACCTGGCGGCCTTCAACAAAGTGCGTGAGGCCATCTCGCCCGACGGGCTGATGCCGCCTGAGGCCGCCCGCCATGCCCTGCGGGTTCTCGCCAGCATGGATGCCGGGCTGCGGCCCGAGCGCATTGACGTTGAGCGCGCCTACACCAATGAATTCGCTCGGCGCGCCAAGGGGCGTTTCCGGGCCTGAGGTTCACGGGCCTATATCGCCCCCAACCCACCTTAGCCGACCGACCCTTCTTGCCCGGCTCACCCGGCCTTGGCGACCTTTTCTTTTTTCTTGATCGGCTGGGGCGCAGCCGCTGTGCGCACGTTCTTTTTCCCTTCACCGGCCTTGGCGCTGCTGCCCGCTTGCACCGGCATGTAGAGCACCACGGCCTGGCCCGGTTTGAGGGCGGCGCTGGCGGTGGACTTGTTCCAGTCAGCCACCTGTTGGGGGCTGAGTCTGTAGCGTTTGGCGAGGCTCGCCACCGTTTCGCCCTTGCGGGCCTTGACGGTGGTGCGTCGGGTCACGACTTCTGGCGCCAAGCCCAGCTTGCCGTTGTCGGCCACCTGGCTGGAGACGTCTTGCTGGTTTTTGGCACCGCGCGGCACCAGCAGGGCCGAGCCGGCCTTGATGAGCATGCGCGGCGGGATGCTGTTGACTGAACGCAGGTCGGCCTCGCTCATGCCGGTGCGTTTGGCTGCCTCGGCCACGCTCATGGTGGAGGGCACCGTCCAGGCTGTCCAGGTGGCGTATTGGCCTGCCTTGTAGGCCTCGAAGTTGCGCTTGAACACCTCGGCGTTGTCCCAGGGCAGCAGGATCTGCCGCGTGCCTGCGGCCAGGATCACGGGCCGCGAGGCCGAGGGGTTGAGCGCGCGGAAGTCTTCAATTTTCACGTCAGCCAGGCGTGCGGCCAGACTGACGTCGATGTCGCGGGTGATTTCCACTTCCTGAAAATAGGGGTGGTTGACGATGAAGGGCAGCTCGGTATTGAAGCTGGCGGGCGAACCCACGATGTTCTTGACCGCCTGCAGCTTGGGCACGTAGTTGCGCGTTTCGGCGGGCATGCTCAGATCTTCATAGCCCGTGCCCAGACCCGCCCGTTTGTTGCGGGCAATCGCCTTGCCGACGTTGCCTTCGCCCCAGTTGTAAGCGGCCAGCGCCAGGTGCCAGTCACCGAACATGGTGTGCAGCCGCTGCAGATAGTCCAGGGCCGCGCGCGTGGAAGCCAGCACGTCGCGCCGGTCGTCCCTGAAGACATTCTGCTTAAGGGCGTAGTAGGTTCCGGTCTGCGGCATGAATTGCCACATGCCGGCGGCCTTGGCGGAGGAGACGGCCTGAGGGTTGAAGGCGCTCTCGATAAAAGGCAGCAAGGCCAGCTCGGCGGGCATGTTGCGGCGCTCGATTTCCTCGACGATGTGGAACAGGTACTTGCGTGAGCGCTCAGTCATGCGCTGGATGTAGTCCGGCCGGCTGGCATACCAACGCTCATGGACACCGACCAAGTCGTTTTGCAGGTTGGGCATTTTGTAGCTGCGGCGGATCCGGTCCCACAGCTCACGCGGTGCCTCTATGGGCGCCACGGCCTGCTGACCTGCATCGGGCTGGACTGCTGCGGCCTCGGTGGGCGCTGAAGGTGCTGGCGGCGCTGGCAGCGCAACGACTGAACGCTGGCCCAATGCCAATGCGCCCCGGTTGACGGCGGCAGGGCCCAACTCGACGGGGGTGCCGGCACCTGCTGCCGGGTAGGCCACTGGCGCAACAGGAACGGCAGGGGCCAGTGTGATGGTGGTGGCTGCCGGGGAGGGCGCAGCAGCTGGAGCGGGTGCAACTGCCGCTGCACGTGCGGGTGCAGGAGCTGGTGCGGCCGCAGGAGCCGATGCCGGAGCGGCTGCAGGTGCCGGTGCGGCTGCGGCTGCGGGTGCAGATCCAGGTGTTTGGGTAGGGGTAGGGGTAGGGGTAGGGGTAGGGGAGGGGGTGATGGCGGGCGCGCTAGCCTCGTTGAGGGAGACCGTGGTGCAGGCGCTCAGAAGCACAAGCGCGAAGAGTGCCGATACACGGCCAGTCCAAAGCAGAGCAGGGCGGGTGCCTGGGAAGGTCAGGCTGGCTGGCAGGGAAAACAGGTCCATGGAGAATGTCCGTTGAAGTTCAGGCACCTTGGCCAGGGCATCCTGGGCTCAACAGTATCGGTGATGCCGTCTGCCGGAGCGCTTGTCTAGAATCGAAATACATGTTGGATGGGAGCGAATCGCTCCTGGCCCCTGAGCCGAACGGTTCGTCTTGCCGCAACCAGGAAAACACCACACGTGGTCTTGATGAGCTCAGAAATTATAGGTTTGAGACCGTGGTTGGCGACCGCGCCTGGCCGCTACCTCCTCGACTGGGAACGGGGCCACTTCGACGAAGCCGTAGGCGATGTGTTTGGCTACCACGCCCTGCAACTGGGCTTGCCCGAGTTACCCGCCTTGCGCCACAACCGCATGCCCCACCGATGGCTGGCCTTGTCTGGGGCCGAGCATGGCCCGGCGAGCGAGCTGACCCTTGAGCCGGATGCGCCGCGGGTGGCTCTGCTGAGCCATCCGGCCGCCTTGCCCTTTCCCGAAAACAGCCTGGACTTGGTGGTGCTGCCCCACACGCTGGAGCTCAGCGAAGATCCGCACACCACGTTGCGCGAGGTCGAGCGGGTGCTGGTGCCCGAGGGCCGGGTGGTGATCAGCGGCCTCAATCCCGCCAGCCTTTGGGGTTTTCGGCAGCAACGGGCCCATTGGTGCCGGCGCCTGGGCTTTGGTGAGCTGTTCCTGCCCGAGGAAGGTGAGTTCATCGGCTACTGGCGCTTGCGGGACTGGCTGCGCCTGCTCAGCTTTGAGGTGGAGTCCGCCCGTTTTGGTTGCTACCGACCGGCCTTGAGCCACCCGCGCTGGCTCGAGCGCTTTGCCTGGATGGATGCGGCCGGTGCGCGCTGGTGGCCGATCTTTGGGGCGGCCTATTTCCTCGTAGCGGTCAAGCGCGTGCGGGGCATGCGCTTGCTCGAGCCGGCCTGGCGCACCCCAGCCCAACGGGCTGCCGCGCCGGCGGTGGCCACGCCCCGGCAGGCCAGGCAAGCCATGCACAGGCCAGGCCCTTCGGACACACAGGGCTGATCCCCCGGCCAGACAGATGCCTTGGCTCGCGGCTTGGGCTGTTACGCTCGCGCTTTGCTTGTTGCCCCGACCGATGTGATGACAGCTCCTTCCCCCTCTCCTGATTCCGTGGTGATTTACACCGATGGCGCCTGCAAGGGCAATCCTGGTCCGGGCGGCTGGGGCGTGCTGCTGCGCAGTGGAGATGCGACCAAGGAGCTCTATGGCGGTGAGTTGGACACCACGAACAACCGCATGGAAATCACCGCCGTGATTCAGGCCCTCATGGCGCTCAAGCGCCCCTGCCAGGTGCTGCTTTACCTGGACAGCGAGTACGTGCGCAAAGGCATCACCGAATGGATCCATGGCTGGAAGGCCAGGGGCTGGAAGACCTCGACCAAGGCGCCGGTCAAGAACGTCGATCTCTGGCAACAACTTGACGAACTGGTGAGCCAATCGGGTCACCGCATCGACTGGCGCTGGGTGCGTGGCCACGCGGGGGACCCGGGCAACGAGCGCGCCGATGCGCTGGCCAACCTGGGGGTGGAGATGGCCTTGGCCGGCGCCAGCCCGGCGCGCTGACGACGCACTGGGCCAGAACCTGCGGCCCGTGACCAGCTCTGAGCCAGCCGAGGTGGTGGGCGGACCAGGCCGTCCGTGTTTTGATGCAGCGCCTTTCCAGGGTTAACCCGCGCCCAGCTTCAGGCTGCCTTCATGGGCTGCTGTTACATTGCTTAGTGAACTGATCATTGGGATCAGACCGTCTGCCCCAAGGCGGTTTTTTCCTTTCGGAACAAGGTACGGTTTATGGCTTCAAAACTGGTGGTGAGGGCGTCGGCCCTGGCCGTGATGGCGGCGCTGGGCGCCGGTGCGTATTGGTATCAGACCCGGCCGTCCAAGCCTGTGGAGCCAGGCAAGCCCCCGTCCGCCCCTGCGCCCGCAGGACCTGCCGCCGGTGGCCCTCCGGGCGGCGGAGTCCGGCCGGCGGTCGAGGTCGCCAAGGTCGAGACCACCCGCCTCGTCGATGAGACCCAGAGCGTGGGCAGCCTGCGCTCCCGCCAGGGCGTGATGATCAAGCCCGAGGTGGGTGGCCGCATCACGCAGCTCAATTTCCGCGACGGAGATCGCGTGCGCAAAGGCCAGCTCTTGGTCCAGCTCGACGACCAGCTGCCAGCCGCCCAGATCAAACAAGCCGAGGCGGAGCTGGCCATCGCCAAGAGCAATTTCAACCGCAACCGCGAGCTGGTGGAGCAGAACTTCATCAGCCGCCGCACCGTGGATGAAAGTGCCGCCAACCTGCAGGTGGCCGAAGCCAAGCTGGCGCTGGCGCATGCCACGGCCGCGCGCCTGCGCATCGTCGCGCCATTCGATGGCATGGTGGGCATTCGCCAGGTCAACCTGGGTGATTACCTCAAGGACGGCGCCGAGGTGGTCAACCTCGAGGACATCGACGCCATCTTTGTCGACTATCGCCTGCCCGAGCGTTTTCAGGCCAAGGTGCGCCGGGGCCAGACCGCCCAGGTGGATATTGACGCCTTGCCCGGCCGCAAGTTCCAGGCGGTGGTCCAGGCCATTGACCCACTGATCGACGCCAACGGGCGTTCACTGGGCGTGCGCGCCTGCATTGACAACCGCCGCCTGCAGTTGCGCCCGGGCATGTTCGCCCGCGTGAGCACCATCTTCGGTGCCCGAGAAAAGGCCTTGGTGGTTCCGGAGGAGGCCATCGTGCCCCAGGGGCCTCGTGTGTTCGTCATCAAGCTGGTGGATGGCCCCGAGGGCAAGGTCACCCAGCGCGTGGAGGTCAAGCTCGGCCTGCGCAGCCCGGGCAAAGTGGAGGTTCTGGAGGGCATAGGGGCCGATGACACGGTGGTGGTGGCTGGCCAGCAGCGCCTGCAAAAAGACGGTATGTCGGTGCGCGTGATCGAGGCCGGTGCCCGTGGCGGCCCGGGTGGTCCCGCCCCGGCACCTGGCACGCCGCCCGCCGCTGCCGGTGCCCCCGGCGGTGCACCCAGCGGTGCACCCAGCGGTGCACCCGGCGGTGCCCCTGCTGCGTCGGCACCATCAGCCAGCCCGGCGGCGGCCGCTGCGGCCAGGCCCAAGCCTCAAGCCCAGCCTGCGCCACTGCAGGGCCCGGACCCCTGCCTGGCTTCCATGGGCAGCACCAGCGAGCGCGGCACGGGACGGCCCGGCCAGGCCCCTTCCTGAGGCCGCCCGGCTTGTGCTTGAGTACCTGATGACCGATTTCTCCTGAACCGGAGCACGTTTCATGCAAATCGCTGAAGTCTCCATCCGTCGCCCGGTCTTTGCCACCGTGCTGTCCTTGCTGATCGTGCTCATTGGCATGGTCAGCTTCGATCGGCTGACCGTGCGCGAGTACCCCAAAATCGACGAGCCTGTCGTGACCGTGAGCGTGCGCTACCCCGGGGCCTCGGCCGAGGTGGTGGAGTCGCAAATCTCCAAGCCTTTGGAGGATTCGATCGCCGGCATCGATGCGGTGGACGTGATCACCTCCATCAGCCGGGCCGAGCAAAGCCAAATTTCGGTGCGCTTTCGCCTGGAAAAAGACGCCGACGCAGCCGCCGCCGAGGTGCGCGACCGCACCGCGCGTGTGCGCAACCGGCTGCCTGCCACCATTGAAGAGCCGGTCATTGCCAAGGTCGAGGCCGATGCCTTTCCGGTGATCTGGCTGGCCTTCTCCAGCGACACGCTCAACCCGCTGCAGATCAACGACCTGGTCAACCGCGTGGTCAAGCCGCGCCTGCAAACCGTCTCGGGTGTGGCCGATGTGCGCATCTTTGGCGAGCGCAAGTACGCCATGCGCGTATGGCTGGACCCGGAGCGCATGGCGGGCTACCGCCTCACGACCCAGGACATCGAGGATGCGGTGCGGCGTAACAACCTAGACGTGCCGGCCGGGCGCATCGAGTCCAGCCAGCGCGAGTTCAGCGTCACCTCGCAGACCGACCTGAACCGCCCGGGCCAGTTCGGCCAGATCGTCGTCAAGACCGTCAATGGATTTCCGGTCAAGCTCGCCGACGTGGCCCGCATTGAGGAAAGCGCCGCTGATGTGCGCAGTTCGGTGCGCCTCAATGGCCGGCCCGCGATCTCGGCCGGCGTGATCCGCCAGGCCACGGCCAACCCGCTCACGCTGTCGGCGGGCGTGCGCGAGATGATGCCCAAGCTCAAGGCCGATCTGCCCGATGGCATCCAGATCGAGGTGGCGAACGACAACTCGCTGTTCATCGACCGATCGGTCAAGAACGTCTACCAAACCATCCTGGAGGCGGTAGTCCTGGTGGCCTTGGTGATCTTCGTGTTCCTGCGCACCTTCAGGGCCTCGATCATTCCCATCGTCACCATCCCGGTGAGCCTGGTGGGCACCTTCGCGCTGATGGCGCTGGCGGGCTTCACCATCAACACCCTCACGCTGCTGGCGCTGGTGCTGGCCATCGGCCTGGTGGTGGATGACGCCATCGTCATGCTGGAAAACATCTTCCGCCACATTGAAGAAGGCATGGACCCTTTTGCGGCGTCCATCCGCGGCGCGCGCGAAATTGGCTTTGCCGTGGTGTCCATGACGCTGACCCTGGTGGCCGTGTACGCGCCCCTGGCGTTTACGCCCGGCCGCACGGGCCGCTTGTTCCAGGAGTTCGCGCTGGCCCTGGCCGGGGCGGTGCTGGTGTCGGGCTTTGTGGCGCTCACGCTCACACCCATGATGTGCTCGAAGCTGCTGCGCCATAACCCCAAGCCCAACCGCTTCGACCGCGGCATGGAGCGCGCGCTCACCGCCCTGTCCAATGGCTACGGTGCAGCGCTGCGCTGGGTGCTGACGGCCCGTGTGCGCGGCTGGGGCCTGCTCGGGGCGCTGTTGCAGGCGCGTTGGATCGTGGTGGCCGCCATGCTCTCCAGCGCGGGCGGCATTGCCCTCGTGTGGCCGACCATGAAGTCCGAGCTCTCGCCCCTGGAAGACCGGGGCACCATCCTGGCCGTGATCAACTCCCCCGATGGTTCGACCATCGACTACACCGATCGCTATGCCCGCATCCTCGAGCGCATCGGCAGCAACTACGAGGAGTTTGACCGCATCTTCGCCAGCCTCGGTAACCCGACGGTCTCGCAGGGCACGGTGATCTACCGGGCCAAGCCCTGGGAGGAGCGAACCCGCACCACGCTGGAGCTGGCGCGTGAGATCGGCCCGAAGTTCAACGGCCTGGCAGGCGTCAATGCCTTTGCCATCACCCCGCCCTCGCTGGGCCAGGGTTTCCGTGAGCGGCCACTCAATTTTGTGATCCAGACCTCAGACAGCTACGAGAACCTCAACCGGGTGGTGCGCCAGATCCTTGAAGAAGTGGCCAAGAACCCCGGCATCATCCAGCCCGACGTCGATCTGCGCCTGAACAAGCCCGAGCTGCGGGTGAGCGTGGACCGCGAAAAGGCCGCTGACCTGGGCGTGAGCGTGGACGTGGTGGCGCGTGCCCTGGAGACCACCTTGGGCGGACGCCAGGTGACCCGTTACAAGCGCGATGCCGAGCAGTACGACGTGATCGTGCAAAACCGCGCCAGCGGCCGTGATGTGCCCCAGGACATCGACAACATCTTTGTGCGCGGTCGCAACGACACCATGGTGCCCCTGTCGGCGCTGGTCAAGCTGCGTGAAAGCGTGAGCCCGCGCGAGCTCAACCACTTCGGTCAGCGCCGCTCGGTCACCATCACCGCCAACTTGTCGCCCGACTATTCACTGGGTGAGGCCCTGAAATTCATGGACCAGACAGCAGCCAAGGTGCTCAAGCCCGGCTACAGCACCGACCTCAATGGCACCTCGCGGGAGTTCCGCAACTCGCAGGGCGCGCTGGCCATCGTCTTCGTGCTGGCCCTGGTGTTCATTTTCCTGGTGCTGGCGGCGCAGTTTGAGAGCTTTGTCGATCCCTTTGTGATCATGCTCTCGGTGCCTCTGTCCATGATCGGCGCCTTGCTGGCCCTGAAGTGGTCCGGCGGCTCGCTCAATGTGTACTCACAGATTGGCCTGATCACCTTGGTGGGGCTGATCACCAAGCACGGCATTCTGATCGTGGAATTCTCCAACCAGTTGCGCCAGCAGGGTGTGGAGCTGGTGGACGCCGTGGTCAAGGCATCAGAGCAGCGCCTGCGCCCCATTCTCATGACCACCGGTGCCATGGTGCTGGGCGCCATTCCCTTGGCCCTGGCCACGGGAGCGGGTGCGGAAAGCCGCATTCAGATTGGCTGGGTCATTGTGGGCGGGATGAGCCTGGGCACGCTGCTGACCATCTTCGTGGTGCCCACCATGTACCTGATGTTTGCCCGCCGTGAGATCCCGGGTGCCGACAACCGCGTGGTCAAGGACCAGCCTGCGCACCCCGGTGCACATGGCGAAGGGCAGGAGCTGATCGCCAAGTAATAAGGCGCCCCCATGGGGGCGCTTTTTTTTTAGATCACGCCGTCGAACATCATCACATCCACCAGATCGCCAGGCATCACGCTGCCCTGGCCATGGTGGATGACGATCAGGCCGTTGGCCTGCGCCATGGAGCTCAACACGCCTGAACCCTGGTTGCCAGTGATCTGGACTTCGGGCATCCCATCGGCCCCTCGGGTCACGACCCCGCGCTGGTACTCGGTGCGGCCCGGTTTTTTCTTGATGGCCTGCGTGCAACGCGCTTTGAGCAGTGGTGGCGCGGTGTCGGTGCAGCCCATCATCTGCAGCAGGGCAGGGCGCACAAAGGCCAGGAAGGTCACCATCACCGCCACCGGGTTGCCCGGCAGGCCAAAGAGTATGGCCGGCGGCCCTGAGGTCTTAGGCAGGCGCCCCACGGCCATGGGGCGGCCCGGGCGCATGGCCACGCGCCAGAAGGCCACATCGCCGAGCTTCTTCATCATGGCCTTGGTGAAGTCGGCCTCGCCCACGCTCACCCCGCCCGAGCTGATGATGGCGTCGGCCTGCTCGGCCGCCTGCCTGAAGGCCGCCTCCAGCCGGGCCGGCTCGTCGGGCACCACGCCCAGGTCCAGGACCTCGCAGCCCATGCGCCGCAGCAGGCCGAAGACGGTGTAGCGGTTGCTGTCGTAGACCGCGCCTTCGCGCGGCGCTTCGCCCAGCGATAGGATCTCGCTGCCGGTGGAGAAATAGGCCACCTTCAGCGGCCGGTAGGTGTGCAATTGGTCCACACCCAGCGAGGCGGCCAGGCCCAGCCGGGCCGGGCCCAGGCGCTCGCCACGCCGCAGGGCGGATTCGCCGCGGCGCAGGTCTTCGCCGCGGAGGCGGCGGTTGTCACCGGGCCGCAGCAGACCCGTGGGTATGCACACCGACTGGCCATCGTCGGCCAGCTGGGTCATTTCCTGCGGCACCACTGTGTCCAGGCCGGCCGGCATGATGGCACCCGTCATGATCTTCACGCAGTCGCCCGCTGTCACCTGGCCGCTCCAGGCTTGGCCCGCCAAAGCGGTGCCCACGATGCGCAGGCTCAATTCTCGATCGGCCGCATGCAAGCGCGCGCCGTCAAAGGCATAACCGTCCATGGCCGAGTTGTCATGGGGCGGTACGTCCAGAGGCGAGACCAGGTCGTGTGCCAGCACCCTGTCCAGGCATTGGAAGAGGGGCAGTTCCACGGTGTCCGTGCTCGGCATCACCATGGCGCGCAAGAAGGCAGCCACGGCATCGACCGGCAGAGACTGCGGGTCATAGCCCTGCAACTCGGCGGCGATCTGTTCCAGGCTCTTCATGGCGCCTCCAGCCGGCGCAGCTCAGCCAGGGTGTTGGCATTGAAGAAGGCCTGCGGATCATCCTCGGGGCCGTTGAAGGGCAACACCACACAGCGGTGCTGGGCTGTCCAGGCGTCGATCTTGCGCCCGCCGCCCATCACAAAGCGGCCCAGGCTCTCCACCAGCTCTGCCCGCATGAGGCAAAACACGGGCTGGGGCCGCAGGCTGCCATCCTCCTCGCGTGCGGAGGGCATGGCGATTTCGGCATCCTCCTCTTGCAGGGCACCCATCAGGCGGTCGACGAGGTCCAGGGGAAAGCGCGGCGTGTCGCAGGGCACCGTCAGCAGGAATTCGGTCTCGCAGTGGTTCAGGCCCGCCAGGAAGCCCGCCAGAGGGCCGGCGAAGTCGGGCACCGCGTCCTGCAGCACGGGTGCACCCAGACTTTCGTAGGCGGCGAGGTTGCGGTTGGCACTGATGAGGATCTGGTCCACCTGCGGCTGCAGCCGGTGCAGGGTGTGCAGGGCCAGGGGCAGGCCCTGGAAGGGCTGAAGGCCTTTGTCATGGCCGCCCATGCGGCTGCCGCGGCCGCCGGCCAGGAGGAGTCCGGTGATGGAATACATAGCTGTCATGAAAGAGCGCCTGGGCGCAAAACGGTCATCCGCCGATGTAGCTCATCTCTACGCGGCGCCCACTGGTGGCGCTGGACGCATCGGCTGGCAGCTGGCTGCGCAGCTGCGAGTAGCGGTCACTGCGGCCTTGCCAGACGTGGGCAATCGCCGCGGCCAGCTCGGCATCGCTGGCACCGCCGCGCAAAAGGGTGCGCAGGTCGTGGCCCTGGCTGGCGAAGAGGCAAAGGTAGAGCTGGCCTTCGGTGGACAGGCGCGCGCGGTTGCAGTCGCCGCAGAAGGCCTGGGTGACGCTGCTGATGAAGCCCACTTCGCCGCCGCCGTCCGCATAGGCCCAACGCTCGGCCGTCTCACCAGGGGCCGCCGCCTCCATGGGCAGCAGCGGCATCTCGGCGGAAATCGTGCGCACCACCTCGGCCGAGGGCATGACCTCGTTCATGCGCCAGCCATTGGTGGCGCCCACGTCCATGTACTCGATGAAGCGCAGCACCTGTCCGCTGCCGTGAAAGTGGCGCGCCATGGGCAGGATTTCATGCTCGTTGGTGCCGCGCTTGACCACCATGTTGACCTTGATGGGCCCCAAGCCGGCGGCCTGGGCCGCCTCGATACCGGCTAACACCTCGGCCACGGGAAAGTCGACGTCGTTCATGCGGCGAAAGACCGCATCGTCCAGGCCGTCGAGGCTGACGGTGACCCGCTGGAGCCCCGCGTCCTTCAGGGCCTGGGCCTTGCGGGCGAGCAGCGAGCCGTTGGTGGTGAGCGTCAGGTCCAGCGGCTGCCCATCGGGGGTGCGCAGCTGGGCGAGTTGCTCGATCAGAATTTCGATGTTCTTGCGCAGCAGCGGCTCGCCCCCGGTCAGGCGGATCTTGCGAACGCCCAGTTGCACGAACTGCTGGGCCACGCGGGTGATTTCCTCGAAGCTCAGCAGCGCCGACTGCGGCAGGTAGGGGTAGTCCTTGTCGAACACCTCCTTGGGCATGCAGTAGCTGCAGCGAAAGTTGCAGCGGTCGGTCACGCTGATGCGCAGGTCGCGCAGGGGACGGCCCAGCTGGTCAGCCAGGCTGGCCCCCGGTACAAGGGCCTGGGCGGGCACGTGCAGCGCTTGCGGTGCCGGCCTATGGGGATGCAGGGGGATGACGCGTTCGGCCATGTGTGGATTGTGCCCGGGTCAGTGTGCCTCGGCCGCCGTGCGGGATTGCATTGGCGGCCCGGCTTACTTGAAGCCCATCACCCCAGGCAGCCAGGTGCTCAGGCCCGGCACCAGGGTGATGCTGGCCAGGATCAGCAGGTGGGCCACCAGGAAGGGCTTGAGCTCGCGTGTGAGCGCCGCCAGCGGTACCTTCGAGACATTGGAGGTCACGAACAGCAGCCCGCCCACCGGCGGCGTGATCATGCCCAGGGTCAGGTTGAGGATGACCACCATGGCGAAGTGGATGGGATCGATCCCCAGCTTGGCCGCAATCGGCGCCAGGATGGGCACCAGCACCATCACCCCGGGCAGCGGCTCGATGAAGATGCCGAACAGCAGCAGGAACACGTTGACCGCCAGCAGGAACATCAGGGGCGAGAACTCCTGGGCGGTCATCCAGGTGGCCAGCTTGATGGGCAGGCCATCGATGGTCAGCACCCAGGCAAACGAGGCCGAGGTGCCGATGATGATGAGCACCGAGGCCGTCAGCAGGGCCGAGCGCGAGAGGATGTCCGGCAGGGCCTTCCATTCCAGCGTGCGGTAGATGAACTTGCCGCAGATCAGGGCGTAGAACACCGCCACGACCGATGCTTCGGTGGGTGTGAACCAGCCTGCGCGCATGCCGCCCAAGATGAGCACCGGCAGCAGCAGGGCCGGGATGGCCTTGAACGTGGTGCGCAGGATCTCGGCCCAGCTGGCTTGTTCGTCATCGCCGCGGTAGTTGCGCTGGCGCGAGACGTACCAGTTCACCGCCGCCATGCCAAAGGCGATCAGCAGGCCTGGCACCAGTCCGGCGGCAAACAGCTTGCCCACCGAGACGTTGTCGTCTTGCAGGGCGTAGATGATCATGATGATGGAGGGCGGGATGATGGGCCCGACGATGGCCGTGGAGGCCGTGAGCGCGGCCGCGTAGGCGCGGTCGTAGCCAGCTTTGTCCATCATGCGGATCATCATGGAGCCCGGGCCTGCCGCATCGGCCAGGGCCGAGCCGGAAATGCCGGAGAAGAAGGTCAGGCCCGCAATGTTGGTGTAGCCCAGGCCGCCACGCTTGTGGCCCACCAGCTGGCTGGCAAAGCGCAGCAGCACCGCGGTGAGCGAGCCGCCGCTCATGAGTTCTGCGGCCAGGATGAAGAAGGGCACGGCCATCAAGGGGAAGCTGTCGATGCCGGTGAAGGTCTCCTTGAGCACCACCAGCAGCGGAAAGGACGAGCCCAGCAGCAGGGCTGTGACGGTGGACAGGCCCAGTGCAAAAGCCACGGGCACGCCGATCGCCAGGTAGATGCAGGCGCTCAGCAGAAGGATGGCACTGGCGCTCATAGGGATGCACTCGCGTTGGCGTCGAAATGGTCGTCGGAGGCAAAGCGCCTCTCGAGCACATAGTCCCGCAGGATGAAGAGAAAGTGCAGGATCAGCAGCACCCCGCCAATGGGCATGGCAGCGTAGATGTAAGCAAACGAGATTTGGGTGGCCGCCGTCGACTGGTACTGCGTGCGCTCCACGTAGAGCAGGCCCCACCAGATGAGGAAGACGAAAAAGGCCAGCAGCAGCAGCGCGATCAGCATGCGCAGCGCAATGGCCGCCTTGCGCGGCAGGCTGTCCTGCAGGTTGTCCACCGCAATGTGGCCACCGTAGCGCAGCACCGGGCCGGCGCCCAGGAAGGTCAGCCAGATCATCATGTGCCGGGCCACTTCTTCGGCCCAGGGCAGGGCTTGACCCTCGTAGTAGCGGTTAATGACGTTGATGAAAATGATCACCGACATGGCCGCCAGCAGCAGGATCAAGGCCCACCGGTTGACGGTCATCAGCGCCTTTTCGAGAGTTTTCATGCATTCACCTGGAGGTGCGGCCGGATGCCGGCAGGCCGTCAAGCCTGCCGGCACGTTCAGGCAGGCTTACTTGACGTTCTGGATTGCCTGGATCTTGGCGGCGCCGAACTCCTTGGCGTAGAGCTCGTAGGCCGGCGTCACAGCCTTGCGGAAGCTGCCGCCATCGACCTGGCGAATCACCTGCATGCCATCTTTTTCAAGCTGGGCGATGCCGTTGTTCTCGTCGTCATTGACCTTCTTGCGCTGGGCAGCCGAGGCTTTCTTGGCCGCTTCCTGGAACACGGTCTTGTCCGCTGCCGACAGCTTGTTCCACACCATGGGCGAGATGATCAGGGCGGCCGGCGAGTACACATGGCCCGTCAGCGAGAGGTGCTTTTGCACTTGCGAGAACTTGGAGGACAGGATCACCGGGATGGGGTTTTCCTGGCCGTCAACCACGCCTTGCTGCAGCGCGCCAAAGAGTTCAGGAAAGGCCATGGGCGTGGGCTGGATGCCGAAGGTGCGGTAGCCGTCCATGTGCACCTTGTTTTCCATGGTGCGCATCTTCAGGCCACGGGCGTCGTCGGCCGTCCTGATGGGGCGCTTGCTGTTGGTCATGTGGCGAAAGCCGTTCTCCGTCCAGGCCAGGCCGATCAGGCCTTTGCCTTGCATGGCTTTGAGCAGGTCTTGGCCAATGGGGCCGTCCATGACCTTGCGGGCGTGGTCATAGTCGCGGAACAGGAAGGGGATGTCCACGATCTTGACCTCAGGCACGAAGTTGCCCAGCGGGCCGGTGGAGGTGTTCACCAGGTCCTGGGTGCCCAGTTGCACGGCCTCGATCATTTCGCGCTCGCCGCCCAGGGCCGAGCTGGGGAACTGCTGGCACTTGTAACGGCCTTGCGTGCCCTTCTCGATGTCGTCGCAGAACATGGTGGAGCCCACACCGTAGTGCGAGGTCTGGCTCGTGGCGTAGCCGATTTTCAGCACCGTCTGCGCCGAGGCGCTGCCGGTGACGGCCATTGCGGCCAGGGCGAGAGGGGCGATCCAGTGTTGTTTTTTCATGGCGTGTCTCCTTGGGTAAGTGATGGTGCGGATGCACCGGTGGGGGAAGCGGTCAGGTCCATCCCAGGCGCTGGCGTGCCGACGGCAGCTGGACGGCGTCTGGATGGGCGTCAATGTACTGGCGCAGGATGGTGGCGAAATCGGGGTCGGGCGCCAGGCCCAAGGCGCTGGCACGTGCGTGATCAAAGCGCGCCGGCCAGCCGCCCACGATGGCCGTGATGCCGGCATCGGGCGTTTGGCTGACCAGAGCTCTGGCCTCGGGGCCGGCCACTTGCGCCAGGGCCTCCAGCATTTCGCCGGCCGTGGTGCTCAGCGCCGGCAGGTTGATGGCGGCGCGGCTGCCCAGCTGAGCGGCGCTGGCCTCGGCCACGGCGAGGATGCCGCTTAGCGTGCTGTCGGGCGAAGCCAGCGCCACCCTTGTGTTCAGTGGCACGGGGCAGTTGGAGGCTTGGCCGGCCAGGGGCTCGCGCAGCATGCCGGAGAGAAAGCCTGAGGCTGCACCATTGGGTCGGCCGGGGCGCACCGACACCGTCATCAGGCGTGCAGATCGGCCGTCGATGAAGCCCTTGCGCGTGTAGTCTGCCACCAGCAGCTCGCACATGGCCTTGTGCGTGCCGTAGCTCGATTGCGGCAGGGGTGGGGTGCCGTCGCGCACCAGCTCGGGCAGCGGCAGCACGGCATCGCCGCCAAACACCGCCACGGAGCTGGAGAAAAAGAGGCGTGCCACCGGGCCGCCGCGCTCGGCCTGGGCGCGCAGGCCCTCGAGCAGCGCGCGTGTGGCATCGAGGTTGGCATGCAGGCCCAGGCCGAAGTCGCGCTCGCATTCGGCCGACACCGCCGAGGCCAGGTGAAACACCATGTGCCAGTTTTGCGCCATCAGCGCCGGGAGGCTGGCCGCGAGGTCGCCCACCTGGCTGCGCACGCGGGCATCGGCCAGCAGGGTGCCTTGCGGCGCGGCGATGTCGGCCAGCATGAGCTGTTCGATCGCCTGGCCATTGAAGCGGCCCCGCTCGAGCAAGCGCGCCGCCAGGCGCGAGCCCAGGAAACCGGCACCGCCGGTGATCAGGATGTTCATGCGCGGCTTCCTTGCGTGCTTTCTTCTTTCCAGCGCCTGAACCAGCCCAGGCCCTCCGAGGTGCCCGCGCGGGGTCGGTACTCGCAGCCGACGAAGCCCTCGTAGCCCAGCTCATCGAGCAGGTGGAACAGGTGGGGGTGATTGATCTCGCCCGTGTCAGGCTCGTTCCGCTCGGGCACGCCTGCAATCTGGATGTAACCGACCCCGGCAAAGTGCTTCTTCAAACGCATGCTCAGGTCGCCCTCGCTGATTTGGCAGTGGTAGAAGTCCATCTGCACCTGCAGGTTGGGCTGGCCCACTTCGGCCAACAGGGCATGCGCCTGGGCTTGATGGGTGAGGAAGTAGCCTGGGTTGTCGCGCACGTTGAGCGGCTCCATCAGCACGGTGATGCCGTGCGGCGCCAGGCGCTCGCAGGCGTGACGAAGGTTGGCCACGAAGGTGCTGTGCAGCACGGCGCGATCGGCCCCCTGCGGCACCAGGCCTGCCATGGCATGCAGGTGGCGGCAGCCTGTGGCCTGGGCATAAAGAAGAGCCTTCTCCACACCCGCCTTGAATTCAGCCTCGCGGCCGGGCAGGGCGGCTATGCCGCGCTCGCCGCCGGCCCAGTCGCCCGGGGGCATGTTGAACAGTCCCTGCATCAGCCCGTGTCGGCGCATCTCCTGGGCGATGGCTTCGGGGGGATGGTCGTAGGGAAAGAGGTATTCGACGGCGTCAAAGCCATCGGCCGCAGCGGCACCAAAGCGCTCCAAGAAAGGATGCTCGGTGTACATCAGGGTCAGGTTGGCAGCAAAGCGGGGCATGAAATGGAGTGGAAGGTGGCTTACCAGTGGGCGCCGAAGACCTGCTGGAGTTCGGCCAGTTGTTCGTCAGACAGGGGGCTGGGGCGCGGCTCCATCATGAGCCAGAGGCGGGCGCTTTCTTCCAGCTCTTCCAGCAAGGCCATGGCGGCGGCCGGGTCGGCGGCCCAGACCGTGGGGCCCAGCCGCTCGTGCAGCACGCCGCGCACGGGCGCCAGGGCCAACAGGGCCTCGACGGCATCGCCCATGCGCGCATCGCCAGGGCGCAGGTAGGGAACCAGAGGAATGCGGCCGACCTTCATGACCTGGTAGGGCGTCAGAGGCGGCAGGATGCTGTCATGGCGCCAGACGCCACGCAGGCTGAGCGCCACCAGGTGCGTGGAATGCGTGTGCAGCACGCAGCCGGCTTCCGGTGCCTGGGCGTAGATGCGGCGGTGCAAGGCCAGGGTTTTGCTCGCGCGCTCGCCGCCCAGCTGCTCGCCTTCGTGCGAGACCCAGGTCAGGCGATGGGGCTCCAGAAAGCCCAGGCAGGCGTCGGTGGGCGTGATCAGGTAGCCCTCGCCATCGGGCAGCCGCACGCTGATGTTGCCGGCGGTGGAATGCACCAGGCCGCGCTCGAACAGGGAGCGGCCGACGCGGCAGATGTCCTGCCGAAGGGCTGTTTGGGAGGCTGGGTAAGCGGTGCTCACAAGGCCACTCCCGCTTGTTGCAGGGCTTCGGCAAAGAAGTCCGGCCCGCCGAAATTACCCGACTTCAGGGCCAGCCACAGGGCTTGGCCCTGCCAGCGGCCCTCGGTCCAGGGCACGCCGGGGCAGATGGGCGCGCCGATGCGCAGCTGCTGCAGGCCCAGGGCCTGGGTCACGGCGCCGGAACTTTCTCCGCCGGCCACCACCAGGCGCCGCACGCCGGCGCCGACCAGGGCACGCGCTAACTCGGCCAGGCAGCGCTCCAACCGCTCGCCCGCCTCGGCGGTGCCCAGGCGTTGCTGAACAGCCTTGACCTGCGCGGCATGGGCCGTGGCATAGACCAGCACCGGCCCGCGGGCCAGGGCCTCCAGCGCTTTGGCCTGAAGGTCCTGGGCGTGGCGGTCGTTTTGGGCCAGGGCCAGCGGGTCGATCTGCAGGGCCGTGCGGCCGCCGGCCTTCCAGCAGGCGACCTGGGCCTGGGTGGCCTCGGAGCAGGAGCCGGCCAGCACGGCGGCCGGGCCTTGCACGGGGGTGAGTTGGGCGGAGCCTGCGTCGGGCTGCAGCCAGCCTCGGCGGGCATAGGCCGGGGGCAGGCCCAGGGCCACGCCCGAGCCGGCGGTGATGAGCGGATGGTCCGCGCAGGCTTCGGCCAGGGTAAGCAGGTCTTCGTTGGCCACGGCATCGGCCACCACCAGGCCCACGCCTTCGGTGCTCAGGGCTTGCAGCTTGGCGCGCACAGGCTGCGCTCCCCGTGCCACCTCGGGCTGGGCCAGCAAGCCCACGCGCCTGCGGGTTTGCGGTTGCAGCACGCGCACGAGGTTGGCATCGGTCATGGGCGTGAGCGGATGTTGGCGCATGCCCGAGTCCGAGAGCAGCACATCGCCCACAAAGAGGTGGCCGCGGAACACGGTGCGGCCGTTGTCCGGGAAGGCCGGGCAGGCGATCGCGATATCCGCGCCCAGCGCGTCCATCAGCGCATCAGCCACGGGGCCAATGTTGCCCTGAGGCGTGGAGTCGAAGGTGGAGCAGTACTTGAAATAGATCTGCCGCGCGCCGGCGGCGCGCAGGGCCTGCAGCGCCGCCAGGCTCTGGGCCACGGCCTCGGCGGGCGGGCAGGTGCGCGTCTTCAGCGCCACCACCACCGCGTCGGCCTCGGGCATGGGGCCTTCGGGCACACCGATGACCTGCACCGTGCGCATGCCCGCGCCCACCAGCATGCCCGCCACGTCGGTGGCGCCGGTGAAGTCGTCGGCGATCACGCCCAGAATCATGTCGTTTGTCCTTCGCCTGCGGGCAGCTCGAGCCCGGCCAGGGCGGCGTAGTACTTCACCACGGCGGCATCGTCTTCAGCACCGTGGCCCATGGCGGCGGTGGCCAGGTAGAGCTGGTGGGCCGCGGCCGCCATCGGCAGGGGAAAGGCCAGCTTGCGCGCGGCGTCGAGCACGATGCCCAGGTCCTTGACGAAGATGTTGACGGCCGACAGCGGCGTGTAGTCGCCCTCCAGGATGTGGGGCACGCGGTTCTGGAACATCCAGCTCATGCCGGCGGAGTTGCAGATGACTTCGTAGAGCTGGCCCGGGTCGGCGCCTGCGCGCATGCCCAGAGCCATGGCCTCGCAGGCGGTGGCGATGTGCACGCCCGCCAGGTGCTGGTTCACCATCTTCACGGTCGAGCCGATGCCCGGCTTGTCGCCCAGGCGGTAGACCTTGCCGGCGCAGGCCTGCAGCAGCTCCAGCCCCGCCTCAAAAGCTTCGGGCGCGCCGGAGGCCATGACCGTCATCTCGCCGGCCTCGGCCTTGCGGGCGCCGCCGGAGACGGGGCCGTCGATCAGCAGCAGCCCGTGTTGGGCCAGCCGCTCGGCCCAGCCGGGCACCACGGCCGGATCCACTGTGGCCGAGCAGACCACCACCGAGCCGGGCACCATGGCGCTGGCCAGACCGTGGGCGCCAAAGAGCACGTCCTCGGTCTGTGCGGCGTTGACCACCAGCACCAACACCACGCGGCAGTGCGGCGCCAGGTCGGCCGGGCGTTCGACGGCGTGGCCGCCGTCGCGGGCAAAGGCCTCACGCACCTCGGCGCGTGTGTCGCAGCCCCAGGTGGCCACACCGCGGCGCAGGGCGGAGCGGGCGGCACCCAGGCCCATGGAGCCCAGGCCAATGACACCGAGGCCGGCAGGAAGAGAGGAGTTCATGGTCGAGGAGGAGGAGGCTTCAGTGGGTGGCAGGGGTGAGTAGGCCTTCGAGGGTGCGCCGCACCGGGCCGTCGGCGCCCTCGATGCGGATGGCCGCATTGAGCATGTGCCGCACCGCGGCGCGCCGGGCAGCCGCAGCGTCGCCGGCCATGACGGCGCGGGCAATGGCCTCGTGCTCACGGCGCACGGCGCGCGAGAAGGCGCCGTGCAGGGATTCGTTGGTGCGCGTCACGCGCATGGCGTCGCGCTGGTACTGCTCGAGAAAGCCCAGCAGGCGCTCAAACTGGGGGTTGTCCGTGGCCTGGGCGATGCTGCGGTGGAAGGCCAAGTCTTCTTCGACCCCGTCGGCCCCCGTGGCGACAGTGGCGTCGAGCCGCTCGAGCGCCTCGCGCACGGCGTGCGCCTTGGCCGGGGTGATGCGCTGGGCCGCCAGGGCGGCAACCTCGCCCTCCAGGGCGCGGCGCACTTCCACCACCTGCACCACCGACTCGAGTGACTGCAGCACCGTGGGATCGAAAGCCAGGGCACGGGCCTGGCCCGCAGGAGCGACGAAGACGCCCGCGCCTTGGCGCGAGACCAGCAGGCCCATGGACTTCAGGCGACTCACGGCCTCCCGCACCACGGTGCGCGAGACGCCAAACTGCTCGGACAGCTGCTGCTCGGTGGGCAGGCGCTGGTCGGGCGCCAATTCGCCACGCTCGATGCGCCGGGCCAGCTGGTCGGCCAGCCGGTCTGTCAGGCGTTCCGGGGCGGCCAGGGGTTCGATCTGGGAGGTGCTTGAGGAGAGCATGGCTTGCAGGGTGATCAGGTCATCCTACAAGTTGGCTGAGCTCGACTTTCTCGGGATTTTCCCGGACGGGCGGCAGAGGCCTGGGCAAACAGGCTCAGGCGCAGCGTGCGCCGTCCACCTCCAGGCACACGCCGGAGATAAAGGCCGCTTCGTCGCTGGCCAGGTAGAGCGCGGCGTTGGCCACGTCCAGGGCGCTGGAAAAGCGTCCCAAAGGAATAGTGGCCAGGAACTTGGCGCGGCGCTCTTCGTCAACAGGGCCGCCCGCGAATTCGGCCGACAAGCCGGTGTCTGGGTTGAACACGGGGTTGATGCAGTTGACGCGGATGTTGTCGGGCCCCAGTTCGGCGGCCAGCGACTTGCTGGTGATGATGACCGCTCCCTTGGAGCCGTTGTACCAGCTCAATCCTGGCCGGGGGCGCACGCCGGCGGTGGAGGCGATGTTGATGAAGCTGCCACCACCATGGGCCCGAAACACCGGCACGGCGTGCAAGGTGGCGAGGTAGATGCTTTTGACGTTGACGGCGTAGCAGCGGTCGAACTCCTCCTCGCTCACTTCCAGGGCTGGGCGGTTGCGGTGGGTCCAGCCGGCGTTGTTGACCATCACATCCAGGGTGCCGTGGCGCGCCACGGCCGCCTCGACCAGGGCCTTCATGTCGTCAGAGCGGGTCACGTCGGCGGCAAAGAAGGAGGCCCGGCCACCGGCAGCCACGATCTCCTGGACCACCTTCTGGCCGGCCTGGGCCTGGATGTCGTTGACGATGACGCGGGCGCCCTCGGCGGCCAGGCGCCGGGCGATGCCCTCGCCAATGCCGCTGCCGGCCCCGGTGACGATGATGGATTTGTCTTGCACGCGCATGGAAGCTGCCTCGCTGAGGAAAGGAATAAAGACTCAGCCGTGGCGCAAGGTCACGGTCTTGAGCACGGTAAAGCCGTACAGGGCCTCGAAGCCTTTTTCACGGCCATGGCCCGAGGACTTGACGCCGCCAAAGGGCAGCTCGATGCCGCCGCCGGCGCCGTAGCTGTTGACGAAGACCTGACCCGCGCGCAGACGCCGGGCCATGCGCAGCTGGCGGCCGCCGTCACGGCTCCAGACGGCGGCCACCAAGCCGAAGTCCGTGCCGTTGGCCAGGGCGATGGCATGGTCTTCATCGTCGAAGGGCATGGCCGCCAGCACTGGGCCGAAGACTTCTTCCTGGGCGATGCGGTGCTCGGGTGGCACGTCGCGCAGCAGCACAGGGGCCTGGTAGTAGCCGCCGGGATGGGCTTCGGCGGCCACCTGGCCCTGCGCCACGGTGGGGATGCCGTCGCGGGCCGCCTGGGCCAGGAAGCTGCCCACACGCTCGAGCTGGCTGGCGCGGATCAGGGGGCCTAAGTCGGTGTCGAGCGCGGGCGGGCCTGCGCGCAGCTCACGGAAGGCCGCACCCAGGCGCTCGAGGAGGCGTTCATAGACCGGGCGCTGCACCAGCAGGCGCGAGCCGGCCGAGCAGGTCTGGCCGGCGTTCTGCACGATGGCCTGCACCAGGGTGGGCAGGGCGGCGTCCAGGTCCGCGTCTTCAAAGACCAGCTGCGGCCCCTTGCCGCCCAGCTCCAGTGTGACTGGACAGTGGCGCTCTGCGGCCACCTGCTGGATCAGCGTGCCCACCCGGGGGCTGCCGGTGAAGCTGATGTGGTCGATGCCCGGATGCCGTGCCAGTGCATCACCCACCTCGTGGCCGTAGCCCGTGAAGATGTTGATGGCGCCAGCCGGGAAACCCACTTCGGCGGCCAGTTCGGCCACACGCAGCAGTGAGAGGCAGGCGTCTTCCGAGGGCTTGACCACGCAGGCATTGCCCGCGGCCAAGGCGCCGCCCACGCTGCGCCCGAAGATCTGCATGGGGTAGTTCCAGGGAATCACATGGCCTGTGACGCCATGGGGCTCGCGCCAGGTGAGCACGCTGTAGCCCTCCAGGAACGGCAGGGTCTGGCCGTGCAGCTTGTCGCAGGCGCCGGCATAGTACTCGAAGTAGCGCACCAGGGCGGCAGCGTCGGCCCGTGCCTGGCGCGTGGGCTTGCCGCAGTCGCGCTGCTCGATGGCCGCCAACTCCTCGGCATGCTCGGCCAGCTTGCGCGACAAGGCCATCAACAGGCGGCCGCGCTCGGCGGCCGTCAGGCGTTGCCAGGGGCCCTGCAGGCAGGCTCGGGCAGCGGCCACAGCAGCGTCCACGTCGCGGGCGTTGCCCCGCTGGATCTGGTCATAGGGCTGGCCGTCGGCTGGGTCGATCACGGGCAGGGTCTGGCCTGAATCACCCGAGACAAATTCATTGGCGATGAAGTGCTTTGGCATGCGCCCATTGTGGCCTCGCTCTCTGACGTGGGCTTTCGCGCAGGTGACTGCCATGGCGGGGTGGGCCCACCCAAAAAAAGCGGACCGGGCCCGGGCCGTGGCCCGGAGCACCGATCCGCCTGCAGGCTGGGGTGGCTTTAGCTGCCGTGGAACTGCAGCACCAGAGGAACAATCAAGAGGGCCACGATGTTGATGATCTTGATCAGCGGGTTGATGGCGGGGCCGGCCGTGTCTTTGTAGGGGTCGCCCACGGTGTCACCGGTGACGGCGGCCTTGTGCGCCTCAGAGCCTTTGCCGCCGAAATGGTCGTCTTCGATGTACTTCTTGGCGTTGTCCCAGGCGCCGCCGCCCGTGCACATGGAAATCGCCACAAAGAGGCCGGTGACGATGGTGCCCATCAGCAGGCCGCCCAGGGCCTTGGGGCCGAGCACCAGGCCGACCAGGATGGGTGCGACCACCGGCAGCAGCGAGGGGATCATCATTTCTTTGATGGCGGCGCTGGTGAGCATGTCGACCGCACGGCCGTACTCGGGTTTGGCCGAGCCATCCATGATGCCCTTGATCTCCTTGAACTGGCGGCGCACTTCCACAACCACGGAGCCTGCGGCCCGGCCCACGGCCTCCATGGCCATGGCACCAAACAGGTAAGGGATGAGACCGCCGATGAACAGACCCACGATGACCATCGGGTCGCTGAGGTCGAAGCTGATGGCTTGCCCGTAGCTCTCGAGCTTGTGGGTGTAGTCGGCAAAAAGCACCAGTGATGCCAGGCCCGCCGAGCCGATGGCATAGCCTTTGGTCACGGCCTTGGTGGTGTTGCCCACGGCGTCCAGTGGGTCGGTGATGTCACGCACGGAGGCGGGCAACTCGGACATCTCGGCAATGCCGCCGGCGTTGTCGGTGATGGGGCCATAAGCGTCCAGGGCCACCACGATGCCAGCCATGCTCAGCATGGCCGTGGCCGCCACGGCGATGCCATACAGGCCTGCCAGCGCGTAGGAGGCCACGATGGCAGCGCACACAAAGAGGACCGGCCAGGCCGTCGAGCGCATCGACACACCCAGGCCCGCGATGATGTTGGTGCCGTGCCCGGTGGTCGAGGCCTGGGCGATGTGCTGCACCGGGGCGTACTGCGTGCCGGTGTAGTACTCGGTGATCCACACCAGCGCGGCGGTGAGCACCAAGCCGACGGTGCAGGCGCCGAAGAGCCGCATCTGGCTGCCGCTGGCCGCCACTGCGTTGTCAGGGATCAGCCAGGCTGTGACGAAGTAGAAGGCCACCAGCGAGAGCACGCCGGCAATGGCCAGACCCTTATAGAGCGCAGGCATCACGTTGGTCATGCCCGGTGAGGCCTTCACGAAGAAGCAGCCGATGATGGAGGCGACGATGGACACCGCACCCAGGGCCAGGGGGTAGACCACGGCATTGACCGGGGCGGCCGTCACCAGCAGGGCGCCCAGCACCATGGTGGCGATCAGCGTCACCGCGTAGGTCTCGAACAGGTCAGCGGCCATGCCAGCGCAGTCGCCGACGTTGTCGCCCACGTTGTCGGCGATCACAGCCGGGTTGCGTGGGTCATCCTCCGGAATGCCTGCCTCAACCTTGCCCACCAGGTCGGCGCCCACATCAGCGCCCTTGGTGAAGATGCCGCCGCCCAGGCGGGCGAAGATGGAAATCAGCGAGGAGCCGAAGGCAAAGCCAATGAGGGGGTTGAGCAGGGTGGCGAGCTTGCGGTCCGGCGTGAGGTTGCCATTGCCCACCAGGAACCAGTAAAAGGCCGTCACGCCCAGCAGGCCCAGGCCCACCACCAGCATGCCGGTGATGGCACCGCCGCGGAAGGCCACATCCAGCGCCGGTCCGATGCCGCGCGTGGCGGCTTGGGCGGTGCGCACGTTGGCACGAACCGAGACGTTCATACCGATGAAGCCACAGGCCCCGGAGAGCACCGCACCCACCACAAAGCCGATGGCGGTTTGAAGGTCGAGGAACAAACCGATCAGCAGGGCCAGGACCACGCCCACCACGGCGATGGTTCGGTACTGCCTGGCCAGGTAGGCGGCCGCGCCCGTCTGGATGGCGGCCGCGATTTCTTGCATTCGGGCATTGCCCGGGTCTTGGGAGAGGATCCAGGAGCGTGCCCAGATGCCGTAAAGAACAGCGAGCAGTCCACATGCGCTCGCCAACAAAAGTGCAGAGTTGCCAGTCATGTCAAATCTCCGTGCTTGGACGTCAGGGATTCGGTGCAACGCATCAGTCGCCACGCGGCACCGCCTTGCGTTGCTTCCTCAACCCCGCTGGCTGCGCACAGGCTGATTGGCCAACGCATCCAATTTAGTCCCAAACCTTTCAATCTGCAGCGGAACGTAAGCCCTGCTTCAGTAAAATGCGGGTAAATCCGGAGGCTTTGCGCCGTTTCCTCCTACAACGGCCACCCGCCTTCCGGTCATTCCGGTCCATCCCTATTCAATTAAGCTCACATGTCTTTCGCCAATGTCACCCCTGGCAAGAACGCGCCTGAAGCGTTCAACGTCATCATTGAAATCCCCATGAACGCCGACCCCGTCAAGTACGAGGTGGACAAGGAGTCGGGCGCAATCTTTGTGGACCGCTTCATGAGCACGGCCATGCACTACCCCACCAACTACGGCTATGTGCCGCAGACCTTAAGCGGTGACGGCGATCCGGTGGATGTGCTGGTGATCACCCCCTTCCCCTTGATCCCAGGCGTGGTGGTGCCCTGCCGCCCCATTGGCATCCTGAAGATGCAAGATGAGGCCGGCGAAGACGGCAAGGTGCTGGCAGTGCCCATTGACAAGATCCTGTCGATCTACAGCCACTGGAAGAAGCCCGAGGACATGAACCAGCTGCGCCTGAGCACCATTGCGCACTTTTTCGAGCACTACAAGGACCTTGAAAAAGGCAAGTGGGTCAAGGTGCTGGGCTGGGAAGGCCCGGAGTCGGCCAAGAAGGAAGTGATGGACGGTATCGCCAACTACCAAAAGTCCAAGCAGGCCTGAGCCCCGTCGCTGTGTCAAAAAGCCGACCCGCGGGTCGGCTTTTTCATGGGCATCAAGGCATCTGCCTGAAGGGCGTGCGTTGCTGCAGGTGCTCCATATAGTCTTCGATGCCGGCGCCTTCGCGCTCGAGAAAGCGTTCCACCGCATCGGCAAAAGCCGGGTGCGCCAGCCAGTGGGCGCTGGTGGTGCGCACCGGCAGCAGGGCCCGGGCCATCTTGTGTTCACCCTGGGCGCCGCCTTCAAAGCGCTGTACCCCGTGCGCGATGCACCAGGCCAGCGGCTGGTAGTAGCAGGCTTCGAAGTGCAGGCAATCCACCCGCTCGAGCGCTCCCCAGTAGCGCCCGTAGGCGGTGGATGTTGCATTGGGGCTGTCGTCTGCAGCTGAGTCGCTCAGGCCGATCAGGCTGCTGGCGATCGGTTGGCCCCCGCGTTCGGCCATGAAGAGCAGCCAGTTCTCAGGCATCTCACGCGCCATGAGGGTGAAAAAGTCTGCGCTCAGGTAGGGCGCATTGCCATGCTCCAGGTAGGTCCGCTCATAGCAGCGGTAGAAGAAGCTCCAGTCCTCGGGCTGGATGTCGCGCCCCCGCGCCCAGCGAAAGTGCACCCCGGCCTCTTGCACTTTGCGGCGCTCTTGCCGGATCTTCTTGCGCTTGTCCTGGCTGAGGGAGGCCAGAAAGTCATCGAAATCACCAAAGGCCGAGGGCTGCGTGTCGGTGGCGGCCGGGGAGGCGTTGTTCCAGTGGAATTGCACCGTGTGCCTGAGCATCAGTCCAGCGTCCGCGCAGGCGCTGACGTCGGCCTCGGCCAGGAACAGCAGGTGCAAGGACGACAGGCCCTGGCTGGCGCACCAGTCGCGCAGCGCAACGACCAGCTGCGCCCGGGTGGCATGGTCGCGGGCGAGCAGGCGCGGACCCGGTACCGGGGTGAAGGGCGGCGCCACCACCGCCTTGGGGTAATAACTCAGGCCGTGCTGCTGGTAGGCGTTGGCCCAGGCCCAGTCGAAGACGTATTCCCCGTAAGAGTGGGTCTTGAGGTAGAGCGCGCAGGCGGCCACCAGCTCCTCGCCCTCCCACAGGGTGAGCCAGCGCGGTGTCCAGCCGGCGCGGGGGGTGGCGCTGCCGCTGTCGTGCAGAGCCGCCAGGTATTCATGGCGCATGAAGGGGTTGAGCGTGCCGTCCGTCTGCCGGGCCAGCAGTGCATTCCAGGCCGAGCATGCAACCTCGCCGGGGCTGTCCAGCACCCGGATGACATAATTGTTTTCAACCATTCGCGTTCCTGCTGAGCACGGGCTCGGGCGCCTGTTCTAGCTTTTCCCTGTTGCCGATGTCGCTCAAGATTTGTGTTGCCCAGCTGAACTATTGTGTCGGTGATATGCAGGGCAATGCCCAAAAGATCATCGCCGCTGCACGCCAGGCCTATGAGGCCGGGGCCCGGCTGGTGCTCACGCCCGAACTGGCCATCTGCGGCTACGCGGCCGAGGATCTGTTCCTCCGCCCCGCCTTTATCCAAGCCTGTGATGATGCCGTGGATCGGGTGGCCCGTGAGCTGGCTGGGTTAAAGGGTCTGCACGTGGTGGTGGGCAGCCCCACGGGCGGCCAAAATGGCCTGCGTACGCGCAGCGTGCAGGTGCAGCAGCGCCACAACGCGGCGCATGTGCTGTGTGAAGGACGGCGCCTGCACACCTATGCCAAGCGTGAGCTGCCCAATTACCAGGTCTTTGACGAGCGGCGCTATTTCACACCCGGCCATGAGGCTTGCGTGTTCCGCGTGGGGGAGGGTGATGAGGCGGTGGCTGTGGGCCTCTTGATCTGCGAGGACGCCTGGTTCGAGCAACCCGCGTTGTCGGCACGTGCGGCTGGCGCTGAGGTGCTGGCCGTGATCAATGCCTCGCCCTTCCATGCTGGCAAGCTGCGCGAGCGCGAGCTCACCATGGCCAGCCGCGCCCTGGCCACGGGTATGCCGCTGGTGTTCGCCCACTTGGTGGGCGGGCAGGACGAGGTGGTTTTTGAAGGCGCATCCTTTGCGGTGCAGGCCTCGGGCAAGCTGGCGGGCCGTGCCCTCAGCTTTGAGGAGCAGTTGTTTGCGCTGGAGCTGCGGCGTGAAGGTCCAGGCGCCTTGCGCGTGCAGGCCGATACGGCGCCCGAGCGCAGCTTGGAGGCCGACCTCTGGGATGCGCTGGTGTTGGGCGTGCGGGACTACCTGGGCAAGAACGGTTTTCCGGGGGCGCTGTTGGGCCTCTCAGGAGGCATCGACTCGGCCCTGGTGCTGGCCATTGCAGTCGATGCGCTGGGCCCGGAGAAGGTGCGTGCCGTGATGATGCCTTCGCCGTATACGGCCGACATCTCCTTGGTGGATGCGCGAGACATGGCTGCGCGTCTGGGCGTGCGCTACGACGAATACTCGATCGTTCCGGAGTTTGAGGCTTTCCTGGCCACCCTGTCCGGGGAGTTCAAGGGTCGGCCGCTGGATGCCACCGAGGAGAACATACAGGCCCGCATCCGGGGTGTGATCCTGATGGCCTTGTCCAACAAATTTGGCGCCATCGTGCTGACCACCGGTAATAAGAGCGAGATGGCCACGGGCTACTGCACGCTCTACGGCGACATGGCCGGCGGCTTTGCCGTGATCAAGGACCTGCTCAAGACCACGGTCTTCAAGCTGGCGCGCTGGCGCAATGAGAACGACCCCTATGGCCGGGGGGCGCAGCCGATACCCGAGCGCATCATCACCCGGCCGCCCTCGGCCGAGCTGCGGCCTGAGCAGACCGATCAGGACAGCCTTCCGCCCTACGAGGTGCTCGATGCCATTCTGGAGCGCCACATGGAGAACGACGAAAGCTCCGAGGACATCGTGGCCGCCGGTTTCGACCGCCAGGTGGTGGAGCAGGTCACCCGCCTGATCAAAATCAACGAGTACAAGCGGCGCCAGGCACCGGTGGGCATCAGGGTGAGCCACCGCAGCTTCGGCAAGGACTGGCGCTACCCGATCACCAGCAAGTTCCGGGCATGAGGCGCGTGCTTTCAAGGCCCGTCGTGTGCATAAGGCGCCGTCCATGCGCCACAATCACTTCAGTTCGTTTTGGAGACTTTCAATGAAGCAGATCACCGCCATCGTCAAACCCTTCAAGCTCGAAGAAGTGCGCGAGGCCCTGGCCGAATGCGGCGTGACGGGCCTGACGGTCACCGAGGTCAAGGGCTTTGGTCGCCAGAAGGGCCACACCGAGCTCTACCGCGGCGCCGAATACGTGGTGGACTTCCTGCCCAAAGTGAAGGTGGAGGTGGTGGTCAAGAGCGAGGATGTGGACCGCTGCGTCGACGCCATCATCAAGGCCGCGCGCACCGGCAAGATTGGTGACGGCAAGATTTTCGTCACGCCCGTGGAGCGTGTGGTGCGCATCCGCACCGGTGAGCAGGACGCCGCCGCCGTCTGAGGCGCCGGCCACTCAGATCTGGTCCAGGTGCGGCGCCAGGCTCAGGCCGGCGGACTGCACCAGCTCTTGCATCAAAGCCCCGGGCCGGTCGGAGCTGCGGATCAGGTCCATCTGCCAGGAGCCCATGAAGCCCTGGGCCGTGCTGTGCGCCAGGAAGCTCAGCATTTGGTCGTAGTAGCCCTCAACGTTGAGCAGCCCGATGGGTTTGTCGTGGTAGCCCAGTTGGCGCCAAGTCCAGACCTCAAAGAATTCTTCCAGCGTCCCGATGCCGCCGGGCAGAGCCAGGAAGGCGTCGGCGCGTTCGGCCATCATGCGCTTGCGCTCGTGCATGTTGTCCACGATGTGCAGTTCCGTGCAGCCCCGGTGGGCGTATTCCTTGTCCACCAAGGCCTGTGGAATGATCCCCACCACACGGCCACCGGCGGCCAGCGTTGCATCAGCCACGGTCCCCATGAGGCCGTTGTGGCCGCCGCCGTACACCAGTTGCCCACCGTGCCGGGCGATCCAGCGCCCCACCTCCTGCGCCACCGCGGTGTAAGCCGGCTTGGCGCCCGCTCGGGAGCCGCAGTAGACACACAAGGAAAATGCCGGGCTCATGCGAAGCGGGCCCAAATGGCCATGACCCAGGTCAGGCCACACAGCAGCAGGGCCAGCAGCACGGCGGCACTGCCGATGTCCTTGGCCCGTTTGGAAAATTCATGCCATTCCGGACCGATGCGGTCGATGGCTGCTTCCACGGCCGTATTGAGCAATTCCACGATCATCACCAGCAGGACGCTGCCGGCCAGCAGCACCCGCTCCACCCATGTGCGGCCCAGCCACATGCTCAGGGGCAACAGAAAGGCTGCGGCGATGACCTCCTGACGAAAAGCGGTCTCTTGCCAGCCCTGCCTGAGGCCCGCCCATGAAAAGCCTGCGGCGTGGATCACGCGGTTGAGCCCGGTGCGTTGTTTTTGCAGGCTGGCCGGATCGTCTTGGCGAGACTCGGTGTCGGGAGGGGTAGGGGGCAAAGGTGCGGACATGGCCAGCCATTGTGACGCAGGGACTTCCCCGCCAAGATAAGCGGGAGCAGGCTTGCCGGCTTGGCCAGCCCTCGGGCTCTCAGTCTTTGTCTTTGTCTTTGTCTTTGTCTTTGCGTGTGGGGGGCTCGCTGCTGACCAGACGCGTGCGTGCCAGCACATCGTGGGGGAACTGGCGGTCACGGTGCAGTCGGGCGAGCAGCATCCACACCAGGATCCAGGCGAGGCTAAGGACCAGGACGAAGCGGGCATCCAGGCCCAGTGCCCAGGTCAGGCCCCAGGGCGGAATGAACCAGAGCCAGCTCAGCATGTAACGCAGCAGGGCCTGCTTTTGCGACAGCGGCCGGCCTTCGCGGTTCACCACGCGGATGTGCCAGGTCTTCATGGCCAGGGTCTGGCCCCGCGACCAAAACCAGGTGAAGTAGATGCCCAACACCAGAAAAAGGAAGAACTGCTGGGGATGGCGGTTTTCCAGAGCGTGACGGGTTTGGCTGAGGGTGCTGAAGAGGTAGTCGGCAATGAACAGCACGCCAAACAGCAACATGCCTTCATAAAGCCAGCACGCCATGCGGCGCGCAATCGATGGGGTGGGCAGGGGAAGGGCGTTCAAGGCGGTGCTCAACTCGGACTGGAAAGGGGGCAGCCTGAGCGCCCGGACCGGCAGTCTAGTTGCTCGACGAAGGCTCCGCAGCAGCCGGGGTTTCAGCCGGCTTGGGCGCCTTGGCGGTGGCTACGGGGGGTACGACAGCCAGCTTCCTGGTGGGCACGGGTTGAACAGCCGGCGCGGCACCCAGGGGACGAGATTTGGTGTTCTCGCTCAATTTCTGGCGTTCTTCCGCTGGCAGGGCCTGATAGGCCTCCCATTTGGCGAGCTTCTCCGCTGGGGTGAGCTCCCGGGCGATCTCGGTGGTCTTGCCGAAATTCAGGCGGGCCTGGGCCCGCTCCAGGGGTGTGAGCGCAGCCCATTCGGTCATGCGCTCATGCATCTTGGCCTGCTCGCTGGCCGAGAGGGAGGGGTAGTTCTTGGAGACCTCCAGCCATTTGCGCTGATGGGCCGGGCTCAGGGTGTCCCAGGTCCCGGCCAAGGGCTCCAGGGCTTGCTTCTGGGTGGGTTTGAGCCGGTGCCAGCCAGAACCGGATGCCGGGGGCTTGGCCGCTGCCACGGGCTTGGGGGCAGGTGCCTCCTCTGTACCGGACGCCAAGGCCGACAGGCCCGCCAACAAGAGCGCAGCGCCAAGCAGCAGGCGCAAGACATGCGGCAGAAGCTGGGTCGTCGGGTGGGAGGGCATCATGAGTTGGGAGTGCGGCAGGGGGCAGGACTCAGAGGTCTTTTTGGAGGAACTGGATGAAACCGGGGTCAGCATAGGCCGCCGGTGGCAGGTCGTCGGTGAGCAGGGCCATGTCGACATCGGCCAATTCACGCGCGCGCTCATCGCTCATGATGTCGCTGATACCGAGCAGCCCGATGACCAGCACGCCCAAGGCCAAGGCGGCGCTCAGCCGACCGAACAGGCCCATGCCTTCCTCACCGCCCCAGCCCAGGGCAGCGGTCTGACCTTGGGCCACCCAGGCTGATGCGTGGCGAAGTTCCACCTTGCGCTGGGCGAGGGCGCGCTCCCTGCCGGCGCGCAGGCGTTCCGTGATTTCGTGCGAAAGTTCGGCCGTTCCCAGGTTGAGCTGGGCGGCCAGTTTCAGACCCTGGCGGTCGGTCATCACTTCGGCAAGGCGAGGGTGGTAGCGGGTCATAGTCTGATTCCTTTGGCGCTCAAGGCTTTGCTGAGGGCCTGAACCGCCCGGGAACAATGTGTTTTGACACTGCCTTCCGAGCAGCCCATGGCCGCAGCCGTCTCGGCCACGTCCATCTCCTCCCAATAACGCATGAGGAAGGCTTCGCGTTGACGTCCCGGGAGTTCCATGATGTGGCCCTCAAGTTCTTGCAGGATTTGTGCCCGTTCCAGGGAGTCCTGGGCACTTTCGCCCTCGATCCCCCGGTTCTGCTCTTGACTGTCCCAGATTTCCAGAAGATCGAAGTCTTCTTGCCCATCGGCTGCCGAGAGCTCGCTCAGGTTGGTGAAGTGGGCGTTGCGGGTTTTTTGGCGGCGAAACCAGTCCAGGGTGGTGTTTGACAGGATGCGCTGGAACAGCATGGGCAACTCGGCGGGGGGGTTGGCGCCGTAGTGTTGTGCCAGCTTGAGCATGCTGTCCTGGACGATGTCGAGCGCGGCCTCCTTGTCCCGGACGTGGTAATAGCTGCGCTTGAAAGCGCGCTTTTCCACGCTGCGGAGGAACTCGGAGAGCTCTTTTTCTGTGGCCACGGGAAATGGGTCTAGCCTGAGGACGCTACCCGGCCGCTGCGCCGGAGGGTTCCTCGTGAAGTCTTATGTGGGGCTTTGCTTTACAGACGGCCGCGATTATGCACCTCAGGGCTGTGCAAGAAGGCGATGTGGGTCAGGCGCATGGCCAGGCTCTTGGGCATGTCATAATCTCTGGCTCACTAAAAATGCAAAAGGGTCTGGATCCGGCGGAGCATGAATTCGCCCATGGTCACAGGTCTCAAGTCTTGACGCCGTCTCACGAGGATGGGCGAAGAGGCACCCAAGGTTTTTCGTTAGAGAAATTCACAAAGGTTCATCATGGAAATCTCCAAGGCGGAACTCGCTTCCGCAGCTGCTGTCACCCCTTCCGATAAAAATTCCGAGCTGATGGGCTCGGAAATTTTGGTGCGCGCCCTCATCGAAGAGCAGGTCAAGTACATCTGGGGCTATCCCGGTGGGGCCGTTCTTTACATCTACGACGCCCTGTACCGCCAGGACACCATTCAGCACGTTCTGGTGCGCCATGAGCAGGCTGCCGTCCATGCCGCCGACGGTTATGCGCGGGCCACCGGCGAGGTGGGCGTGGCACTGGTGACCTCCGGCCCCGGGGCCACCAACGCGGTCACCGGCATTGCGACCGCCTACATGGACAGCATTCCCATGGTGATCATCACCGGGCAGGTGCCGACGGCCGCCATTGGCCTGGATGCCTTCCAAGAATGCGACACCGTGGGCATCACCCGACCCATCGTCAAGCACAATTTCCTGGTCAAGGACGTGCGCGACCTGGCCTCGACCCTCAAAAAGGCCTTTCACATTGCCCGCACCGGCCGTCCAGGCCCGGTGGTGGTGGACATTCCCAAGGATGTGTCCGTCAAGAAATGCGCTTACGACTACCCCGAGACGGTGGAAATGCGCAGCTACAACCCGGTGCGCAAGGGCCATGGCGGCCAGATCCGCAAGGCCTTGCAACTGTTGATGTCGGCCAAGCGTCCTTACATCTACACCGGCGGCGGCGTGCTCCTGAGCAACGCCTCGCAGGAGCTGCGCACCCTGGTGGACCTGCTGGGCTACCCGGTCACCAATACGCTGATGGGCTTGGGTGCTTACCCGGCCACCGACCGCAAGTTCCTGGGCATGCTGGGCATGCACGGCACCATCGAGGCCAACAACGCCATGCAGAACTGCGATGTGCTGCTGGCCATCGGCGCCCGCTTCGATGACCGCGTGATCGGCAACCCCAAGCACTTCGCGCAGAACGAACGCAAGATCATTCACATCGACATCGACCCTTCCAGCATCTCCAAGCGGGTGAAGGTCGACATCCCCATCGTGGGCGATGTCAAGGATGTGCTGACTGAACTGCTGAACATGATCAAGGAATCGGGCCTCAAGCCCGATGCCCCGGCCCTGGGCCAGTGGTGGCAGACCATCGAAGGCTGGCGCAGCCGCGACTGTTTGAAGTTCGACCGTGGCAACACGGAGGTGATCAAGCCTCAGATGGTCATTGAGACCCTGTGGAACATGACCCAGGACGTGGAGGCCTACATCACCTCCGACGTGGGCCAGCACCAGATGTGGGCCGCGCAGTTCTACAAGTTCAATGAGCCGCGCCGCTGGATCAATTCGGGCGGCCTCGGCACCATGGGCGTGGGCATTCCATATGCCATGGGCATCAAGCTGGCCAAGCCCGAGAGCGAGGTCTATTGCGTCACGGGCGAAGGCTCGGTGCAGATGTGCATCCAGGAGCTCTCCACCTGCCTGCAGTACAACACCCCGATCAAGGTTCTGTCGCTCAACAACCGCTACCTGGGCATGGTGCGCCAATGGCAGGAGATTGAGTACTCTGGCCGCTACAGCCACAGCTACATGGATGCCTTGCCTGATTTCGTGAAGCTCGCCGAGGCTTATGGCCACGTCGGCATGCTGATCGAGCGTCCACAAGACGTCGAGCCGGCATTGCGCGAGGCCCGCAAGCTCAAGGACCGCACCGTGTTCATGGATTTCCGCACGGACCCGACGGAAAACGTGTTCCCCATGGTGCAGGCCGGCAAGGGCATCACCGAAATGCTGCTGGGGAGCGAAGACCTCTGAGGCAGCACGGAGGTCGCAAGACCTCCATTCCCAGCCCGCCCGTCTGGCGGGCTCCCCAGACGAATCTATTGACCGCCAAGCCCGTGCATTACCGTGCACGGGGGAGGGCGGCGAAAAGAGGAATCCTATGAAACACATCATCGCCGCCTTGCTCGAAAACGAAGCAGGCGCACTCTCCCGCGTTGTGGGCCTGTTCTCAGCCCGTGGCTACAACATCGAAAGCCTGACCGTTGCCCCGACGGAGGACCCCAGCCTCTCGCGTATGACCATCCAGACCACCGGGTCGGACGATGTCATCGAGCAGATCACCAAGCACCTCAATCGCCTGATCGAAGTGGTCAAGGTGGTGGACTTGACCGAAGGCGCCTACACCGAGCGCGAGCTCATGATGGTGAAGGTGCGCGCCGTGGGCAAGGAACGCGAGGAGATGAAGCGCATGGCGGACATCTTCCGGGGCCGCATCATCGACGTGACTGAAAAGAGCTACACCATCGAACTCACGGGCGATTTGTCCAAGAACGACGCCTTCCTGGAGGCCATTGACCGCAGCGCCATTCTCGAAACGGTTCGCACCGGTGCCAGCGGCATCGGCCGCGGTGAGAGAATCCTGCGCGTTTGAGGTTTTGCAAGGCTCGACCACCCGTCCGTTCGGGTCGAGCCTGTCGAAGCCCCGCCCACGCGGGGTGTGCTTGAGCCCTTCGACAGGCTCAGGACGAACGGCGATATCAACTGGAGATCAAGAATGAAAGTTTTCTACGACAAGGACTGTGACCTGAGCCTGATCAAGGGCAAGACTGTGGCCATCATTGGCTATGGCTCGCAAGGTCACGCACACGCCCAGAACCTGAACGACAGCGGCGTGAAGGTCGTGGTGGGCCTGCGCAAGGGTGGTGCTTCCTGGGACAAGGTGGGCAAGGCCGGCCTGAACGTGATGGAAGTCAATGACGCCGTCAAGGCGGCCGACGTGGTGATGATTCTGCTGCCCGACGAGCAGATCGCCGAGGTCTACACCAACAACGTGGCGCCGAACATCAAGCAAGGCGCCTCGCTGGCCTTTGCGCACGGCTTCAATGTGCACTACAACCAAGTGGTCCCCCGTGCCGACCTCGATGTCTGGATGGTCGCTCCCAAGGCGCCCGGACACACCGTGCGCAGCACTTACACCCAGGGCGGCGGCGTGCCCCATCTGGTGGCCATCCACCAGGACAAGAGCGGCAAGGCCCGTGGTCTGGCCTTGTCCTATGCCATGGCCAATGGCGGGGGCAAGGCCGGCATCATCGAGACCAACTTCAAGGAAGAGACCGAGACCGATCTGTTCGGCGAACAGGCCGTGCTGTGCGGTGGCGCGGTCGAGCTGATCAAGATGGGTTACGAGACCTTGGTCGAGGCCGGCTATGCCCCCGAGATGGCCTATTTCGAGTGCCTGCACGAACTCAAGCTCATCGTGGACCTGATCTACGAAGGTGGCATCGCCAACATGAACTACTCGATCTCCAACAACGCGGAGTTCGGCGAGTACGTGACTGGTCCTGAGGTCATCAACGAAGAGTCCCGCAAGGCCATGCGCCATGCCCTCAAGCGCATCCAGAACGGCGACTACGCCAAGATGTTCATCCAGGAAGGTCGTCTGAACTACCCCAGCATGACTGCTCGCCGCCGCAACACGGCCGAGCACAGCATCGAGGTGGTGGGTGGACAACTGCGCGCCATGATGCCTTGGATCGCCAAGAACAAGCTGGTCGACCAGACCCGCAACTGATCAGGCCCGGCGGCTTCAGCCGCTGGTGTTGATCGCAGGGCCGCCTTAGTGCGGCCTTTTGCTTTTTCATGTACCCCTTACACTTTCGTCATGCACGACGGTCACGACACCCCCCACGACACCCCCACTGAAGGCCAGGAACCCCGAAAGCCGCGCAAGGGCATTTATGTCTTGCCGAACCTGTTCACGCTCGCGGCCTTGTTCGGTGGGTTCTATGCCATCGTGATGGCCATGAACGGCCGCTTCGAGCAGGCCGCCATCGGTGTGTTTTGTGCGATGGTGCTCGACAGCCTCGATGGGCGCGTGGCGCGCATGACCAATACGCAAAGCGCCTTCGGGGAGCAGATGGATTCGCTCTCGGACATGGTGTCCTTCGGAGCCGCGCCGGCGCTGATTGCCTATGTCTGGGCCCTCAAGGGCACGGGCCGCTGGGGCTGGATCGCCGCCTTCGTCTACTGTGCCTGCGCGGCGCTGAGGCTGGCCCGGTTCAATGTCAACACGGCTGTGGTGGACAGGCGTTTTTTCCAGGGCCTGCCTTCGCCCGCAGCGGCAGCCCTGGTCACCGGCTTTATCTGGCTCATGACCGAAGGTGGCATCCCCGGCGAGGACGTGCGCTGGGTCATGTTCGCTCTGACTCTCTACGCAGGCTTGACCATGGTCACTAATGTGCCTTTCTACAGCTTCAAGGACATCAGTATCAAGCGCAGCGTGCCCTTTGCCGTGATCGTGCTCCTGGCCCTGGGCATCGCCGTGATCAACATCGACCCCCCCACGGTCATCTTCGGCCTCTTCGTCATTTACGGCCTGTCTGGTTACGCCTTGTATGTCTGGCGCCGCACCAAGGGCATGCCCACCAGTGTGATCTCTACCTCCACGGACGAGCCTGACGAGCGCGGCCTTCATAAGTGAACTCCTTGCTAGGACGATGGTCTGAGCTCATATGACTTTGTGATACATTGATTGCCATGACTGATCGTCTGCTGTCCCTATTGCTCCTATCCCCATACGGGCGGAGACACTAGCGCGCACGCGTTTTCCCAGTCGACGGCCCGTTTGCTTGAGCATCCGGGCCGTTTTGCTTTGCACGACGACCAGGTGGTCAACACAAGCAGCCAAAATGCCACCTCACCTTGGATTGAAGCCATGACCGACAAATTGATCATTTTCGACACCACCTTGCGCGACGGCGAGCAGTCGCCCGGCGCCTCCATGACCCGCGATGAAAAGCTGCGCATCGCCCGGCAGCTCGAGCGCCTGAAGGTGGACGTGATCGAGGCTGGGTTCGCTGCCAGTTCCAACGGCGACTTCGAAGCCGTCAAGGCCATTGCCAACGCCATCAAGGATTCCACGGTCTGCTCGCTCTCGCGGGCCAATGACCGCGACATCGCGCGAGCTGCTGAGGCTCTCCAGGGTGCCAACAGCGCCCGCATCCACACCTTCATTGCCACCTCGCCCCTGCACATGGAGAAAAAGCTCAGGATGTCACCCGAGGAGGTGCTGGAGCAGGCCAAGCAATCCGTGCGTTTTGCACGCAACGTGTGTGCCGACATCGAGTTCAGCGCCGAAGATGGTTACCGCAGCGAGATTGACTTCCTCGCCCGCGTGGTCGAGGCTGTGATCGCCGAGGGCGCCACCACCATCAACATTCCCGACACCGTGGGTTACGCCGTGCCCGAGTTGTATGGCAACTTCATCAAGACCTTGCGCGAGAAGGTCCCCAATTCCGATAAGGCCATCTGGTCAGTCCATTGCCACAACGACCTCGGCATGGCGGTGGCCAATTCCCTGGCCGGCGTGAAGATCGGCGGTGCCCGCCAGGTCGAGTGCACCATCAACGGCTTGGGCGAGCGCGCTGGAAACTGCTCGCTTGAAGAGATCGTCATGGCCGTCAAGACGCGACGCGACTATTTCACGCTCGACGTGGGCATTGACACCCAACACATCGTGGCTGCCAGCCGCATGGTCAGCCAGACCACTGGCTTCGTGGTCCAGCCCAACAAGGCGGTGGTGGGGGCCAACGCCTTCGCGCATGCGTCCGGCATCCACCAGGACGGCGTGCTCAAGGCGCGTGACACCTACGAGATCATGCGTGCCGAGGACGTGGGCTGGAGCGCCAACAAGATCGTGCTGGGCAAACTCAGCGGCCGCAATGCCTTCAAACAGCGCCTGCAAGACCTGGGCGTGCAGCTCGACAGCGAGTCCGAGATCAACACCGCTTTTGCCAAGTTCAAGGAGTTGGCCGATCGCAAGAGCGAGATCTTTGACGAGGACATCCTGGCCCTGGTCAGCGACGAGAGCGTGACCAGCGAGAAAGAGCAATTTGGATTCGTCTCCCTGTCGCAGCGCAGTGAGACGGGCGAGCGACCCCATGCGTCCATTGTGTTCACGGTGGCCGGCAAGGAGGTGCGCGCCGAGGCCGATGGGAATGGCCCTGTCGATGCGTCGCTCAAGGCCATTGAGAGCCATGTCCAGAGCGGCGCCGAGATGGTCTTGTATTCCGTCAATGCCATCAGCGGCTCTACCGAGAGCCAGGGTGAAGTGACTGTGCGCCTGCAAAACAGCGGCAGGGTGGTCAATGGTGTGGGCTCCGATCCCGACATCGTGGTCGCTTCCGCCAAGGCCTACCTCAGTGCCCTGAACAAGCTGCAGAGCAAGGCTGACCGGGTTGCCGCTCAGGGCTGAGCCGGCCAGCTTGGATGCAGGCGGGGGTGAGTAGCTTGAGGAATCACGCGCAAGTTTTTGATATTGCGTAACATTTTTTAATTGGATACACTCGGCGCAGTTTTTATCACCTGCCGCATATGCCACTGTCCATCCTGCGCCGTGTTCTGCCCAGCCTCGCACTTGTGGCGCTGGCGACCTCGCTGACAGTTGTCTCCCCCCTGGCCTTTGCCCAGGCCGGTAAGGGCGAGAGTGCCAAGTCACAGCAGCGCAAGGCCTCCAAGGCGAACAAGGCTTCCAAGGCAGGCAACAAGGCCTCGGTGCGCAAGGTGGCGCGGGTCAACGGCAAGGGCGTCAAGGCGACCACTCTGCGTGCAGCGGTTCCTCCACGCCCCTCTTATGGGCAGATGGCTGGTCTGCACAGTGTCTCTGATCCACTCGACTTGAAGTCCAGCGTGGCCCTGGTGATTGACCAGGACACGCGCGAGGTGTTGATCAGCAAGAACGACCACGTGGTGCTGCCCATCGCCTCGCTCACCAAACTCATGACCGGCGTGATCGTCAGCGGTGCCAAGTTGCCCATGGACGAGATGATCACCATCACCCAGGCTGATGTGGACACCGAAAAGGGCAGCACCTCGCGTCTTCGCGTGGGCACCAGTCTGAGCCGGGGTGAGCTGCTGCACCTGGCGCTCATGTCCAGCGAGAACCGTGCTGCCCACGCCCTCGGGCGAACCTACCCAGGCGGCCTGCAGTCTTTCGTCTCCCTCATGAATGCCAAGGCTCAGATGCTGGGCATGAAGGACACGCGCTACGTCGAGCCAACTGGCCTGTCGAGCCGTAACCAATCCAGCGCGCAGGACCTGGCCATCCTGGTCACTACCGCCTATGCCGACCCAACCCTGCGCGAACTCTCCACCTCCACCGGTCACGAGGTGGCCGTTGGCAGCCAAACCCTCAAGTACAACAACACCAATCGTCTGGTCAAAAGTCCTTCATGGGAGATCGGTCTGCA
>JAIXPL010000082.1 GCA_027486255.1 Comamonadaceae bacterium
AGGTCAGCCGTTATAATTTTCGTTTCGCCGGTGTAGCTCAGTCGGTAGAGCAGCTCATTCGTAATGAGAAGGTCGGGTGTTCGATTCATCTCTCCGGCACCACATTCAAGCCCAGCCTCACAGGCTGGGCTTTTTGCTTTCTGGCAGCCATGCCGGTCAGCCCTATCATGCGGCCACCCCACTTCTGAGGAGCCACAGGATGCGCAAGACTCTTCTTGCATGGGCAGCAGGTCTGATCTTCTGCAGCACCGGCTTTGGCCAGGCCATCCCACCACACGCCGACGGGCTGCAGGAAGAATTGCTGGAGCTGAACATCGACGCCGGCGTCCAGCGCGCTGTGCTCTCACGGCGCGGTGAAGCCAGCACCGCCACCCGGCTGATCGTGCTGCTGCCCGGGTACCCCTCGGTGGTGCGGCCTGAAATGGGCCAGGGCGTGATGATGAGCAGCCCGCTGCTGGGCAACTTTCTGATCCGGGCGCGCCGGCACCTGGTCACCGAGCAGACGCTGACGCTTTTGGTGGATTGCCACAGCAGCCAGGGCGATGGCTGCCGGGCCGAGTACCAGGCCTCGCCGGAGCGCTACCGCCACGTGATGGCGGTGGTGAATGCGGCACGGGCCAAGGCACCGTCAATCCAGCAGGTCTACCTGCTCTCCACCAGCATGGGCAGCATTTCATCGGGCTTTCTGCCCCGGCACGGACCCGGTCAATTCGCCGGGGCCATTCACACAGCCGCCATCGATCCCACGGCGCCCAACTCCTACCCCCAGCTGGCGCGGCTGAACTACGGCGAACTCAAGCTGCCTCAGGCCTTTATTCACCACGTGGAAGACCCCTGCTCCGTCACCTCCTACGGCTACATCCGCTCGGTGGCCGAGCGGCACCAGATCCCGCTGATTTCGGTGCGCGGCGGCGGCGACTTCCGGGGCCAGCCCTGCCAGGCCTTCACGCAGCATGGCTTCCGGAACAAGGAAGTGGCCGTCATGAGGCACGTGCTCAAGCTGGTGCAGGGCGGTGTTTGGGTGTCTGAAGACCTCTAAGGCCTGCCACCCTTTCCTCTGTTTTTTAAGGTTTGGCGCCACGGCCCCAGTGCGGTCGGGCGGGAATGCACTTGCTTATTGATCGTTGTATCATTTGCATTTAGTTACCATTTTTAAAACATAAAGGAATTCAAACATGGGCAGTTTCAGTGTGTGGCATGGGGCAATCGTGCTGCTGGTCGTCGTTCTGGCTCTGTTGATTCCCAGCCTGCTCGGCGGGGGCGCACGGGGCGCGCTGGTGGTCAAAAAGTTCTTCCACAGCCCCACCCCGCGCGAGGATGGCGTGTACGTGGAGATCGTGGGCCGTCAAAGCGGGCTGATCGCCTGGCTTTTGGCCCTGCTCAAGATCGACCCGACCCTGGAGATGCGCGTGCGCTACACCAAGGTCGAGTACATGGTCGCCAACTTCTCGGGCTTTAACCGGGTGGTGCTGCCCATTGAATCGGTGGCCACCATCTTCTTCGGAGTCAGCCGCCCCTGGGTGCAGGCCATCATCTGGCTCCTGCTCTTTCTGGGTGGCGCCTGGTTCGCCGCCGAGCTGGGTAGCACCCCCGCCGTGCTGGGCCTGATTGCCCTGGGCCTGCTGGTGGCCATTCTGGTGTTTGTGCTCAACCGGCAGCGCACCATTGGCTTTACCGACGTCACGGGCGAGACCTACCGCCTCGTGCTCAAGCGCTCAGTGATCGAAGGCCGTGAAATCACGGAGCAGACCCTGGACGAGATCTCCCGCATCGTGCTGGCCCTGGTGGATGAGCACAAGAAACCCCAGCGCAGCTGAGCGCACCATGAACGAGACCACTTCGCCTGAGCTGAACCTGCAGGAGCCTCAGGGCCCTACGCTGGAGCTGGATGCGGCCCCGCCGAGAAACCTGAAGTCCGATTCGGGGACACCCCTGGCCGTGGGTATCCTGGCCGTGATCGCCCTGCTGGCCGCCCTGCTGCTGGTGCCCATGAGCCGCGATGCCGAGTCGGGATCGATGGCCGATGCCTCACCGACCATGGGCTGGCTCGATGCCCTGCGCAAGCTCCTGCCAGGTCAGGACGATGACGAGGACACGGAAGAGGCCATTGCGCCGCAGCCGAGCCCCGCCCCGGGAGCAGACCCCTTTGCGGTACCGTTGCTGACGGCACTCAAGGGCCAGTCCTGCCTCAATTACCTGCCCGGGGGCAATGCCACCGCCGTCCGTCAGGCCTTCGCCGACCTCCTGTGGGAAAAGCTCGACGACACCGTTCAGGCGACCATGCTGGAGCGGCTGGAGATGTGTACCCCCTTCGAGGCCGTCAGCGGCGACGTGATCAGCGCCGGCGGCTGCCGCAAGGGGGAATGCGGCCGCAATGACGCGAGCTTCTACATCAACACCCAGGGCAAGGTGGCGGTTGATTACCGCGTGGACGGCGTCTGCAACCAGGCCACGGAAGACGGCTTCACCCAGACCCGCCTGCTCTGCCAGTAAGTTCGGCAGTCCCTGAGGCTTAAGCCCCGAAGCCGTAAAGGCGGCTGGGGTTGTCCACCAGCACCTGGCGGCGAGCCTCGGGCGAGGCGAGCCAGCCTTCGCGCTCCTGCACCAGCTGCTGCGCGGCGATCGCGCGGTAGGCACTCACCTCCAGCCGATGCCGGCCCGGCTCGCGGTTGGTGTGGGGCCAGTCGCTGGCCCACAGCAGGCGGTCTGGGCGCAGCTGCAGCCAGTGCAGCGCCAGCGCCTTCAGCTCTCTGGCTGCCAGCGGTACCCGGTAGCTGGCCGAGAGCTTGATGTAGACCTCGCCGTGCGCCAGCTTGTCCGCCACGGCCTGGCGCAAGCCCGCCTCCGCAGCCACGTCGTTCCACAGCGCAAAGTGGTCCAGCACCACCGGCACGGACAAGGGCCCGGCCTCGTTCATGCCCTCCACCACGGCCTGCAGCGGCGCGTACACCTGCAGATGCCAGCCCAGGCCAGCGATGCGGGGCGCCCAGTGCGAGAGCTCTTCGGCCAGGGCGGCCGCCTGCGCCTGGCCCGCGCTTTCCAGATTGATACGAATGCCCCGCACGCCCTGCACATGCCAGGCCTGCAGCGTGGCCGCAGAGACCGCGCGGTCTGGCACGGCCACGCCGCGCGCGGCGCCCTTCATCGCGGCCAGGGCGTCGAGCAGGCAGCGGTTGTCGGTGCCATACACGCTGGGCTGGATGATGACGGCGCTATCGAGTCCCTGGCGCTGAAGATGCGCCTGCAACTGCGCCACCGAGGCCGGGCCGGGCGTGTAGTGGCGAGCCTCGACCATGGGGTAGCGCGCGGCCTCCCCGATCACATGCACATGCGTGTCGCAACCGATCATGGTGTGGCCCGGGCTCAAGCCAGGAGCTGGCGCACCAGCGCTTGCCCGGCTTCGCGGGTGCCGAGCTGGCCGCCCACATCGCGCGTGGACTCGCGCGCCGCCACGCAGGCCTCGACCGCCCGCTCGATGGCCTGGGCCGCCTCAAGGTACTCGCCCTGGCCGCTTTTTTGTGCGTACCAGGCCAGCAGCATGGCCGCCGACAGCACCTGCGACAAGGGGTTGGCCAGGTTCTGGCCGGCGATGTCGGGGGCCGAGCCATGCGCGGCCTGGCCCATGGCATGCTGGGCCCCCATGTTGAGCGAGCCGCCCAGGCCGAGGCTGCCGGAGAGCTCGGCCGTGAGGTCCGAGAGGATGTCGCCAAACATGTTGGTGGTGACGATCACGTCAAAACGCTCGGGCGCGCGCACGGCGTGGGCCATCATGGCATCGACGATGAAGTCGTCGACCGTCACATCAGGAAACTCGGCAGCGACTTTGCGGCACTCGTCCAGGAACATGCCATCGGTGACCTTGAGCACATTGGCCTTGTGCACCAGGGTCAGCTGCTTGCGCCGTTGGCGAGCCAGCTCGAAGGCACTGCGCGCAATGCGCTCGCAGCACACGCGCGTGATGCGGCGCAGGGAGATGGAGACATCGGGCGTGACCAGGATCTCGCTGCCGCCAGACTCCATGTTGCGGTCGGCATAAAAGCCTTCGGTGTTCTCGCGCACCACCACCAGGTCGAAGGCGCCGGTCAGGGTGGGAATGCCCTCGTAGGTGCGGGCGGGCCGAATGTTGGCGTACAAGTCCAGGCTCTTGCGGAAAAACTTGGAGGGGTTGATCTCGCCCTTGGCCTCGTCCTTGAAGTCGTAGGTGGCCATGGGGCCGAGCATCAGGCCGTCGGCCGCTTTGACCTTCTCCAGCAAGGCGGGCGTGACGGTGGCGCCATGCAGGCGCAGGCTGTCGTGGCCAGCTACGTCGTGGTGCAGGTCCAGCGTGAGTTTGAAGCGGCGGGCTGCGGCCTGCACCACCTCCACGGCCACGGCCATGGTTTCAGGGCCGATGCCGTCCCCGGGAATGACAACGATCTTCATGTTGGAACGAAGGTGGGCTGAAAAAAAACAGGGCCGTCAGGCCCTGCAGGGGGACAGGATGAGCCGCTTACTGCTCGATCTTGATGTTGGCCTCGCGGATGAGCTTGTCGTACTTGCCCGCCTCAGCGCGAACATACTCGGCAAACTCGGCCGGTGTGTTGCGGGGCACGGCCAGGCCATCGGCTTCGAAGCGTGTGCGAATCTCCGGGCTGGCCATGATGGCGTTGACCTCGCGGTTGAGCAGGTCGATCGCGCTCTGGGGCGTACCGGCCGGCGCGAACAGGCCACCCCACAGGGTGTAGCTGAAGCCCGGCAGACCCGACTCGGCCACCGTGGGCACGTTGGGCAGGGACGCAATGCGCTGGGGCGTGGTCACAGCCAGGGCCTTGAGCTTGCCGCCCTTGATCTGGGGCATGGCGGCCGAGGCGCTGCTGAAAAAAGCCTGCAAGCGGCCGGCCATGAGGTCGGTCATGAGCGGGCCCACGCCCTTGTAGGGAACGTGGATCATGTTCAGCTTGGCGCCCAGGCCCAAGGCCACGGCCGACAAATGGCCCGGGGTACCCGCACCCACGGAGCCATAGCTGTACTCGCCCGGCCGCGCCTGGGCCAGGCGGATGAACTCTTGCACGGTGTTGTAGGGCGCATCGGCCGGGGCCAGCATCACCAGCGGCGCATTACCGATCAGCACCACCGGCACCAGCTCCTTGGTCGGGTCGTAGCCCAGGTCTTTCATGATCAGGCGGTTCACCACCATCTCGCCCGTCTGGCCGAGAAAGAGGGTGTAGCCATCGTTCCTGGACTTGGCCGCCACGCGGGTGCCCACGGTGCCCGAGACACCCGGCTTGTTGTCCACCACAAAGGGCTGCTTGAGCGAGGTCTGCAGGCGTTCGCCGACCAGGCGCGCAAACACATCACCCTGCCCGCCGGGGGCATAGGCCACGATGATGGAGACGGACTTGGCCGGGTAGGCCTCCGTCTGGGCCCACAGCGAGGGGGCGCAGGCCATGGCCAAACAAGGGATCAAGCGTACAAGCCGGCGAACGATGGAAGGCATGGGGTGTGCAGAAGTGGTGGAAACGAGTGGATTCTAAGAACTCTTAGTATCTGCGCGACTGGTGCTTTCCATGAGCAGCCTGGCGCTCAGGATGGTGGCCAGGCTGCGCCGCCAAAGCGAACGCTTCAGCTGCCCGGGATGTTGCCCGGCGCGCCAGCCACATGCGCTCGCGGTGTGGGCTTTGCAGGCAATGCTGCTGGGCATGAGCGCTGTTGGGTTGGCCTTGCTGACGGCTCTGCCTTCGGCGCTAATCGCGGCCATCATGAGCGCCATTGAACCGAGGCTACGGGCCTATGGCGACCACAGCGCCGACCAGCTTCGGGACTTGTGCGCGCTGGGCCAGGGCCAAGGCATGCGCTGACGCAGAACCATGCCGTGCCGGGTGTGCGGGCCATCGGCCTGCCCATCTGCGAGGTTTCACAGCGGCCATTCCAGGGCCCGCGTGAGCGAAAACCCTTGGTAATGGGCTAAAAATATTTACTGATGAGCCCCTGAAAAGGCCTGACTTAATGCAATGATTTGCATTATTTCAATATCCATTTGTTCAGTGACGCCTCAGCGTGCCCTTTAACCCCGTCACACTGCGCCCGAGTGCCGAGCTTGAAGGCAAGCTCAGAGACACCGAATCCAAAGCCAAGTCAGCTGCCAGCCCGGCCTGGCTGACCACGCTGGGGCTCATGCATGGAAGCCCGCTGCCCATGCTGCTGTGGTGGGGACCAGACCAGACGCTCCAGTGCAACGAGGCCTACCAGCGCCTGATCGGACAGCGCGCATCTGCCCTGCAAGCCCAGGCCTGGGGACCGCAGTGGAGCGAAGTGGCCAGCCACATCGAGCAGGTCCAGGCCACGGGACAGGTGGTCTGGCACGAGAACGCGCACCTGCCTCTGCCCCATGCGCCGGCCGGCGAGTTCTGCGGCACCTACAGCTACAACCCGGTGTATGGCGCCGCTGGTGTCGAGGGCGTGCTCTTCATCTGCTCACGCCACTACCGGGCCAGCACGGTGCATGCGGACGGCCGCTTCGGCTATGCGGCCGTCATTCACTCCATGGACATGGGCTTTGCCATCGTGGAGGCGGTGGACACGCCTGCAGGCGAGCTCCTGGACTACTGCTTCATCGAAGTCAACCCGGCCTGGGCCATCCAGACGGGCCTGCGCGATGTGCAGGGCAAGTGCATCAACGAGATCGCCAAGGACCAGCGCGAACCCTTCTGGGCCCAAACCATCGGGGAGGTGATCGCCACCGGCTTGGCCGTGCGCGCCACCACCGCATCGAGCTATCTGCAGCGCACCCTGGATGTGTATGCCATGCGCCTGGGCGGGCCTGGCAGCCGGCAGGTGGCTCTGCTGGTGCGCGACATCACGAAAAAGACCCAGTCACTGGAGGCCCTGCAGCGCAGCGAGCAGCGCGCCCGAGCCGAGGCCGAACGGGCCGAAGCCGAGCGCCAGCGGCTCGACGCTGTGCTGGAGGCCACGCCGGTGGCCATGTTCGTGGCCGACGAGCACGGCGAATTCATGAGCGCCAATTCGCGGGCGCGCGAAGAATGGGGCACCCATCCCCAGGCCAGCAGCCAGCACTGGATGGGCTGGTGGGCCGACGGGCGGGCACGGCATGGCCAGCGCCTGGACCGCAGCGAATGGCCGCTCAACCGCGCCTTAAAGGGCGAGGTCTCACGCGAGATCATCGAAATCGCTTCGCCCGAAGATGCCAGCCAGCGCAAGATCTACGTGGTGACCGGCTCGCCCATCTTCCAAGAGGGCCCCGATGGTCGACGCATCAAGGGCGCCGTGGTCGCCGGCATGGAGATCACCGACCGCGCACGGGCCGAGGAGGCGCTGCAGGAAGCACACCTGCGCAAGGACGAATTCCTGGCCATGCTGGCCCATGAGCTGCGCAACCCACTGGCGCCCATCGGTGCGGCGGCCGAACTCATGAGTCGGCCCAACGCCGGCAAGGAGCTGATGCTGCGCACCAGCGCCATCATCGCCCGGCAGGTGCGGCACATGACTGGCCTGGTCGATGACCTGCTGGACATGTCGCGGGTGAGTCGGGGCACCATCACCCTGGACAAAGAGTGCCTGGACACCACCTCAGTGCTCAACGACGCCGTCGAACAGGTCACGCCCCTGCTGCGCGCCAAGCGCCACCGGCTGGAGCTGGAGCCGCTGAGCCAGCCGCTGCTCTTTGAAGGTGACCGCAAACGGGTCATCCAGGTCCTGAGCAACCTGTTGAACAACGCCATCAAGTACACGCCCGAAGGGGGCCTGATCCGTCTGTCCATGACCCAGGTGGATGAACACCTGGAGATCCGCATCACAGACAACGGCCAGGGCATGGACGGCACCACGCTGGCGCATGCCTTCGAGCTCTTCGTGCAGGCCAAGCGCAGCTCCGACCGGCAGCTGGGCGGGCTGGGCATCGGTCTGGCCCTGGTCAAGAAGCTGGTGGAGCTCCATGGCGGCCAGGTCAGCGCCCACAGCCGCGGCCTGGGCCAGGGCAGCGAATTCCTCGTGCGCTTACCCAGCAGCCGACGCGGCTCGCCCCCCGCGGGCATGAAGGCGGCAGCCGCCCGGGCGGCCACGCACAGTCTGCAGGTGATGGTGGTGGACGACCATGTCGACGCCGCCACCACCCTGGCCATGCTCATCGAATCGGAGGGCTACGCCTGCAGCGTCAAGCACCAGCCCGAAGAGGCGCTGAAGGCCTCCGGCCAACAGGCCTTCGATGTGTTTGTGCTGGACATCGGCCTGCCCGGCATGGACGGCCGCGAGATGGCCCGCCGCCTGCGCGCCCAGCCTTCGACCACGTCGGCCCTCCTGATTGCGCTGTCGGGCTACGCGCAACCCGAAGACAAGAAAGCCGCCTTCTCCGCCGGCTTCGACCACTACCTGGTCAAGCCAGTGGACACCGCGCAGCTGCTGGACCTGCTGGCCGAGCGAGCCGCGCAGCTGCGGGCAGGCGAGCAAGCCGCACAGGATTGACCGGGCTGAACAGGCCGGGCAGCCGGCTAGACTGGGCGCCTTACAAAGCAGCCCACTCGCATGACCCCTTCGATTCCCACAGCCCACGGACCGGAACGATCAGGCAGGCAGATCAGAACCCCGCAGGCTTTGAGCGAGCCTGCCGGCGCGACCAGCTGGAACTAAGACGTGGCCTCGCGTCTGCTCCATATTGATGCGCTGAAATTCCTCGCAGCGCACGCCATCGTCCTGCACCACGCCGCCCTCTATGGTCCCTTGTCTGAGGGTCTGGCAGCGGCCTTCCCGGAGCTGGCGTGCTGGCTGGTCAGCCATGCGCTCAAGGTCGTGCATGTGTTTCTGGCCGTCGGCGGTTTTCTGGCCGCACGCTCGCTGTCGGAGCAAGCGGTGGGCATGCGCGCCTGGTCAGGCGCTGTGCGCGATCGATTTGCACGCACCATGCCGCCTTATGCGGCAGCCTTGCTGCTGGCCATGGTTTGCAGCGCCGTGGCACGGCCCTGGTTGCCCGGTGACTTCATCCCCCTGCCTCCGACCGGCTGGCAGGTGCTCGCTCACCTGGGCTTCTTGCAGGGCATCCTGCACTTCGATTCACTGTCTGCAGGGGTCTGGTACGTGGCCATGGACTTTCAGCTCTTTGCCGTGCTGGCTGGCCTGTTGGCCCTGGGTTCGAAGCGCCGATGGGCACTGGTGCTGCTGCTGGCGGTGGCCTCCATGCTGATCTTCAACCGCCACGCTGGCCTCGATGACTGGGCTGTCTATTTTTTTGGCAGCTATGGCCTGGGTGCGCTGGCATTCAAGGCCAGTCGTTCCCCCCAGGCCTACCGCTGGCTGGCACTGCTGGCGCTTCTGGGCCTGCTGGCGCTGGCGGTGGAGATGCGCGATCGCTTGCTGCTGGCCTTGGTAACGGCGCTCTACCTGGGCCTGCGCGAAGTCCGGAACCGCAAACGACCGCCCACCTCGCAGGCACCCGCAAGTGCGTCGGCTGGGCGCGTGCTACTTGCCAGCGCCGTGGCGCACCAAGGAGCTTGTTCCTATGCGCTCTTTCTGATCCATTTCCCGGTGCTGATGCTGGCCAACGCTTTGTTCATTGGCCTGGGCAGGAGCCAGTCAGCTCAAGCCGTGGGCCTGCTGCTGCTGGCCTGGCTGCTGAGCACAGTGATGGCCATGGCCTTCTATCGATGGGTGGAACTGCCGCTGACTCGCTTGGCAAAGACACCGCGCCTGAAATCCCGGCTGGCTGCACCCGAGACCCATGCACCCAGCCAAGCCCACATGCGCTGAGCATCCACACCCGAGCTAGCTCGCGGAGCTGTGTTGCGTACCGCACAGCACAAGGCCCGCGCCAATGCGCGGGCCTTGTGGTTCAGGACATCAGCAGCTTCTCAGCGCCCAGAAGTAGGTGCTGATGGTCGGCACATACCCCGGGTTGGCGAATTTAGCCAAATAGGTCTTGCCGCTGTAGCTGACCACACTGCCGGCCGCGTAGTACTTGCCCTGCACCCAGGCGGTGGCCGTGGTGGTGCATGAGGTGGGTGCCGATGCGGAGCTCGTGCTGGTCGGCACGTACAAGGACCACAGCTTAGGCGTCAACTCCGGAGCGGAGTTCTCGTTCCAGGTGGTGGCCGACAGGGACGTGGCGACATAGAGCTTGCCCAGGCGGGTGACGATATTGCCCGAGGCATAACGGGTGGTGGTGTTCCATTCCGGGTACGAAACCGCAGCCGGTGCAGGTGCAGGTGCAGGTGCGGGTGCGGGGGCCGGAGCCGGGGCCGTGCTGGTGGGCACGTACAGAGCCCAGAGTGTGGGCGACCACTCCGGCGCGGAGTTCACGTTCCAGGCGGTGACCGACAGAGGCGTGGCGACATAGAGCTTGCCCAGACGGGTAACGATGTCGCCCGATGCATAGCGGGTGGTGGTGTTCCATTCCGAGTAAGAGACAGGCGCAGGTGCCGGTGCCGGTGCCGGTGCCGGTGCCGGTGCCGGAGCGGGTGCAGCGCCGCTGACCGCCCCTTCGGCGGTGCGAAAGATGTTCAGGTACTGATAGGCCGACTGAACCACACCGGTGTAGTCATTGACCGGCAGCAGGCCAGCCGTGGACTGCGCCTTGTCACGGGTGAAGGCCCAGTAGCCCAGTGTGCCAATGCCGTTGGCTTTGACGAAGTCGGCCACGATCTTGGCATCGGCCAGCGTGAAGACGGTGCCATCGTCGTTCCAGCCGATCATGGGCGTGACACCCATCATCGCGTTGAGCTGCGCCACCGTCTTGCCCGGGAAGATGGCCTTCATCTGGTCGCGCGTGGCATTGAAGGAGGTGATGGTGGCCTGCGACAGGGTGGCCGGCGACAGCATGGTCTGGATGTTATTGGCACCAAAGCTCTGCGTCATGGCGTTGACCATGCTCACGCGAACGCCCGCATCCACGGCGCTTTTGACCACCTGCAGCGAGTTGGCGTTAACGCCGCGGAACCAGGCCGACAAGGTGAAGGAGGTGTAGAGGTCTGGGTACTTGGCCTGCAGGCGCAGCAGCACACGGTTGCGACGGGCCGTGGCATCCACGTTGTTGACGTTAGCGCCTTCAATGTCCCAGTCAATGCGGCGGGTGCCGGCGTCGACGATGAGCTTGTCCATGAGGGCGAACATCTGGTCATCGGAGCAGGCCGTCTCGACGTACACACCATCGGCGCCGCCCATGGAAATAGTGAGCTTGCCACCCTGGCTCACGAACTGGCGGGCATCGGGCAGGCGGCCGATCAGGTTGGCATCGAGCACGCAGGAGCCGCGTGTGATGCCAAAGGCCAGGGCCGCGTTGTTCAGGCCCAAGTTGGTGCGGGCCTGGGACAAGCTGGGGCCCCACCAGCTCTCCACGTAGGGAAGGATCTCGGCAGCACTGGCCATCTGGCTGACGCACAGGGCAGCGGCCAGGGCCAGGGTCTTGAGGGGCCCGCGGCGGCTTCGTCGCTGGGCAGTGGTTGGGAATACGGGGTATGACATAGGCTTGAACGTCTCGCGACGCCTCCTTTGAGTTTCAGCAGACAAGGCTTCGCCCATCACACGGTCGCCGGCTTTTCCGGCGGGTCCGCGGTCAAGGTGCGGGGGTGGACGCTGATCGGTGACGGCAGGTCTGCCGCGCCGTCTTGCAGAGGTGAGCTCAGCGTTGGAATGAATGCTAGTAGGAAGCTTCTGACTCGTCTGTAGGAGGCGGGGGCCCCAAACGTAAGAGAGTCCTTCGGTGCTTACAGTGCCACCGCCACGGCCGAGCAGAAGTTACGGCTCGACACCTTCTGGTGCCGCGCTACAGAGCGATGCCCGGCCCTTGCACGGGCTCAGCCCGTGTCGTCCTCGCCGCTGGTGGGCACGCGGGTGGCCAGCACCTTGTCAATGCGGCGGCCGTCGAGGTCCACCACCTCGAAGGACCAGCCCGCGCACACCACGGACTCGCCGGTGCGCAGCAGGCGGCCGCTGACGGTCTGCAAGAGGCCTGCCAGCGTATTGAACAAGCCCTTGTCCTCACTGGGCAGCAGCTTGATGTCCAGCCGCACCTTCAGCTCGGAGGCCGGCATCACGCCGTCGAGCAGCCAACTGCCGTCGGGCCGCTGCACCGCCCAGGCATCGACCTGGGTCTGCGGCTGGAGCTCGCCGGTGATGGCCTCGAGCATGTCCAGCGGCGTCATCAGGCCCTGAACCACGCCGTACTCGTCCACCACCAGCAGGATGCGGGTGGAGCGGGTGCGGAACTGCTCGAGCAGTTCCATGCCGCTGAGGGTCTCGGGCACGAAGACCGCCGGCAGGGCATGGGCTTCCATGCGGTCGGGCAGGGCCTGGGCGCGGCTGGCCATGTCCATGAGGGACGCGATCTTGACCACGCCCACCACCTCATCGAGGCTGCCCCGGCAGACCGGGTACCAGGAATGACCGCTGGCCGCAGCCTTGACCAGCGCCTGGGCCACCGTGTCACTGGCGTCAAGCCACTCGATCTCGGTGCGCGGCCGCATCAGCGAAGGCAGCGTGCGGTCATCGAGCTGGAACACGTTTTGCACCATCTGGTGCTCCTGCTCCTCGATCACGCCGGCCGTCACACCCTCTTCCAGGCTGGCCACGATCTCCTCTTCGGTGACGGCGCGGCGGGCGCCGTTGTCCACGCGCAGCATGCGCAGCACAGCCTGGGTGCTGAAGGACAACAGGCGCACAAAGGGGCGCGTGGCCGAGGCCACCCAAAGCATGGGGCGGGCCATGTGGCGGGCCACCGGTTCGGGGTAGAGCTGGCCGATGCGCTTGGGCACCAATTCACCAAACACGATGGTGACGTAGGTGATGACCAGCACCACCAGGGCGGTAGCGCTCACCTGGGCAGCTCCAGCGGGCATGCCCAGGCCCTGCAGCCAGGCGGCCAGGCCTGCGCTGAAGGCGGCCTCACCGATGATGCCGTTGAGCATGCCGATGGAAGTGATGCCCACCTGCACCGAGGACAAGAACTGCGTGGGATGGTCCATCAGGTGCAGGGCCGCCACCGCGCCCTTGTCCCCGGCCTCGGCCTGCGCCAGCAGCCGGGCCTTGCGGCTGGCCGCCAGGGACATCTCTGACATGGCAAAGGCGCCATTGAGCAGGGTGAGCAGAACGATCAGGAACAGGTCCATGCGGGCTTGGAGAGAATCAGGGCCATGGCAATGTACTTCATCGGTGACCTTCAGGGCTGCCTGGACCCCCTGGAACGCCTGCTGCGGCTGGTGGATTTCTCGCCCAGCCGGGACACGCTCTACCCCCTGGGCGACCTGGTCAACCGCGGTCCGGCCTCGCTGGGGGTGCTGGAGCGCCTCGAAGCCCTGGGCGATGCCGCGCGCCCCATCCTGGGCAACCACGACCTGCACCTGCTGGCGGTGGCCGCAGGCCTGCGCCGCCCGAATGTGAACGACACCCTCGGCCCCCTTCTCGCCTCACCCCGGCGCGAGGCCCTGCTGGACTGGGTGCGCCAGCAGCCCCTGGCCCGCCAGGCGCAGGGCTGGCTGCTGGTGCACGCCGGCGTGCTGCCCAGCTGGAGCGCGGCGCAGACGCTGGCCCTGGCCGGCGAGGTACAGGCCGTGCTGCAGGGGCCGGGGCACCTGGACTTTCTGGCGCACATGTACGGCAAGCTGCCTGCCCAATGGGACGACACACTCACCGGCTGGGAACGGCTGCGCGTGGTGGTCAACGCCCTGACCCGGCTGCGCCTGTGCACACCGCAAGGCGCCATGGACTTTGCCAGCACCGGCCCTCCCGAAGAAGCACCGGCAGGCCTGCTGCCCTGGTTCGAGGTGCCAGGACGCCAGACCCAGAGGCAGTGGGTGGCCTTCGGCCACTGGTCCACGCTCTCGCTGGGCCAGCCGGACCAACGGCCTGTGGCCCGGCAGCGCACCCTGGGCCTGGACACCGGATGCCTCTGGGGCGGCCAGCTCACCGCCGCCCGGCTGGGCCAGGCGCCGGGCGAGTTCGAGCTGCTGAGCGTGGACGGCGGCAGGGCGACGCCTCGCCACGGACAGGCCCCGCAGGCGCGGCCAGACTGAGGGTCTCAGCGCGGGCGGAGCAGCTCGCCGGTGCGGGCGTCGAAGCGCAGCTCGCTGACCTGGCCGTTCTGGCCCGGAAAATCGGCAAACACCGACCGCACCAGCCAGGGCACGATCTGCGGCAGGGCCAGCGTACCGCTGGCCTCATGCCGCGCCGTGGACTCGAACACGGTGCGCGGCTGCGGTGGATGCGGCACGGTGTCCAGCAGGCGCAGCCGCAGGGTGCTGGTCTGCACAGTAGCCACGGCCTGCTGGTGGCCCACGATGCGCGGCCCGAAGGGGTCTGGCCCCCAGTAGCCCGGATGAATGCGGCCCCAGCTGTCGCGCCAGCCAGGCCGCCACACCGGCACGTCCTGGTAGACGGGACGCAGGTAGGGACGGCTGTCCACCTGGGCGGTGATGGACAGGTCCACCTGCAGGCGCGGGGCTTCGCCGGGGGCGGCACGCCGCATGCCCAGCCTGCTGAGCTCGGCCTCCACCAGCGCTTCGTAGCTGGCCTGTTCGAGCTCGCGCGCGGGATCCACCGGTCGCACAAAGGCAAAGCTCGACTGGGCCAGCTCCGGGCCCCAGGCGTTGAAGCGGCTGACCTGGGTGCGCAAAGGGCTGGCGCAGCCAGCCAGAAACCCCGCCAAGAGCAGGGCCTGGAACAGCAGACGAATCCATCGATAGCGCATGCAAGAGACTCCTCAGCCGCCCTTGTACCCGAGGGGCGCCGCCCCAGCGCAAGGCCTGTTCTTTGACTGTTCTTTTAAAGGGCCTGGGCCAGAGCGACGGTCAGACAGGGGCTGCTCGCGCCTGTCAGACGGTCACCTCGCCTGCCCGAGTAGGCCGTGGGACAATGCGCCCCCATGACTGCATCCTTTTCGAACCTTCAGCTCAACCCTGCACTGGCCAAGGCCGTGGCCGAAATGGGCTACGAGTCCATGACGCCGATTCAGGAGCAAGCGATTCCTGTCGTGCTGCAGGGCCGGGACGTCATGGGCGCGGCCCAGACCGGCACCGGCAAGACAGCGGCCTTCTCGCTGCCCCTGCTGCAGCGGATGATGGTGCATGAAAACCCGTCCACCTCGCCGGCCCGCCACCCAGTGCGCGCCCTGGTGCTGCTGCCCACGCGCGAGCTGGCCGACCAGGTGGCCCAGCAGATCAAGCTCTACGCCAAATACACCAAGCTGCGCAGCGCCGTGGTCTTCGGCGGCATGGACATGAAACCACAGACCGCCGAGCTCAAGGCCGGCGTCGAAGTGCTGATCGCCACCCCCGGGCGCCTGCTGGATCACATTGAGGCCAAGAATGCGGTGCTCAACCAAGTGGAGTACGTGGTGCTCGATGAGGCCGACCGCATGCTGGACATCGGCTTTTTGCCCGACCTGCAGCGCATCCTGTCCTACCTGCCGAAAAAACGCACCACGCTGCTGTTCTCGGCCACCTTCTCGCCAGAGATCAAGCGCCTGGCCTCGAGCTACCTGCAAGAGCCGGTGACCATCGAGGTCGCGCGCTCGAACGCCACGGCCTCCACGGTGGAACAGCATTTCTATGCCGTGGATGTGGACGACAAGCGCCGCGCCCTGGTCAAGCTGCTGCGCGAACGCGGCATCACGCAGGCCTTTGTATTTGTCAACAGCAAGCTCGGCTGCGCGCGCCTGGCCCGCTCGCTGGAGCGCGAGGGCCTCAAGACCGCCGCACTGCACGGCGACAAGAGCCAGGACGAGCGCCTCAAAGCACTCGACGCCTTCAAGAAGGGCGAGGTCGAGCTGCTGGTGTGCACCGACGTGGCCGCACGCGGCCTCGATATCAAGGACGTGCCTGCGGTCTTTAACTTCGATGTGCCCTTCAACGCCGAGGACTATGTGCACCGCATCGGCCGCACTGGCCGCGCAGGCGCCTCGGGTCTGGCCGTGAGCTTCGCCTCGCCCAGCGACAACCGGCTGGTGTCTGATATCGAAAAACTAATCAAGACCAAGCTCGAGCTCGAGCCGCTGGAGCTCGACGAGGGCCGGGCCCGGGGCGAGCGCTTCAACGACGGGCGCCGCAGCGCGCGCGAGCCGGGTGAAGACGAGCGCGGCAGCCGATATGCACGCGAAGAGCGCACGGAGCGCGCCGAGCGTCCGCTGCGCCCTGCCCGACAGCCCGCCAAGCCCAAAGACCCCTTCTTTGAGCAGCCCTACCAGGCCAGCACGCCGCCGGACGTCGCACCTGCCTGGGAAGCCACGCCCAAAAGCAGTGCGCGCATTTCGGCCAACATCAAACCCAAGCGCAAGGTCGCTGCGCTGTTCAAGGCTGGCGACACCGAAGCCCAGACCCACTGAGTCCGGTACGGGCCCCTGGAGGGCTCAGGCCTTTGCGGCCAGCAATTGCCGGGCGTCGTCTTCCCACCAAGCCAGGGCGGCGTAGAAGCCCTCCCAGACGCAGCCATTGCAGCCGCGGCCGCAGCAGCCGGTGGGTTCAGGCGGTGGTGCTCGGTGCACCAGGCCGTGCTCGGCCAAGGCCTGGTGCAAGCTGTCGATCCGGGCCCGGGCGTGGTCCACATCAGCCATGGGGAAAACTGAAGCGATCCGCTGCGTTCAGCGGCTGCGCTGGCCCTCGGTGAGGGTGTCCAGTTGGAAACGGCCGCTCTTGTCCCACAGCCAGACATCGGTCCAAGTGACCCCGCCCATGCGGGTGGGCGCTGGATAGGGTGCGGCCGCGCGCACCATGCGCTCGATCTCGGCCATCACCTCGGGGGCGTGCTTGGGCGCACGCATCCAGTCCAGGCGCTGCACCTGGCCCCGCGCGTCGATGTCCACATTGAGCACACCCACGGCGTACAGCATGGGCGGCATCACGCCCTTGTAGATGCGCCCGGCATGCAGGTTATAGATATGGGTGGCACCGTAGCGCCGGTAGTCGCGCGGCGTGGTGGCCGTGGCCGTGCGCAAAGGAGGTGTGACCACAGGCGCCTCAGGCGGCGGCGGGGGCATCACCACCACGGGTGGCAGGCTAGGCGGCTTGGCCACTGGCGCGGGCTGGGGTGCCGGTTGTGGCGCGGGCTGGGGCAAGGGCTGAGGCAAGGGCTGTGGCGCAGGCTGAGGCATGGGCTGCGGGGCAGGCCTTGGCACCGGCACCGGCACCGGCGCCGGAAAGGGCGGCAGCGGTATCGGGGCGCTGCAGGCGGCCAAAAAGGCCAGCGCAGCGGCCTGGGCCGCGCGGGCCAACCAGCGTGCCGCGTTCACGCAAGAAAGGGGGGGGACGGCGGTGGAGGTCATCGGTGTCTCCTGGGTCAGCTATGCTTTTGAGCGACGAAGTGCGGGCCAAGCCGCTGGCTCATCGATGAAAAGGATTGTGACCGCTTTGCGCACGCGAAAACACACACTGGCCACCTTCCTTGAATCTTCGCTCCCCTGATTTTCACCCTGGACCATGACGGCTTTTTCCACTGACCTGCCCGAGCTGCTGCAAGCGCAGCTGGCCCGCGCCCCGGGCGTGCTGGTCCGGGTGGAGCGCACCGAGGGCTCGGTGCCGCGTGAGGCAGGCACCTGGATGGGCGTGTTTGCGGACCAAGTGGTGGGCACCATCGGCGGCGGACACCTGGAGCATGAAGCGATGGCCCAGGCTCGCCGCCTGCTGGCAGACCCGCGCCTGCCCACAGGCGCACAACGGGTGGCCCTCGGGCCCTCCCTGGGCCAATGCTGCGGCGGCGTGGTGCACCTGGGCTTCGAACGCCTGGCGCAGGGCCTGCCCGTGCCGCGCGAACGGCTGGCGATGGCCCCCATGCCTGTGGCTCTCTTTGGCGGCGGCCACGTGGGCCATGCCCTGGCCCGGCTGCTGCTCACCCTGCCCTGCACGCTGACCTGGGTGGACAGCCGCGAAGGCATCTTCCCACCGGGGCTGCCGCCGCGTGTGCAGTGCGAACACGCCGAGCCAGTGCAGGATGCAGTGCAGGACCTGGCACCTGGCTCGCAGGTACTCATCATGAGCTTCAGCCATGCCGAGGACCTGGACATCGTGGCCGCCTGCCTCAAGCGCCAGCGGGCGCATGGCGACCTGCCCTTCATCGGCCTGATTGGCAGCCAGACCAAATGGGCGAGCTTTCGCCAGCGGCTCCTGGCGCGGGGCTTCAGCCAAGACGAACTGGGGCTGGTCACCTGCCCCATCGGCGTGCCGGGCCTGCAGGGCAAGGAGCCCGAGGTGATCGCCGTGGCGGTGGCCGCGCAATTGCTGATGCGTCGGGCCTGAGGACCGGCGTGCAACTGGACTGTGGCGACCGTCTTTGTATACACTGGCGCCCGATCGCAGCGGAGCCGGGCCCCCTGAAAGCCCAAGAGTCGCGGTCCCTCGCAGCTCACAGCGCCCGCAGTGGTGAGCCGCCCTCCGGCCGGGCCATGTGGCACGCTGGAGCTGCTGAATAAAGGGACTCGCCACATGGATAGCTACCTGCTCGACTGGGCCAACCTGCTGCTGCGCTGGGTGCATGTCATCACCGCCATCGCCTGGGTCGGCTCCTCCTTCTACTTTGTCTTCCTGGATTCCTCGCTCACCCCACCGGTCGATGAGGACCTCAAAAAACAGGGCGTGAGCGGCGAACTCTGGGCCGTGCACGGCGGCGGCTTTTATCACCCGGTGAAGTTTGCGGTGAAGCCGCCGCAGCTGCCGGGCCACCTGCACTGGTTCTACTGGGAAAGCTACAGCACCTGGCTCTCAGGCATTGCGCTGTTTTCCATCTCCTACCTCTGGCAGGCCGGCACCTACCTGATCGACAAGTCCAAGATGGACTGGGCACCGTCCACCGCCGTGCTGGCCGCGCTGGCCTTCCTGGTGGTGTTCTGGCTGCTCTACGACCTGATCTGCCGCACCCTGGGCCAAAAGAAAAACGGCGATGCGCTGGTGGGCCTGAGCGTGCTGGTGCTGGTGTGCGTGGCATCCTGGCTGGCCTGCCACTGGTTCGCCGGCCGCGCAGCCTTTTTGCTGGTGGGCGGCATGATTGCCACGGCCATGAGCGCCAACGTGTTCTTCTGGATCATCCCGGGCCAGCGCACCGTGATTGCGGACATCAAGGCCGGCAAACCGGTGGACCCGATCCACGGCATCCGTGGCAAGCAGCGCAGCGTGCACAACACCTACTTCACGCTGCCGGTGATCTTTGCCATGCTGAGCAACCACTACAGCTTCACCTGGAGCCACCCGCAAAACTGGCTGGTGCTGATCCTGATGATGGTGGCAGGGGCCGCCATCCGCCAGTTCTTCGTGCTCCGCCATGGTTACAAGCTCGGCCGCAACAGCCACCCCCTGCCCTACGCCCTGGTGGGTATCGCACTCATCGTGGCCACCATGGTGTGGTTGCGACCCGCGCCGCAGGCGGCCGCCGCACCGGCCAGCGCGACACCCGTGGCCTTTGCACAGATCAAGGCCGTGCTGGATCAGCGCTGCGTGATGTGCCACGGCGAACAAGTGCAAATGAAGAACGTGCGCGTGGACTCCCCCGAGGCGGTGCAAGGCCATGCCCAGGCCATCTACCAGCAGGTGGTGGTCACGCGCCTGATGCCCATGAACAATTCCACCGGCATCACCGAAGAAGAACGCGCCCTCATCGGGCAGTGGTTCCAGCAGGGCGCAGCCGTCAAGTGACCCCGCACGCGTAGGAGCCCAGCCCTCTGGGCGATCTTTCGCGCATCCTAATTGGGGTCAGATACCGGTTTCATGCGAGGCTCTGGCGGCAGAGACAGGGGAGTGGGGGCAGGCCTCATACTGGGGTACCAGAAATCGGCCTGCCCCCACTCCCCTGTCTCTGTAGGCGAATCTGGTGGCGCAGCACGAAAAGAAAATACCAGAGCGTCTCCTGGCGGGTTTGGGGTGTGCCCGGCCGCCGATGTCTGGTACCCCAGTCTGAGGCGGCCGGGCACACCCCAAACCCGCGGCGCTGACCGACGAACACATCAACACACCGATCGCCCAGAGAACTGGGCTCCTACTCGGTCAGCGCGCGCAGCACGTTCTCAGCCGTGGCGGGCGCCACCAGGTCCACCAACTCCCCGGCCGGCTTGGTGCTGGCCACCGCATCGCGCAGCGCCTCGTACACGCTGATGGCCAGCATGAAGGGCGGCTCGCCCACGGCCTTGGAGCCGTGCACGTTGTCCTCGCGGTTGGCTTCGGGCCAGAAGTCCACCTGGAAATGCGCGGGCACGTCGCCAGTGGCCGGAATCTTGTAGGTACTGGGCGCGTGCGTGCTCAG
>JAIXPL010000002.1 GCA_027486255.1 Comamonadaceae bacterium
AAGGGCCAGGACGCCTGGCAGGAAGTGCCGGGGGAGTACCGCGCCAACCTGCGCCGCATCATCGTCACCCAGGGCGACACCGAGCCCGCGTCGGTGGAGCAGCAGCGCCACCTGGGCCTGACCGCCCCGAGCATGTACGACCTGCGCAACCTGTTCCAGGTGAACGTCGAGGAAGGCCGCCACCTGTGGGCCATGGTCTACCTGCTGCACAAGTACTTCGGCCGCGACGGCCGCGAGGAAGGCGAGGCGCTGCTCGAGCGCCGCAGCGGCCAGGAGGACAACCCCCGCATCCTGCAGGCCTTCAATGAAGAGACGCCGGACTGGCTGTCCTTCTTCATGTTCACCTACTTCACCGACCGCGACGGCAAGTTCCAGCTCTGCGCCCTGGCCGAAAGCGCTTTCGACCCCCTGGCCCGCACGACCAAGTTCATGCTGACCGAAGAAGCCCACCACATGTTTGTGGGCGAGTCGGGCATCAGCCGCGTGATCTCGCGCACCGCGCAAAAGATGAACGAGCTCAAGACCGACGACGTGGGCCAGCTGCGTGCCGCCGGTGTCATTGACCTGCCGACCATCCAGCGCTACATCAACTTCCACTTCAGCGTCACCATCGACCTGTTTGGCGCGGACGAGTCCAGCAACGCCGCCACCTTCTACAGCTCGGGCCTGAAGGGCCGCTACGAAGAAGGCAAGCGCATGGACGACCACGTGCTCAAGGGCCAGACCTACAAGGTGCTGGAGGCCCGCAACGGCCAGCTGGTCGAAAAAGAAGTCCCGATGCTCAATGCGCTCAACGAAGTGCTGCGCGACGACTACATCAAGGATTCGGTGGCCGGCGTCGAGCGCTGGAACAAGGTCCTGGATAAAGCCGGTATCCCCGCCCGCTTCAAGGTGCCGCACAAGGCTTTTCACCGCAACATCGGGGCGCTGTCGGGCGTCAAGGTCTCGCCCGATGGCCGCGTGCTGTCGCAGGCCGAGTGGAACGCCAATGTGGACAACTGGCTGCCTTCGGGCCAGGACCGCGCCTACGTGGCCAGCCTGATGGGCCGTGTGGTCGAGCCAGGCAAGTTTGCCAACTGGATCGCGCCCCCGGTCATGGGCATCAACCGCCAGCCGGTGGACTTCGACTACGTCCGCTTCAACTGAAGCACTCAAGACAAGGCCGGGCCCAGTGCCCGGCGCCTTTGCCTGCTGTAGGAGCCCAGCCCTCTGGGCGATCCGTATCCGCCAAGAGGTGTGGCCTCCAGCGACGTATCGCCCAGGGGACTGGGCTCCTACACTGGCTTGATGGCCCCCCATTTCTTGAAGGAGACCGCCATGGATATGAGCGCCAACCTCGTCATCAAGCAGCACCTGATCGATCCCGAGATCTGCATCCGCTGCAACACCTGCGAAGCCACCTGCCCAGTGGGCGCGATCACGCACGACTCGCAGAACTACGTGGTCGATGCCGACAAATGCAATCTGTGCATGGCCTGTGTGCCGCCCTGTCCAACCGGCTCCATTGACAACTGGCGCACCATGCCCCGCGTCAAGGCCTACAGCGTCGCCGAGCAGCTCACCTGGGGCGAGCTGCCCGCTGAGCTCTCGCCCGAGCAACTGGCCGAAGAAGGCGTGAGCGCCGGTGAGGCCCAGGCCGTCAAGGCCGTGGCCGAAGTGGCCGCCGCCAGTTCCACCGGCGGCCTGCCCGCCGAGACCAGCTTCAACAGCAGCCAGTACGGCGCCACCGTGCCGCCCTGGTCGGCCGCCCATGCGTACACCAACCTCTACGGCCCCAAGGCGGCAGACAAAACCATCACCGCCACCGTCACGGGCAATGTGCGCGTCACCGAGGTGGGCAAGCAGGCCGGCAGCGACTACGACACCCACCACATCGTGCTGGACTTCGGCTCCCTGCCGTTTCCTGTGCTGGAAGGCCAGTCCATCGGCATCATCCCGCCCGGCGTGGATGCCAAGGGCCGACCGCACCATGCGCGCCAGTACTCCATTGCCAGCCCCCGCAACGGCGAGCGCCCGGGCTACAACAACGTCTCGCTGACCATCAAGCGCGTGCTCGAAGACCACCAGGGCCAGCCCGTGCGTGGCGTCGCATCCAACTTCATGTGCGACCTGCAGGTGGGCGACCAGGTGCAGGTGATCGGGCCTTTTGGTGCGAGCTTCCTGATGCCCAACCATCCGCGCTCGAGCATCGTGATGATCTGCACCGGCACCGGCTCAGCGCCCATGCGCGCCATGACCGAGTGGCGCCGGCGCCTGCGCGCCTCCGGTAAATTTGAAGGCGGCAAGCTGATGCTCTTCTTCGGCGCCCGCACGCAGGAAGAGCTCCCGTATTTCGGCCCGCTGCAGAACCTGCCCAAGGACTTCATCGACAGCCACTTTGCCTTCTCGCGCACACCCGGCCAGCCCAAGAAATACGTGCAAGACGTGATGCGCGAGCGCGCGGCCGACCTGGCGGTGCTGCTCAAGGACCCGAACACCTTCTTTTATGTGTGCGGCCTCAAAAGCATGGAAGAGGGCGTGGTGCTGGCGCTGCGCGACGTGGCCACGCAAGCGGGCCTGGACTGGGAGACGGTGGGCGCCTCGCTCAAGAAGGAAGGCCGCCTGCACCTGGAGACTTACTGATGAATGCCAGCGCCTTCCAGACCCTCACGGTGGGCCTGCGCGCCCCCGGCGTGGCCCAGGTCACCATGGCCCGCCCAGCCGTGTTCAACGCCTTCGACGAGCTGATGATCACCGAGCTGGACCGCGCTTTTGCGCAGCTGGTGGCCGATGACAGCGTGCGCGTGATCGTGCTGGCCGGAGAAGGCAAGCACTTTTCCGCCGGCGCCGACCTGCAGTGGATGAAGCGCGCCTCAGAGGCCAGCCGCGAGTGGAACCTGGAGGACTCGCGCCGCTTTGCCGGCGTGTTTCACCGCATCGAGAGCGCGCCCAAGCCCGTGGTGGCCCGCATCCAGGGCGCAGCTCTGGGCGGCGGCGTGGGCCTGGCCTGCGCCTGCGACATCGCGCTGGCCGCCGACAACGCCAGCTTTTCGGTGAGCGAGGCCAAGTTCGGCATCCTGCCTTCGGTGATCGGGCCCTACGTGACCAACGCCGTGGGCAAGCGCCAGGCCAAGCGCCTGGCGCTCACCACCACACGCATCGCCGCGCCCGAGGCCCTGGCCATGGGCCTGGTGCAGCAGGTGGTGCCACTGGACGAGCTCGATGCGGCCGTCGACAAGACCGTGGCTGAACTGTTGGCCGGCGGCCCGAACGCGCAGCGCGAGATCAAGCAGCTCTTTGCCCAGCTTGAGGTGGGCCCCATCACCCCCGAGGTGATTGAGTTGACGGCCCAGACCATCAGCCGCGTGCGCGGCAGCGACGAGGCCCGGGAAGGCTTTGCCGCTTTCCTGGCCAAGCGCCCGGCGGTCTGGATTCCCCGGGCCTGACGCCCTCGCCGACCTAGTGTTTACCCTTGGGTCAAGTCGCTCGCCCTTGGCCTTCTGCAGGGTCCGCAAGCAGCTTGGTCACAAATCCCTTACAGTCCAGCCCCAATCCGTGGCTTGAGTGCGGGATGGTCTTTGTGTCTTTTTGACAGCATCGACATCGACTCAAGCCGATTGCCGGTTTTTCAAGGAGTTCCATCGTGCGCTTTCCTCGCCGCTTCATGCTCGCCCTCTTGTCTTCTGTCATGGCCGTCGGCTGTGCCACCGCCAACACCATCGACCCCAACTACAAGCCCTCGCGCGGCCAGTCGGGCAAGGATGTGATCTGGATTCCCACGCCGGTCGAACTGGTCGAGAAAATGCTCTCCATGGCCAAGGTCGGCCCGGCGGATCGGCTGTTCGACCTAGGTGCCGGTGACGGCATCATTGCGATCACGGCGGGCCGGCAGTTCAATGCCACGGCGGTGGGCATTGAATTCAACCCCAACATGGCGGAGTACGCGCGTCGCCAGGTGCGCGCAGCGGGTGTCCAGGACAAGGTCCGCATCATCACCGGCGATATCTTCCAGGAAGACTTCAGCTCGGCCACGGTGGTGAGCATGTACCTCCTGCCGGACCTCAACCTCAGGCTGCGGCCCATCTTGCTCAAGATGAAGCCGGGCACACGACTGGTGTCCCACGCCTTCAACATGGGCGAGTGGCAGCCCGACGAGACCGCCTCTGCCGCTGGTGCCATGGCCTTCCTCTGGATCGTGCCTGCCCAGGTCGAGGGCAGCTGGAATGCCACCATCGACGGCAAGGGCGCCAAGCTGCAGCTGGAGCAGACCTTCCAGAACGCTGGCGGCACCATCACCCTGGACGGCCGCGCCCGCCCGCTGGTGGGTGCCAAGATCAGGGGTGAAGACCTGAGCTTCCAGTTCCGCGGCGATGCTGGCGCGGTCAGCAGCTTCAGCGGCAAGGTCAGCGGTAACCGCATCACCGGTACCCTGTCGACCGATCGCTACACCCAGACCTTCGAGGCTCAACGCTGAGTCGGGTCACCCCCCCGGCCCCACCTATGAGCGAGATGACAGCTAGCGACAGCACGCAGCCAGCGCGCTTGTTGACGGCCTCGGCAGCGGTGGCGCTGATCGTTGGCATCGTCATTGGCGCCGGTATTTTCAAGACCCCGGCGCTGGTCGCTGGCATCAGCGGCGACGCCGGCTGGGCACTGACCATCTGGGTGGTGGGTGCCTTGATTTCCATGGCCGGCGCGCTGTGCTATGCCGAGCTGTGTACCGCCTACCCCCATGCGGGGGGCGACTACCACTTCCTGCGCCGGGCCTTTGGCCGGGATCTGGCGTTCATGTACGCCTGGGCGCGGGCCACCATCATCAATACCGGCTCGATTGCGCTGCTGGCCTTTGTGTTCGGTGATTACTTCAGCACCCTGGTGCCCCTGGGCACGCACTCGAGCGCCATCTGGGCCTTGATCGTGGTGCTGATGCTCACCATGGTCAACATCGCGGGCATCCATGCGTCCACGGGGCTGCAGATGTTGCTGCTGGTGCTGGAGGTGCTGGGCTTGCTGGCAGTCGCAGTGGCGGGCCTCTTCTTTGGCGACCCGGCCGCGCCTGCCACACTGAGCTGGTTTGAAAAAACGCCGGGGGCTGGTGCCCTGGGCCTGTGTCTGGTGTTCGTGCTGCTGACCTTCGGCGGCTGGAACGAGTCGGCCTACGTGTCGGCAGAGGTCAAGGGGGGCCCCCGCACCATGGTGGGCGTGATCATCATCAGCATGCTGGCGCTCACCGCCATCTACCTGCTGGTCAATCTCGCACTCATGTTGGGGCTGGGCCAGCAGGGGCTGGCGGGCAGCAAGACCGCCGCCTCCAGCCTGGTGGGCATGGTCTTCGGTCCCTGGGCCGAAAAAGCCTTGGGTCTGTCGGTGGCCATTGCGGCCCTGACCAGCATCAATGCCACCATGATCGTCGGCGCCCGCACCAACTTCGCCCTCGGCCGCGACTGGGACAGCCTGCATGCGCTGGGCCAGTGGCAGACCCAGGTGGGTGCGCCGCGCAAAGCGCTGTGGGCGCAGGCGCTGATCAGCATCGTGCTCGTGCTCCTGGGCATGCAGGAGGCCGATGGCTTTTCGGCCATGGTCGAGTTCACGGCGCCCGTGTTCTGGGGCTTTCTGTTCCTGGTGGGCGTGGGCGTGATGTGGCTGAGGCAGACCGATCCCCACACCGTGCGCCCCTTCAAGGTGCCGCTGTACCCCTTGCTGCCTCTGGTGTTCTGCGGTGCCTGCGCCTGGCTCACCTACTCCAGCGTCAATTACGCCATCAGCCAGAAAGCCATTCACGTCTCTGGCTGGTTGATCGTCAGCGGCATCGTGGCCCTGCTGCTGCTGCGCTGGCGCGAGCGGCGTTTTGGTGCGCGGCGCGCTGCGGCGGTGCAGGCGCCCTGAGCGCTGAGTTGTCCCGGGCCAGGTGCCCGGGACGGGCACCTACACTGCTAGGCCCATGGCCAAACCTCCTGCCTCTCCCATTGAAGAGCTGCGTCCTGGGCAGTCGATCGAGCTGCTCAAGGAGCTGCACATCCTCACGCGCGAGGGCCGGCTCAACCAGGACACCCGGCGCAAGCTCAAGCAGGTTTACCACCTCTATCAGTTCATCGAGCCATTGCTCAACCAGGCTTTCGAGGCGCGCCCGGCGCCCGTGCTGGTGGACCACGGCGCGGGCAAGTCCTACCTGGGCTTTATTCTTTACGACCTGTTCTTCAACGTGGCCCACGCGGGCCGCAAGATGGAAGGCAGGATCATCGGCGTCGAGACCCGAGCGGAGCTGGTGAACAAGTCAAGCGAGCTGGCGCAGCGCCTGGGCTTTGCGCGCATGGACTTTTTCAAGTTGTCGGTGCAAGAGGCCAATGCCTCCCGCGAGCTGCCTGCCGTGGTGGACATCGTCACGGCCCTGCATGCCTGCGACACCGCCACCGACGATGCCATCGCCTTTGGCCTGGCGCACCAGGCCAGCCACATGGTGCTGGTGCCCTGCTGCCAGGCCGAGGTGGCCGGGGTGTTGCGCCAGTCGAAAGCCTTGTCGCTCAAACGCACGCCGCTGGCCGAGCTCTGGCGCCACCCCCTGCACACCCGTGAGTTCGGCAGCCAGATCACCAATGTGCTGCGCTGCCTGCAGCTGCAGGCCCATGGCTACGAGGTGACGGTGACCGAGCTGGTGGGCTGGGAGCATTCCATGAAGAACGAGCTGATCATCGCCAGCCGGCCGCGGCAGCCGCACGCAGGGAATAGCCGGGCGGCTGCTGAGCGGCTCCGAGAGTTGCTGGCGCAGATGGGGCTGTCGGGGATGCAAGAGCGATTTGCCGTTCCTGCCCTGCCGTAGGAGCCCTGCCTTCCGGCCAATATTTTGTAGGAGCCCAGTCCTCTGGGCGATCGCTCCCTGATGTGTGCAGAGGTGTCCCTGAACCGAATCGCCCAGAGGACTGGGCTCCTACCCAAGAATCGCCCAGAGGGCTGGGCTCCTACAAGAGCTTGAGGTGTGTGAAGCTCAGGCGCGAAAGCGCTTGCGCGTGAGCGCCAGTGCCACCCAGAAGCCCCCTACGGCATAGACCAGCAGCACCAGCAGGTGTTGCCAGCCATCGGCCGGTAGGTGGCCCAGAAAGAGCGGACGAATCAGCTCGACCGCTGCCGTCAGGGGCAGCCACTGCGCCACAGCCTGCATGAAGCCGGGCAACTGCTCACGCGGAAAAAACACGCCGCTCAAAAACATGGTGGGCGTGAGAAAGAGCGTGAAGTAGTAGGTGAAGAAGTCATAGCCCTTGGCCAGGGCGTTGAAGATGAGCGCGATGCTGGCAAACACGATGCCCACCAGACCCAAGAGCGGCCAGGCCAGCAGCAGCCAGGGGCTGGCGCTGATGCCCAGCACCAGCATCACCCCGAGGATGACGGTGGTGGTGAACAGCGACTTGAAGGCGGCCCAGAGCATCTCGGCCAGCACCACGTCGTCGAGCTCCACGGGCGCGTTCATGATGCCGTCCCAGGTGCGCTGCACATGCATGCGCGAGAAGGCCGAGTACAGCGCCTCGAAGGAGGCCGCATTCATGGCGCTCATGCAGATGGAGCCCGAGGCCAGGAACACGATGTAGGGCACGGCACTGCCACCCAACTGGACCTGGCCGACCAGCGCGCCCAGGCCATAGCCAAAAGCCACCAGCGTGATCAGCGGCTCGGCAATGTTGCCCACGAGGCTGGGCAAGAAGAGCTTGCGCCACACCAGCAGGTTGCGTCGGAACACGGGCACCCAGCGCCAGCTCAGGCGCGGGGCTCGCCAGGGGGAGGGTGGGGCGGCGGTGCGCATCAGGCGTCCTCGCGGATCTGGCGGCCGGTGAGCTTGAGGAAGAGGTCCTCGAGGTTCGCCGGCCGGTGCAGGGTGCGAAGTGTGGGGTATTCGGCCAGGGCCGCGGTCAGGGCCCTGGCCTCGTGCGTGTAGAAGAAGACCGTCTCGCCACTCACTTCAGTGCGGGCAGCCAGGGCCTTGAGCGGGCTGCCCGCCAGCGCCAGCGCCCCTGTGCCATAGACCTCCACCACCTCGGGTTCGAGGTTCTGCGCGATCAACTCGCGTGGCGCGCCTTCGCACATCTTCTTGCCATGGTCCAGCACCAGCAGGCGGTTGCACAGGCGCTCGGCCTCGTCCATGAAATGTGTGGTCAGCAGAATGGACTTGCCCTGCTGCACCAGGCGCTGCAGGCGCTCCCACATGAGGTGGCGGGCCTGCGGGTCCAGGCCCGTGGTGGGCTCGTCGAGCAGCAGCAGGTCGGGGTCGTTCACCAGGGCGCGGGCCAGCGAGAGGCGCCGCTTCATGCCGCCGGAGAGCTCGCTGAGCTTGGCATCAGCTTTGTGGGTGAGCGCGGCAAATTCAAGCAGCCGGGGGATGCGTTCCCGGATCACGGCATCGGGCAGGCCGAAGTAGCGGCCGAAGACCAGCAGGTTCTCGGCACAGGAAAAATCGGGGTCCAGGCTGTCGAACTGGCTGACGATGCCCAGGCGTGCTTTGATGGCCAAGCCATCGGCCGGCATGGCCAGGGTGGGGCTGCCAGCTGGCTGGAACAGCACCTGGCCGGCATCGGGCGTGGCCAGGCCCAGGCACATGCGGATGGTGGTGGTCTTGCCCGCCCCGTTGGGGCCGATCACGCCCAGGCATTCGCCGGGCGCAATGGCAAAGGAGAGCGCATCGACCACGGTGGTGTCGCCGTAGCGTTTGCTCAGCCCCTGCACGGAAAAAATCGGGGCGCTCGGAGCGGAGGAGGGGCTCATGACGGCATTGTGCCCGGCAGCCGGCACGCCGCTGCCAGCACCGTCACGATGGGTTAAATTTGCCGGTTTCCCACTTCCCCCGTCTCTGCCATGACCACCCTCGGAACTCCGTTGTCGCCTTCTGCCACCAAAGTCATGCTGCTGGGCTCGGGCGAGCTGGGCAAGGAGGTGCTGATCGCGCTGCAGCGCCTGGGGGTGGAAACCATCGCGGTCGACCGCTATGAGAACGCGCCCGGTCAGCAGGTGGCGCACCATGCGCGCACCATCACCATGAGCGACCCGGCCCAGCTCAAGGCCCTGATTGAACAAGAAAGGCCGCACCTGGTGGTCCCTGAGATCGAGGCCATCGCCACGCCCATGCTGGAGGAACTCGAGGCCGCGGGCGTGGTGCGCGTCATCCCCACCGCCCGAGCCGCGCGCTTGACCATGGACCGTGAGGGCATCCGCCGCCTGGCCGCCGAGACCCTTGGCCTGCCGACCAGCCCCTATGTGTTCTGTGACTCCTTGCAGGAGCTGCAGGCCGCCATTGACGGGGGCATTGGCTACCCCTGCATCGTCAAGCCGGTGATGAGCTCCTCGGGCAAGGGCCAGAGCAAGATCAGCGGACCCGAGGACGTGAAGAAGGCCTGGGACTACGCCATGGCCGGTGGCCGCGTGAGCCATGGGCGCGTCATCGTCGAGGGATTTATCGACTTTGATTACGAAATCACCCAGCTGACCGTGCGCGCCCTGGGCGCCAGCGGCCAGATCGAGACGCATTTTTGCGAGCCCATCGGCCATGTGCAGGTCTCGGGCGACTACGTCGAGAGCTGGCAGCCGCATCCCATGCACCCGAAGGCGCTGGCCGAAAGCCGCCGCATCGCCCAGGCCGTGACCGACAACCTCGGTGGCCAGGGCCTGTTTGGCGTGGAGCTGTTCGTCAAGGGTGAGCAGGTCTGGTTCAGCGAGGTCAGTCCCCGCCCGCACGACACCGGCCTGGTGACCCTGAGCACGCAGGTGCAAAGCGAATTCGAGCTGCATGCCCGCGCCATTCTGGGGCTGCCCGTGAACACCCAGCTGCGCAGTCCGGGCGCCAGCGCCGTGATTTACGGCGGCGTGGATGCCAAAGGCATTGCCTTTGACGGTGTGGACGAGGCGCTGCGGGTCCCCAATACCGACCTGCGGCTCTTTGGCAAGCCTGAGAGCTTTGCAAAGCGCCGCATGGGCGTGGCGCTGGCCTTTGATGCCGACGTCGAGCTGGCGCGAGAACGCGCCAAAAAAGCGGCCTCGTTGGTCAAGCCCCGCAGCGCCTAGTCGGCAAAGCGGCGGGAAGCGATTTCCAGCAGGCCGTCGAAGATCAGGCTGTCCACCAGCTCGAAGGGGCGCTGCATGCTGGGCGCCATCTTCCAGCCGGCGCCGCCGGTCATGATGCAGGCCGGGGCGGCGCCGCAGTGGCGCACCACGCTCTCGACCATGCGCTCGATGGCGCCGGCAATCGCAAAGGTGCCGCCGCTGGTGAGCGCGTCGCTGGTGTTGGTGGGGAAATCGCGCACCTCGCCGGTGGGCACGTGCAGGCCGGCGGTGCCGGATTCGAGTGCGCGCAGCATGATGCCGTGGCCGGGCAGGATCAGGCCGCCCAGGAATCGGCCATCGGGCGCGATGGCCTCTACCGTCACGGCGGTGCCCACCATGGCCAGTACGCAGGGCCGGTGCTCACCGCGCGCTTGGATCCGGTGGTAGGCCCCCACCATAGCCACCCAGCGGTCGGCGCCCAGCCGGGTCGGGTGGTCATAGCCGTTGGTCAAGCCCGCCTCGGCGGCGCTGGCGATCACCCAGCTGGGCACCACGTCCCAGTGCTCGAGTTGGTCCATCACCCGGCGCTTGACCGGGTCGCCCGCCACGACGCAGCCCAGAATACGCGTGGGCTGGGGCAGGCCCTGCCACTCCTCCTCGGCCAGCTTCTCGATGTTCTCGAGGAAAACCGCTCCCTGTGCCAGCAGGCGAGCTCCCGGCTTGGACGCCTCGTAGAGGGCCCACTTCAGGCGCGTGTTGCCCACGTCCAGCGCAAGAAAAGTCATGGCCGCGATTATGTACAGCTTGCCCCAGCCCTTTGGCCATTGCACCAGCTCAGTGCAGCCGCAGCGCCCGTTCAAGCCCCGGCTGAATTTTTTTCAGCCTCGTTCCCATGCCTCATCAGTAAAAACCCTCTGATCTCTAGCGGGGATCCTTGCGGATGATATCGGGTCGAGCAATTCTTTCCTACAGGAGACCAGCCATGACTCAGCCCCAGAAAACCCAACGCCGCAACCTGCTCAAGGGTGCAGCCGTTGCCGCCGGCGCCATGTCGGCGCCCATGATCGCCAGCGCCCAGACCGCAACCTTCCGTTTCCAGAGCACCTGGCCTGCCAAGGACATCTTCCACGAGTACGCCAACGACTTCGCCAAGAAGGTCAACGACATGGCTGGTGGTCGCCTCAAGATCGAGGTGCTGCCCGCCGGTTCCGTGGTGCCCGCCTTCCAGCTGCTCGATGCCGTGAACAAGGGTACGCTCGACGGCGGCCATGGCGTGGTGGCCTACCACTACGGCAAGAACAATGCCCTGGCCCTGTGGGGCTCCGGCCCGGCTTTCGGCATGGACCCCAACATGGTTCTCGCATGGCACTACTACGGTGGCGGCAAGGCCCTGCTGGAGGAGATCTACAAGGCCACCAACATCGACGTGGTGTCCTTCCTCTACGGCCCCATGCCCACGCAGCCCCTGGGCTGGTTCAAGAAGCCCATCTCCAAGGTTGAAGACCTCAAGGGCCTGAAGTACCGCACCGTCGGCCTGGCGGTGGACGTGTTCAAGGAACTCGGCACGGCCGTGAACCCCCTGCCCGGTGGCGAGATCGTCCCCGCCCTGGACCGCGGTCTGCTGGATGCCGCTGAATTCAACAATGCAACTTCCGACCGCATCTTGGGCTTCCCCGACGTGGTCAAGAACTGCATGTTGCAGAGCTTCCACCAGAGCGGCGAGCAGTTCGAGATTCTGTTCAACAAGTCCAAGTACGACGCCCTGCCTGGCGAACTCAAGTCCATCATCGACTATTCCGTGCAGGCGGCCAGCTCCGACATGAGCTGGAAGGCCATCCACCGCAATTCCCAGGACTACATCGAGCTCAAGACCAAGGACAAGGTCAACTTCTACAAGACCCCTGACTCCATCCTGCGTGCCCAGCTCGATGCCTGGGACAAGGTCACGACTCAGAAGTCGGCTGAGAATCCTCTGTTCAAGAAAGTCATGGACTCCCAGCGTGTGTTCGCCCAGCGCGCCGGCTCATGGCAAAATGACTACATGGTCGACTTTAAGATGGCCTGGAACCGTTACTTCCGTCAGCCGGCCAAGAAAAAAGCCTAAGCACGATCGGACAGTGACAAGGGCCGCTGGTCTTGGACCGGCGGCCTTTTTTTCATATAGAGGGGCTTGAGCCCCCCAGGGTTTTAAGAATGAAGAACTTGTTGATGGCGGTGGACCGTGCGTCCACCTGGCTGGGACAGACTTTCGCGTGGCTCATCGTGCTGCTCACGGGTCTGATTGCCTGGGAAGTGTTCTCGCGCTATGTGCTGAACAGCCCTCATGACTGGACGCTTGATGCGCAGATCATGATGTACGGAACCTTGTTCATGCTGGCCGGTGCCTACACCCTGGCCAAAAATGGACATGTGCGTGGTGACGTGCTGTATGGCTTTTTCGAGCCGCGCACCCAGGCCTGGATTGATCTGGTGCTCTATTTCCTGTTTTTCCTGCCTGGCATCGTGGCCCTCACCTGGGCCGGTTGGGACTTCGCGCGTGAAGCGCTGGCCATCCGCGAAAGCACCTTCTCGGCCACGCCGCTGCCGCTTTATCCCTTTAAGTTCATGATTCCCGTGGCGGGCCTGATGCTGCTGCTGCAGGGAATTGTGGAGATCGTGCGCTGCATTCAGTGCATCCGCGACGGCCAATGGCCCTCGCGCGAGGAGGACGTCGAAGAAGTCGATGTCGAAAAACTCAAGCAGATGGTCAAGGCTGAAGACGTCAACGTGGCAGCTGCCCAGGGAGCTGCACGATGAATTTCAAAATTCGAAAAGAACTCTGGTTCGGTTTTTCGCTGATGGCCCTCATCATCGCCGGCACGGCGGTGATGTTGATTTCCGCCGAAACCGTCACCACCGGCCACCTGGGCCTGATGATGCTGGCCCTGGTGGTGGTGGCCATCATGCTTGGTTTCCCCACAGCCTTCACCCTCATGGGCATGGGCATGATCTTCACCTGGATCGCTTACGAGCGGGACACGAGCAAGACGCTCACCCTGATGGTGCAGTCAGCCTTCAAGGTGATGGGCAATGATGTGCTCATCTCGATCCCGCTCTTCGTGTTCATGGGTTACTTGGTCGAGCGGGCCAACCTGATCGACAAGCTGTTCAAGAGTCTTCATCTGGCCCTGGCCCGGGTGCCTGGCTCGCTGGCGGTGGCCACGCTCTTTACTTGCGCGGTGTTCGCCACGGCCACGGGCATCGTGGGTGCGGTGGTCACGCTCATGGGATTGCTGGCGCTGCCGCAGATGCTCAAGGGCGGCTATGACGTTCGCGTCTCGGCCGGCGCCATCACGGCCGGTGGCTGTCTGGGCATCCTGATTCCACCCTCGGTCATGCTGATCGTCTACGGCGCCACAGCCGGCGTGTCGGTGGTGCAGCTGTATGCGGGTGCCTTCTTCCCCGGCATCATGCTCGCGGGCCTGTACATCATCTACATCATCATTCTGGCCAAGATCAAGCCGGGCCTCATGCCGCCGCTGTCTGCTGAACAGCGTTTCGTGCCGCTGCCGCCTGTGCTCGATCGTTTGTCCCAAGGCGTCTCCAGCCTGGCCCTGCCGGGTCTGCTGCGCGGTGGCGCTGCCGCACCCGCCGAAGGTGGCTACCTGCGCAAGCAACTGGTCGTTGCCTTGCTGCCCACGCTGTTTGTGGTGCTGGTGGCCGCCTTGTCATGGCACTTGAACACGCGCCCGTCGGCGAACCAGCCGGTGGCCGTGGCGGAAGGCCAGGCCGATGGCCTGGCAGAGCCCGCAGGTTCTGCTGGTGTGCAGGAGCCGGCCGGTGCCGGTGGCCTACAGGAGCCTCCGGCCGCAGGTGGCCTGCAGGAACCTCCTGCCGCAGGCGGTCTGGCCGAGCCCCCTGGTGCGGCTTCGGGCGGTCTGGCCGAGCCACCGGGTGCCCTCAAAGAGCCTGCTGCTGCGGCCAGTTCGGATCTCCAGGCGCCTCCAGGCTCCTCCGATGGCGTGCGTGAACCACCGTCAGCCGGCGTACAGGAACCTCCCGTGGCAGCTGCGGCACAGGCGCCGGCCAAGCTGGAGCGAACCCCCGCCACCATCGGTTATTGGATTGGTTTGGGCGTGGGTGTGCTGGCTCTGGCTGGTTTCTATGCGCTGCTGACCTTCCAGCGTCTTGAAATCTTCAAGATGCTGCTCTCGAGCTTCTTCCCCCTGCTGGTGCTGATCTTGGGGGTGCTGGGCTCCATCGTGATGGGTCTGGCCACTCCTACCGAGGCGGCGGCCGTGGGTGCTTTTGGTGGCTACCTGCTGGCTGCTATCTATGGCGTGATTGGCAAGCGCTCAAGCGAGCGCGGCCGCATCTTCGGCATGTGGCTGCTGCTCTGGGCGCCTGCCCTGGCCTCCATCGGCTGGTTCATCCTGCACGACGAAGGCATGCTGGCCGCCGAGGTGCCGCCCGTTCTGGGCGCCATCGGTGCCGTGGGCGTGCTCATCTGGGCCCTCATGGCCTACCGGCAGTCGCGTCTGCAAAGCGAAGTCAAGGAGTCGGTCCTGCTCACGGCCAAGACCAGTGCCATGGTCTGCTGGCTCTTTGTGGGCAGTGCCATCTTCTCGGCCGCCTTTGCTCTGCTGGGCGGCCAGGAACTGGTGGAGCGCTGGGTCATGTCCATGAACCTGACCAAGACCGAATTCCTGATCTTGTCTCAGGTCATCATCTTCGTGCTCGGTTGGCCGCTGGAATGGACCGAGATCATCGTGATCTTCATGCCCATCTTCATCCCTCTGCTGGATAACTTCGGTGTGGATCCTCTGTTCTTCGGCCTGCTGGTGGCTCTGAACCTGCAGACCGCGTTCCTGAGTCCGCCGGTGGCCATGGCGGCGTTCTACCTCAAGGGTGTGAGCCCGCCGCATGTGACGCTCAACCAGATCTTTGCCGGCATGTTGCCCTTCATGGGTATTCAGGTGTTCGCCATCGTCCTGCTCTACAACTTCCCGGCAATCGGGATGTGGCTGCCGCAGGTCCTGTACGGACGCTGATCTTCCTGACCCTGCCAAGCACTACAGGCGCCCTTCGGGGCGCCTGTTTTTTTGAGGGTTCGTCTCGACGGCATGGGCCGGACCGGCTCGATCGAGAGCCGATCAGGTCGGTTATATTGGCGAAGAGGTTGACGTTGACGTAAACGTCACTTATCGTTCCCCTTGTTCCCTTCTGGAGTGGCGAGGGCCGCCGCGTTTGCGTGCAGGCCCCACACCTTCACAGACTGCCCCTGCATTGCCCGGAGATGCTTCGCCCATGACCGACCTGTCCGCTGAATTCAAATCACTGGCGAACTACCGCCCCACGCACAAGGTCCGCTTTGTCACGGCGGCCAGCCTCTTCGACGGGCATGACGCGGCCATCAACATCATGCGCCGCATCCTGCAGGGCATGGGCGCCGAGGTGATTCACCTGGGCCACAACCGCAGCGTCGACGAGGTGGTGACCGCGGCTCTGCAGGAGGATGCACAGGGCATTGCCATCAGCTCTTACCAGGGCGGACATGTGGAGTACTTCAAGTACATGGTGGACCTGCTCAAGAGCCGGGGCGGCGAACATATCCAGGTGTTTGGCGGCGGCGGCGGCGTGATCGTGCCCCCCGAAATCCGCGAACTGCAGGACTACGGTGTCACCCGCATCTACAGCCCCGAAGACGGCCAGCGCATGGGCCTGGCCGGCATGATCGGTGAGATGCTGATGCGCTGCGACCAGGACCTCAGCCACCTCGCCCCCACCGGCGTGCAAGCCATCCAGGGCCATGACGAAATGAACTGGCGCGCCCTGGCCCAACTCATCACTGCGCTGGAAAACGGCCAGGTGGCTGGCGCCATGCTGCAGGCCCTGCGCCAGGCGGCGCAAGGCGTGAAGGTGCCGGTGCTGGGCATCACCGGCACGGGCGGCGCCGGCAAGTCCTCGCTCACCGACGAGCTCATTCGCCGCCTGCGCCTGGACCAGGGCGACGCCCTGCGCGTGGCCGTGATCTCCATCGACCCTTCGCGCCGCAAGAGTGGCGGCGCCCTGTTGGGTGACCGCATCCGCATGAATGCCATCAGCCCCTGGCAGCAGGGCCCGCGTGTGTTCATGCGCTCGCTCGCCACCCGCGACTTCGGCTCCGAAATCAGCCAGGCCCTGCCCGACGTGGTGGCGGCCTGTAAGGTGGCCGGCTTTGACCTCGTGGTGGTGGAGACCTCGGGCATCGGCCAAGGCGATGCGGCCATCGTGCCGCACGTGGACGTGCCGCTGTACGTCATGACGCCCGAGTTTGGCGCTGCCAGCCAGCTCGAGAAGATTGACATGCTGGACTTCGCCGAGTTCATCGCCATCAACAAGTTTGACCGCAAAGGCGCGCAGGATGCGCTGCGCGATGTAGCCAAGCAGGTGCAGCGCAACAAGGAAGCTTGGAACACGCCCACGGAGCAGATGCCGGTTTTCGGCACCATGGCCGCGCGCTTCAATGACGACGGTGTCACCGCGCTCTACCAGGCGCTCAAGAGCCGGCTTGAAGCACTGGGTGTGAAGCTCCAGCCCGCCCGCCTGCCCGTGGTGACCGTGCGCCACAGCACCAACCAGACGCCCATCGTGCCGGCCGCACGCACCCGCTACCTGGCCGAAATTTCCGACACCGTGCGCGGCTACAAGAAGCGCGCCCGTGCACAGGCACGCCTGGCCCGCGAGATCCAGCAGCTGCGCGAAGCCGCACGCATGCTGGCCGAGGGCAAGCCGGGCAAGGCCAAAGCCTCCGAGGCTGCCCTGGACCTGGCCAGCACCCGCGAGCAGACGCTCGAATCCGGCGCCCGCAAGCTGCTGGCGCAGTGGCCTGACATGCAGCAGGCCTACGCCGGCGACGAGTACGTTGTGAAGATCCGCGACAAGGAAATCCGCACCGCGCTCACCACCAAGAGCCTGTCAGGCACCGTGATCCGCAAGGTGTCCCTCCCGCAGTACGAAGACCACGGCGAGATCCTCAAATGGCTGATGCTGGACAACGTGCCAGGCAGCTATCCCTACACGGCCGGAACCTTTGCCTTCAAGCGCGAGAACGAGGATCCCACCCGCATGTTCGCAGGCGAGGGCGACCCCTTCCGCACCAACCGCCGCTTCAAGCTGCTCTCCGAAGGCATGCCGGCCAAGCGCCTGTCGACCGCCTTCGACTCGGTCACGCTCTATGGCAACGACCCGGACCTGCGGCCCGACATCTACGGCAAGGTGGGCAACTCCGGCGTGAGCGTGGCCACGCTCGACGACATGAAGGTGCTGTACTCGGGCTTTGACCTGTGCAACCCCAGCACCAGTGTGTCCATGACCATCAACGGTCCGGCGCCTTCGATCCTGGCCATGTTCATGAACACGGCCATCGACCAGAACCTCGAGAAGTTCGCCGCCGAGAACGGCCGCCAGCCGACCGACACCGAGGCGGCCAAGATCCGTGAATGGGTGCTGGCCCATGTGCGCGGTACGGTGCAGGCCGACATCTTGAAAGAAGACCAGGGCCAGAACACCTGCATCTTCTCCACCGAATTCAGCCTCAAGGTGATGGGCGACATCGCCGAGTACTTTGTGCACCACGACGTGCGCAACTTCTACTCGGTGTCCATCTCGGGTTATCACATCGCTGAGGCCGGGGCCAACCCGATTTCGCAGCTGGCCTTCACGCTCTCCAACGGCTTTACCTTCGTGGAAGCGTATCTGGCGCGGGGTATGCACATCGACGACTTTGCGCCCAACCTCTCCTTCTTCTTCTCCAACGGCATGGACCCCGAGTACACCGTGATGGGCCGCGTGGCGCGCCGCATCTGGGCGGTGGCCATGAAGGAAAAATACGGCGCCAACGAGCGCTCGCAGAAGCTCAAGTACCACATCCAAACCAGTGGCCGCAG
>JAIXPL010000037.1 GCA_027486255.1 Comamonadaceae bacterium
ATTGAATACCGTGCGGACGGGACCATCAACCGCTCGGGACAGTGGGCTGCCGGAGACCTAGTCCAGTCTTTTGCGCTTGACCAAAGCCGCTTCCCGTTTAGCTCACCTACTCAAACAGCGTCAGTTCGCCCCAGGAGTACGCCTGTCACCCCTAATGCAGAGCCTACTCGCTCCACGCTTAATCTGGCAGTCATCGCTTCACCTCCAGATTTAAACGGCGTTCTGACACTGAGCATCACGACCAACAGCGATACCGCGTCGTTGAGGGTCAATGGAGACGAAGTCGGTGGCAGGGTAGATGGGCGATATTCCGTCAATCGTTTCGCTCAGATCGGCGACAACAACTTTGAAGTGATAGCCACAGATCGTTTTGGCAACACACAAAAACAAACCATCGCGGTGTCCAGGCGGGCTGCGGACAACACGGTACGCTTTGCCTCACTGAACCCCATTTCAGTCCGAGCCAGGCCAGCGACCAATGCCGTCGCCATCATCATCGGCATTCAAGACTACCGTCGCGTACCCAAGGCGGAATTCGCCAGCAACGACGCACGCGTCTTTTATGACTATGCAGTTCGCGGTCTGGGTGTTCGTCCCGAGAACATCAAGCTTCTGGTGGATCAGCAGGCCGATGCTCTCGAAATCTTGAGCGCTTTCAATAACTGGCTTCCGTTGAAGACCCGCAAGGGGCAGACGGACGTGTATGTTTTTTTCAGCGGCCACGGCTTGCCCAGCGATGATGGCTCAAACCTCTACATGCTGCCCCACGGGGTTGATCGTCAATTTCTGGACAGAACAGCCATTAAGCAGTCCGAGTTGATCGCCTCAATCCAAGCGGTGTCCCCCCGCTCCGTCACCATGTTCATGGATGCTTGCTACAGCGGCCAGATTCGTACGGGCGAAACATTGTTGGCCTCTGCCAGACCGATCTCTATCCAAGCGAAAGCATCCTCTTTTCCATCGAACTTCAACGTGATCAGTGCGTCTGCGCCAGACCAGCTGGCCTCATCGAGCCCCGACCTGAAGCACGGCATCTTCTCTTACTACCTGATGAAGGGCATGGAAGGTGAGGCCGATGAGAACAAGGACGGCAACATCACGATGGCAGAAATGCAGTCGTACCTGAAAGAGTACGTGGGCAAAAAAGCCATGTCACTCAACCGAACTCAAGTGCCACAACTCACCGGTGATCAATCAAGGGTTTTGGTTAGTAGATGATTCGGGGGGGCTTCAACCGCGGTGGCTATCGCCGGGAGAAAACAGAAGTCTTCCTGTCTCGCCTGGATGTACCGACCAGGGCACGGCAGACCAGTCCGTCGTCCCAAATGGAATGCCTTCCATCTTCATGTCAGATCTCCCGCAGTCATCAGGCCCCGATGGGACTCGCCCAGCATGGCCAATGCGCCGGGCGCCATGATAGGCCGCAGGCCTTACTTGTCGTCCTTGGGGTCCGTGCGGAACAGCCGGGAAGGGTCGTTGTCCGAGGCGTTTTCCTCGCGGCCACCCGAGCTTTGGAAGTTGATCTCGACCTTGTCGGTGTCCACCACGACTTCCTTGTCCAGGAAAGCGGTCACCGTCTGCGGCACGAAGATCACGATCGCCACCAAGATCAGCTGCATCACCACCCAGGGGATGGCCCCCAGATACAGGTCCTTGGACTGCACCCTGCGTTCGATTTTGCCTTCCTTGAACAGAGTGTCCGAGATGCCGCGCAGATAAAACAGCGAAAAACCAAAAGGCGGATGCATGAAGCTGGTCTGCATATTGACTGCGATCAGTACCCCGAACCACACCAAATCGATGCCCAGCTTATGGGCCACCGGCGCCAGCAGCGGCAGGACGATGAAAGCAATCTCAAAGAAGTCGAGGAAGAAGGCCAATATGAAGATAAAGATATTGACCACGATGAGAAAGCCGATTTGCCCGCCCGGCAGGCTGCTCATCAGATGCTCGATCCACAGGCCTCCGCCTATCCCCTGGAAAACCAGGGAAAACGCGCGCGCGCCAATCAGGATGAAGACCACCATGGCGGTCATGCGCATAGTGGCGGTCGTGGCCGACTTCAGCAGGGCCCAACTCAAGCGCCTTTGCATGGCCGCCAGGGCAATGGCGCCAAGCGCACCCATCGCACCGGCCTCGGTGGGCGTGGCTACCGCCGTGTCGATGCCGGGCAGGCCGCCCATGCTCCCGAGCACCGCAAAAATCAGCAGGGCCGAGGGAATGATGCCGCGCAGGCACTTGGCCCACAGGGCCCAGCCGTGCAGCGTGCGCGCTTCCTTTGGCAGGCTTGGCACATCTTGCGGCCTCACCCGGCTGAGCACAAAGGTGTAGAGCGCAAACAGCAGCACCTGAATGATGGCCGGCCCCCAGGCGCCTTTGTACATGTCGCCCACCGAGCGGCCGAGCTGGTCGGCGAGCACGATCAGCGCCAGGGAGGGCGGCACCAGTTGGGTGATGGTGCCCGAAGCCGCCAGCACGCCGGTGGCATAGCGCATGTTGTAGCCATAGCGCATCATCACCGGCAAGGAGATCATGGCCATGGCAATCACCTGCCCGGCCACGGTGCCGGTGATTGCGCCCAGAATGAACCCGACGATGATGACCGAATACCCCAGCCCACCGCGGATCGGTCCGAACAGCTGCCCCATGGAGTCAAGCATGTCCTCGGCCAGGCCGCAGCGCTCCAGGATGCATCCCATGAGGGTAAAAAATGGGATGGCCAACAGCAATTCGTTGGACAGGATGCCAAAAACATTCAGTGGCAGCGCCGACAGAAAGCCCGCAGGAAACAGGTCCAGGGCAATGGCCACCAGACCGCAGGCCACGCCCAGCGCAGCCAGGGAAAAGGCGACCGGAAAACCCAGCAGCAAAATCCCGATCAGGCCGGCAAACATCAGCGGCGGAAAAAGCTCGGCACTCATTGCAGCGGCTTTTCGTAATGCATCGTCAACTCGATGCTTCCGCGCAGCCAGAGCACCCGCTTGCCCAGCTCGCTCAAGCCCTGCAAGACCAGCAACGCAAAGCCCAAGGGCAGCAAGCTCATCGCCGGCCAGCGGATCAGACCGCCAGCATTGGGTGAGGTCTCCCCCGAGACGAACATCTCCACCATGATCGGCCAGGACAGGTAAGTCATCAGGACCATCACCGGAAGCAGAAAAAGCAAAAAGCCGAACAGGTCGAGCCAGCCCTGCGTCCGCGGCTGCCAGCGGCCGTAGAACAAATCGACCCGCACATGCTCATTGAGTCTGAGCACCTGCGCCGCCCCCAACATCACCCCGGCGCCGAACAGATACCACTGGATCTCCAGCCATCCGTTGGAGCTGACGTCCAGAAAAAAGCGCACCAGCGCATTAGCACCACTGATCACGCACGACAGCAGTAGCGCGTACTTGGCGATCACGGCAAAGCCATCAGAGGTCGCGTCGATGACGCGAATCCAAAGGGGCAGGGGTGCGGTAGGGGTCGTCGATTTTTCCGGCGAGATCATGTTCTGCCTGCAGACTCACTGGGAGGCTTGGCCTCCCAGCGAGCTATCACTTGGTCACGTTGGTGAAGGTGAAGTTGTCGAGCTCGGCCTCGACCACACGGAACCAGCTGGCCTGGTCCCGCCGATACCTGAGCCAGCCGGGCAGGATGGTCTTGAACTCCGGATTGGCTTCGGCCAAGGCGTCATTGACCTCGTTGGATGCCTTGTAGGCCGCCTCCATGACCGCCTTGGGAAAGTACGACAGCTTGGCGCCGCCGCCGATCAGCCTTTTCATCGCCTCCGGGTTACGGTTGTCGTAGTCGGCGATCATCTTCATGGTCTGCTCATTGCAGGCGCATTCAAAGGCCGCTTTGAACGTTGGTGGCAAGGCCTCCCAGGCTTTGGCGTTGACCATGGCAGTGATCGAGGCACTGCCTTCCCACCAGCCCGGCGAATAGTAGTAGGGGGCGACCTTGTTCAGGCCCAGCTTGGCATCGTCGTAAGGGCCAATCCACTCGGCCGCATCGATGGTGCCTTTTTCCAGCGCCGGGTAAATGTCGGCTGCCGGGATTTGCTGCGGCACCGCACCGAGCTTGGAGATGACCATGCCGCCGACGCCGCCGATGCGCATCTTCAAGCCCTTGAGGTCAGCCACCGACTTGATCTGCTTGCGGTACCAGCCGCCCATCTGCGCGCCCACATTGCCGCAGACGAAATTGACGATGCCCATCTTGCGATAGACCTCGCGCAGCTGCGTCATGCCGCCACCGAACTGCATCCAGGCATTGTGCTGGCGAGCGTTCAAACCGAAGGGCAGACCGGTGTCAAAAGCCAGGGCCGAGTTCTTGCCAAAAAAGCCCGATGCCAGCACGTGGTTGACCTCCACGGTGCCGTTGCTCACCGCCTCCAGGTTTTGGGCGGGGGGAACCACCTCGCCGCCGGCAAAGCACTGGATGGTGAACCTGCCCTCGGTGAGCTCACCGACGCGCTTGCACAGCTGGTCGGCTGAGCCATAGATGGTGTCCAGGCTTTTAGGCCAGCTGGTGGACATGCGCCACTTGACCCCCGGGGTGCCCTGCGCCTTGGCTGGCAATGCGGCCGCAGCCACTGATCCCGCCACTGCGGCTGAACTTAGAAATTTACGTCTCTCCATGATCACTCCTCATAAAAAAGTGGACTTACTCGCTCGAAAAAAGTGGACTTACTGGCTCAAATTACGCTTGCGCACTGATGGTTTTTTTGAAGTGTCAACGATGGGTTTCCAGGGGATGAATTCCATTCAGCGACCGCCCATGAAGCTGCGTCGCACGCGCTCCCACAGCAGGGCCAGCAAGGAGCGCAAGGGCTGGACGGCCGCAGGCGCCGCTGCTGCAGCATCGCTGGCGCCACCCATGCGGGCCTGGACCTGCAGGCCGAAATCGGCCACCAGGCGCCGCACAAAATCCTTGACCAGCCCTGACCTGGAAAACTGCGCCAGCGGGCCCTGCAAGGTGTAGAGCATGTCCACATCCACCCGGGTGTGTCCTGAGTCCAGGGTCACCATCTGGTAGGCTATATCGCCCTGTGCGCGCGAACGGCTCAGGTTGTCTTGCCCGGCGCCGCGCAAGACCGCCCGACGCGCCTGATCGTCGCGCTCGAGCTTGGCGGCGCCCACAAAGGCGGCGGCCATAGGGCCAAATTTGATCGCGATGCGGCCTTTGACCTTCTCGCCCTCTTGCGACTCGATGGCCGCACCGGGCAAGCAGGCCGCCACCGCCGGCAGATCGCCCATGAAGGCCCAGACCGCCTCAGCCGGGTAGGGCAGTTCGAAGCTGGCTTCGATGCGGGTGCCGCCTCGAATGGCAGCGACTTCCTGCTCCAGCGCCACAGGCTCTGCCGCCGGCGCAGTCAGCACAGCCGCCGCTGCCGTAGATGCTGCGCGACCGACCTGCGCCATCAGGGGCATGGCTTTGATGCCCCCTTGGGTGTCCGCCACGAGCGGCGGCGCGAATTGTCCGGCGCGGGCTTGAGCGCGCAGGGCGTTGATGTCGGGGTCAGGCTCGGCGCGCAACTGCGCCAGCACGTCCAGGATGGCTGCCACGATGCCCATGTAGCCGGTGCAGCGGCACAAATTGCCGGCCAATTCCAAGCGCACCCGGGCCTCGTCGGCATCAGGCAAGCGCAGCACAATGTCGCGGGCCGTGGCCAGCATGCCAGGGGTGCAATAGCCACACTGCAGCGCATGGTGACGGGTGAAGGCCGGGCGTAGGCGCTGCATGATTGCATCGCCGTCATAGCCTTCGACCGTGGTGACATGGCGGCCCTGGCAGCTGACGGCAAAGGTGATGCACGAGCGCACTGGCTCGCCGTCGACCAGCACCGTGCAGGCGCCGCAGACCCCGTGTTCGCAGCCCAGGTGCGTGCCAGTCAGGCGGGCGCTGTCGCGCAGAAAATCACCCAGATGGGTGCGCGCCTCGACTTCGGCCGCAAGCCGGTTACCGTTGATGTGGAGCGTGATGGCCTTCATGGGTCAAGCGGGGCCGTCAGGCGGTGCGAGCTGGCCAGCCGGCCTGCTCGAGCGCACGCGCTAGGCAGACAGCGTGTAATTGGTGGTCGATCGGATCGCGCTCGGGCAGTGCGGCAGCAACCGCCTCGCGCAAGCGGCTCAGGGCCAGGGTCGCAGTGCCGGGCTCGCCCAGTTCTTGGGCAAGGGCTGCAAGCAGCAGCGGCGGGCCATCGAGTGCGCCCAGGGCCAAGCGCCAGGGCGCTCCGGGGGCGATCTGACATACCGCCGCGCTGGCATCGGCAAACTCGCCGGGCTTGCGGCAGAACTTGTAATAGCCCCAACGGCCCTGGGCCATGGCGGGCACCCGTACCGCAGTGATCAACTCGTCCTGCGCCAATTCAGTGGTGTAGGCGGCCTGCATGAAGCCCTCGAGCGGGCGCTCGCGCACGCCATGCGGCGACTGCAGGCGCAGCACCGCGCCCATGACCACCAGGGCCAACACCCAGTCGGCGGCTGGGTCGGCATGGGCCAGGCTACCGCCCAGCGTGCCCTTGTTGCGGATGGCTCGGTAGGCAATGCCGGCTGCGACCTGCCGCATCGGATGCGCGGCCAGCGCCGGATGGCGACCGTCCTCGATGGACGCGTGCGTGAGCCGCGCGCCGAGCACCAACTCCTGGCCCTGCACCTCGACCGAGGTCAGGCCCGCCAGATTGGCTAGGTCGACCAGCACTTGCGGCCGGCTCAGGCGCAGATTGAGCATGGGGCCCAGCGATTGACCTCCGGCAATCAGCTTGGCTCGGCCACCGCCAGCGGCCAGCAGACGCAGCGCCTCCTGCACATCGGCAGCGCCCTGATGTTCGAAAGCGGCAGCCTTCATGGCGCTGCCCCCTTGCGGCCTTGGGCCAGGGCGCCGAGGAGCCGCCGCGGCGTCAAGGGCGTCATCAACAGCTCGGGGGCGCCGGTGCCGCGCAGCGCATCGTTGACCGCGTTAAACAGGACGGCCGGCGGCGCTATGGCGCCGCCCTCGCCCATCCCCTTGGCGCCAAATTCGGTGTGAGGCGACGGAGTCTCGAAGTGGTCAATGCGAATGCTTGGAATCTCGGTGGCGCCAGGAAGCATGTAGTCGGCCAGGGTCGAGGCCAGGGGCTGGGCCTGCTCGTCGTAGCACATCTCCTCATACAGGGCGGTGCCTATGCCCTGAGCAATGCCGCCGATGGTTTGGCCTTCGACGATCATTGGGTTGATCACCACGCCGCAGTCCTCGACCACCGCGTAGTCCAGGATCTCGATCGCGCCGGTGTCTTGATCGACCGCCACCACTGCCGCATGACTGGCATAGCTGAAGGCCCCGGTATCGACCTTGGGCTTGTAGCCGGTGGATACCTCCAGGCCGGCGCGATCCACATTGGCTGGCAGCTTTTGCGGATTGATGTACCAGGCATTGCCAATCTCAGCCAGCGTCACCGACGCATCGCCCGCATAGGCGCGGCCCTGGGCCAGCACCACGGTGGCCGGATCCACACCCATCAGGTGGCCGGCGATGTGACGCAGCCGGGGCGCCAGCTGCTTGCAGGCCACGCCCACTGCGCCGCCGGTCATGACCATGGCCCGCGAGGCGTAGGTGCCGCTGGAATACGGTGTCTGGCCGGTGTCGCCGTGGATCATGCGCACCCGGTCGATGGGCACGCCCAACACCTCATGGGCGATCTGCGCAAAGCTGGTTTCCATGCCCTGGCCATGTGAATGCACGCCAACCCGGATTTCCAGGCCGCCGTCGGCCGTCATCCTGACCATGGCCTGGTCATAGCCCGGGATCACCGCCGTGCCCCAGGTGGCGAACACCGAGGTGCCGTGGGCGGACTGCTCACAGTAGGTGGCGGTACCGATGCCGATCCGCCGCCCATCGGCCTCACCCCGGCGCTGGCGCTCTAGAACCGCAGGCAGGTCGATCATCTCGAGCGCGCGGCGCAGGCTGGCTGGGTAGTCGCCGCCGTCGAAATGCTTGTTCGCCACGTTGATGTAGGGCATTTGCTGAGGCTTGACCAGGTTGTCCAGCCGCACCTCCCAGGGCTCGCGGCCGACCTCACGCGCCAGTGCGTCCATCAGCAAGTCCATGGCAAAGCAGACCCCGGTGCGCGCCACGCCGCGGTAAGGCACAAAGCCTGGCTTGTTGGTGGCAACGCAGCGGGTCTCGCAGCGGTAGCCGCGAAAGTCGTAGGGACCGGGCAGATTGCCCACCGCCTGACCAGGCTCGAGGCCGGCGGTGAAAGGCCAGACCGAATAGGCGCCACCGTCAATGGTGATCACGGCGTCGAGGGCCAGCAGTCGGCCACGCCGGTCGGCATAGGCGGTGACTTCATAGTGGTGCTGGCGAGAGTTGGCACCGGCGATCAGATGCTCGCGGCGGTCTTCCAGGAAACGGAAGGGACGGCGGTAGGTCTTGGCCAGCCAGGCCACGCAGACCTCCTCCTGCTGCAACACGCATTTGTAGCCGAAGGCGCCGCCCACATCGGGAGAGATCACCCGCACCCGCTCCTCGGGCAGATCGAGCAGCTGGGCCAGACCGGTGCGGATCAGGTGCGGCACCTGGGTGGCGCTGCAGACCACCAACTGATCGACCTTAAAGTCCCAATAGGCCAGAACCGCCTTGCCCTCCAGGGGCACCATGCACTGGCGCGACAGCTCAATGCTGCGCTGTACCTTGACCTCAGCCTGCGCTGCCAGGGCCTCGAAATCCTTGTCGGCGCGCAAGGTGACAAAGCGGTTGTCCTTCCAGCCCGGGTGCAGCAACTCGGCGTCTGGCGCCAGCGCGGACCAGACTTCGGCATGCACCGGCAGTTCCTCGTATGCGACCTCGACCCGCTCAATCAAGTCCTCCGCCTGGGCCCGGGTGGCTGCAAAAGCCATGGCCACCGGCTCACCGACAAAGCGCACCTTGCCTGAGGCCAGAGGCGGTTGGGCCGATTCCTGGTAGCTCGGCAGGGTGGAGGGCGCGACGATGTCCAGAGCGTCGAGCATGGTCTCGCGCAGCACGATCTGCGGCGCGATGTCCTCGGGCACCTGGGTGGACACGATGCGGGCATGGGCCAGCGGGCTGCGCAAAAACGCCACCTCGCACAGACCGGGCATGACCATGTCGGCCACAAAATTACCCTGACCGGCCAGATGCCGTGCGTCTTCCTTTCGCGGCACCCGGGCCCCGATGCCCTGCGCCTTGACGCCGCTCAGCCCGCGGTCACTGTGGTCCATGAACGCCTCCTACCCAGCCCAGAACAAGAAGGAACTTTTTTGTTCGTCATCTGCCATCCATGGTGATGAGCAAGCCCGTTGTTTTGATCAGTGTACGGACAAGTTTTGGGAGGCGTAAGCCTGTCATGTCCGCAAGCACTCGGTGATTACCCGAGGCGCCGCAGCAGCGCGGCGCACAGGCCAAGGCGGTGGCATGTCGACTCATCGCTTGGGTGCCGAAGAGTCAGAACCACCCCGCCCCGAGACGCTGGCCCATAGGGCCCGCCAGAGCAAGGAAAAACCATTGAGCTCCTTGTTCGGGCCGCGCGCGGTCTTGGTCATCAAGCGCACGTCGGCCAAGGTTTGCTGGCTGGCCGCCAACACAGCTTGGCATTGCGCAAGCAGGGCCCGGACATCCTGGCTGCTCACCTGAGCGCCGACCGGCGGTGCAGCCATCCCGGCCCCTGTGCTGACGGTGGCTAAAGGTGGCAGCGCGGCCGACAGCGCCGCCGCCGACGCATCCAGGCGTTCATCGAGCAGCATCTCGCTGAGGTTCTGCTCAAACTGTCTCAGGAGCTGAGTTGCCACCTCGGAAATCATGCCGCTACCGCGGCCATACTGGGCGATGGCGCCGGTCAGCTGCAGTTGGGTGTGCACCGTCACATCGGTGCCACTGTCTGAAGCCTTGAGCGTGAAGCTGAATTCGGATTGAGCGCCGCCCCGGCCCTTGGCGTCCATGCCCGCACCCTTGAGCCATGCCACATGCGCCTGCTCGTCCACACGCATCAGCTCGGCCTGGCCGTCAAATGACAACTTGACCGGCCCGAGCTTGACCGCCACCGAACCCCTGTAACGCTTTTCATCCAGGACCTCGGTCAGTCGGGCGCCAGGCAGGCAAGGCAGGATGCGCGGCACGTCGAGCATGAGCTTCCAAGCCTCAGCCAAGGGCAAGGGCACATGAAAATGGTTGGTAAATTCCATCAGAGACCATCCTCGTCAATTGTTCCAGGCGAGCGGCCATGGCCGAGCATTTCTGCAACCCGCATCGGCGTCAGCGGGAACTCACTGATGCGCACGCCCCTCGACCACAGTGCGTCTTCGACTGCGCCGACCACCGCGGCCGGCACGGCAATGGTCGAGCATTCACCGACGCCCTTGACCCCCAGCTCATTGAGCGGCGAAGGCGAGGGCGCAAAAATGACCTGGATGGGCGGTACCTCGGGTGCCGTGGGCAGCAGGTAGTCCCCGAAGTTGGTGTTCAGGGGCTGGCCGTTCTCGTCATAAGCCATGTGCTCGAACAAGGCATTGCCCAGACCATGCACCACACCACCGACCACCTGGCCTTCAGCCAACTGCGGATTGATGATATTGCCGCTGTCCTGCACCGCCAGGTAGCGCTGGACCTCGATGTGGCCAATCTCCGGGTCCACCTCAACCTCGCAGACATGGCAGGCGCCGGCATAGGTTTGCGCGTCACATTGAAAGTGCACGGTCTCTTCCAGCCCCGGGTCATCGACCATCGGCAGGACATAGCCGGGCACCCCCTTCATCAACATGGACAACCGAGCCAGCGGGACGCGGTGCTCCCCGTCCAGACTCAGCACCTCGCCCTGACTCAAGCGCAGCACGCTGATCTCAACGCCCAGCACCGCCGATGCCACCTTGAGCACCTTGTCGCGCAGATTGCGGGCGGCCTGGTTCGCCGCATTGCCTGCCATGATGGCTTGCCGGCTGGCGAAACCTCCGTGGCCGTAGCCGATCATGGCGGTATCGCCGGCCAACACCTCGATGGCTTGAGGCCCTAGTCCGAAGTGCGGCGCGCACAACTGTGCCAGCGTGGTCTTCAGGCCCTGTCCCATGGCCAGAGCCCCGGTGTAGATGGCTACCGTGCCAGAAGGCTGTATCTTCAAGCGCACTGATTCATAGGGTCCCCGCCCGGTCGGCTTGACCGAGTTGGCGAGCGCCCAGCCGCGCAGACGCCCCCGGCTTTCGGAGGCCTGGCGGCGCGCGGCAAAGCCGGGCAGATCGGCCGCTTCGACCGCACGCGCCTGCAGTGCAGGAAAGTCGCCGGAATCGATGGTCAGTGGCAGACCTGCGCGAGACTTCAGGGGCTTGACGTAGGGAATCTTGTCGGCCGGAATCAGGTTTCGCCGTCGGCATTCCACCGGGTCCATGCCCAGCTCGCGTGCCAGGCGGTCCAGCAGGCGCTCCATGACAAAGGCGGCCTGCGGATAACCAGCGCCGCGGATGGTCGCCACGGGCACCTTGTTCGTGTGCACCACCGACACATCCAAGTGGTATGAAGGCAGGATGTAAGGACCGGAGATCGACGAAGCCGCGTTGTACGGCACATTGGTGCCCTGCGGCGTATAGGCGCCGTGGTCGTGGATCATGGTGCCGCGCAGGCCGCGGATTTTGCCTTCGAGGTCGGCCGCCAGTTGCATCGACCAATACTGGTCGCGCTCCTGCACGGCCGAGATGAAATGCTCACGCCTGTCTTCGACCCATTTGACTGCCCGACCCAGCTTGCGCGCCAGGGCGGGGATCACCACCTCTTCCGGGTAGATCATGAATTTGGCGCCAAACCCACCGCCGACTTCTGGGGTGATCACCCGCAGCCGCTCTTCAGGCTGGCCCAGCATCAACGCCAGGGTGTAGTGCAACTCATGTGCCATCTGAGTGGACGACCACACCATCAGGGTATCTGTTGATTTCTCTACCTTTGCCAGTACACCGCGACCCTCCATGGGGTGGCCGGCGCCCCGATGCACCCAGAAGTCCTCGGTGATCAGCACCTGTGGCTGTGCGAATTCCTCGTCCGTGGGACCGTAGGCCATCACGTAATGCTGCAGGACGTTGGAGGTCAGCTCGGTTCGCACGGGTGGCGATTCGGGCCGCACCGCCTCGCGGCAGTCGGCCACCACCGGCAAGGACTCGTAACTGACTTGGACCAGGCTGGCCGCGTCTTCGGCCACATGCCGGCTACAGGCCACCACCACCGCAATGGCCTCGCCGACAAAAGCCACCTCGTGATCGACCAGCACAAAAGGCGTGGTGTTCTCGGGCAGTGCCGCCAGCGCAAAGCCCAAGGGCATGCGCCAAGAGGTGAGCTCGCCAAACAAGTCCTGCTTGACATACACCCCGATCACGCCGGGCACCGCGCGGGCCCGCTGGGTGTCTACAGAGACGATGCGCGCATGAGCCTGCGCGCTGCGTACAAAGCAGGCATGGCAGGCGTCATCGACCGGCACATCATCGAGAAAGCGGGCTTGACCGCGCAGCAACTGCTCGTCTTCGACGCGGGGGACGCTCTGCCAGATGCCCGAACTGGGTGGGTTGGCGGTCATGCGGACCTCCCGCGCTGCACCGCCTCGACCGCCTTCAAGGCGGCGGCGACGATATTTTGGTAGCCGGTGCACCGGCACAAATGCCCAGACAGCACATCCCTGATCACTGCCTCATCCGGCGCCGGATGGGTCTCGAGCAACTCCGTCAGCGACATCAGGATGCCGGGGGTACAAAAGCCGCACTGCAAGCCGTGGCTGTCGTGAAAAGCTTGTTGCAACACACCGAGCGGGCCGTCGGCCTGCGCCAGGCCCTCAACGGTGCGCACCTGCGTGCCTTCTGCCTGGACCGCGAGCATCAGGCAACTGCGCGAAGCCATGCCGTCGACCAGCACGGTGCAGGCGCCGCACACGCCATGCTCACAGCCCAGGTGGGTGCCGGTCAGTCCCAGCTCGTTACGCAGGAAATCGCCCAGATGGAGCCGGGGTTCGGCCTGGGCGCAGCGCGGCTGGCCATTGACGTAAAGCGTGACCGGCGATGAGTTGTCGATGGTTTTCATTCAGCGCTCCACCCTGGCGAGCGCACGCGCCAGTGCTCTGGCGCACAGCACCTGCGCGAGGTGCTGGCGGTACCAGCTTTTCACATGACTGTCGCTGGTGGCCTCCACCGCCTTGCAGCAAGCGGCGGCCGCAGCCAGGTCGGCCGCTTGCGCGCGCGAGCCCAGCAGCAGCTGCTCGGCCGCAGACACCCGCACCGGCATGGATGAAACACCACCCAAGGTCACCGACACGCGGTCCACCACGCCCTGGGCGTCGAGACTGATCAAGACGGCTGCCGAGACGATGGCGAAGTCCCCATGCCGGCGCGCATACTCCTCAAAAGCATGGCCATGACCGCTACCCCAGGGCTGGATGTGGACCGCCACCAGCATTTCATCGGGCTCCATCGAAGGCGTCATGTAGCCAGCGGGAAAGTCCGCCATCCGGACCTCACGCCGGCCCCGCACGCTGGCCACGGTCAGGGTGGCGTCCATGGCCATGGCCACCGTTGGGATTTCGGCCGAAGGATCAAGCTGGCACAGACTGCCACCGACCGTGCCGCGGTTGCGCGTCTGGCGGTGGCCGACATGTGCGATCGCCTCGCGCAGCAGCGGCAGGCGCTGCGCGATCAGCTCGGAAAACTCGACGTCGCGCTGACGGGTGGCCGTGCCGATCTCTATAGATTGGCCCCGGTCGGTGATGTGAGCGAGCTCACCGATGCGGCCGATGTCCACCAGCACCTCGGGAAAGGCAAAGCGCATATTGAGCATGGCCAGCATCGACTGGCCGCCGGCCAGGATGCGAGCGCCCTCGATCTCATGAAGAGCGCTCAAAGCCTCGTCCAGCGTCTGCGGCAGGACGTACCGAAAGGAGGGCGCCTTCATGAAACGATCAGATCTTTGACAAGTCCAATGAGGAACGCACGAACAACTCCTCGGCCGCGACGTGGCGTACCGACAGACCCTGCCCGTGGTGATATTGAGCAAACTTTTCGATCACGTGGCGGTTGGCGTCCAGCCCGTAAGGCCAGTAGTCCTCACCCATTAAGGCCTTGGCCTCGTTGTGGTGGTGCACCATCCAGGGCAAAGTGACGGCCAGGTGACAAATCTCGTTGAGCTCGTGGACCGCCAGAGCCTTGGCCTTGAGGAAAGCCTTGTAGACGCTGACCGCCAGCCAGGGGTGCTGCTCGACCAGGGTCTTTCGGATGCCGACCATGTGCATGATGGGGAAGATGCGAGTGCGCCGGAAGTAGTCTTTCTCATCTTCAATGTAATTCTTGAACAGCCGCCCTACATGGGGTGCGCCGCGCAAAAAACACGACGGCGCGCGCGCGCCGATATAGCCGTCAAGCTCACCGGCCTCGAGCATGCCCGAGAGGGTCTTGTCATCAGGAATTTGCTGCAGGTCGACCGAATCGGGCAGCGAGATCGGCGCTCGCTCGCCACGGCCAGCCTCTTCAATGCCGCCGCGCCGCCAATGGATGTCACTGGGCTTGACCCCGAACTCCTCCTCGAGAATGCCGCGAATCCAGACGTTAGCAGTGATCTGGTATTCGGGTACGCCGATGCGCTTGCCCTTGAGGTCCTGCGGACGATCGATGCCCCGGTCGGTGCGCACGTAAATGCCCGACTGCCTAAAAACCCGCGACAGGAAGGCCGGCACGGCCACATACTCGTTGTCCCCACGGGCGGTGGTCATCATGTGGCTGCTCATGGAGATTTCGGTGATGTCGAATTCTCCGTAGCGGAATGCGCGGTGAAAGGCCTCCTCCGGCTCAAGCGGCACGGCGGTGATCTCGCAGCCCTCGACCTGCACGCGTCCATCAAACAAGGCCTGGGTTCGGTCGTAATTGCCTACCGACATGCTCAGCTTGAGTTTGCTCATCATTTACCTCAACGGGGTTGATCGAAATCAATCGACTTTCAAATTCAGGCGCTTGGCGATGGCGCTCATGCGATCGATGTCGGCATGGACCACCCGCTGGAACTGGGCCGGGTTTTCGGAAGCGGGGGTGTAACCCAGGTCCAGCAGGCGCTTTTGCATTTCCGGGTTCTGGATGATTTCAGCCACCACCTCGTAGATTCTTTGCCTGATTGGTTCGGGCGTGGTGCCCGGCACCGCCAGGCCTTGCCACTGCGACATTTGAAAGTCGGCCGCGCCGCTTTCAGCCACAGTCGGCAGATCGGGCAGGAAGGGGGCGCGCTGCGCTGAGGTAATGGCCAGTGCCCGCAGCTTGCCCGTTTTCAGGTGTCCCAAGGCGCCCGAGACAGTCACCACGCCGAAGTCAAGCTGCGCGCCCAGCAGGTCGACCAGGGCTGGGCCGCAACCCCTATAGGGCACGTGCGAATTCTTGGCCTTGAAAGCAATATTGAGCAGTTCGCCGGCCAGATGCGGGGCAGTGCCTGAGCCGCAGGAGCCCCAGTTCAGGGGGGTCTTGTTGGAGGCCGCCACGAGATCAGCCAGGGTCTTGTGTGGCGACTGCGCGGGCACCAGCACCACCATGGGGGCATAGGCCACTCCCACGACAGGTGCGAGGTCTTTGCGGGGGTCATAGGACAGCTTTTGATAGACCGCCGGTGCCAGCGCATAGGAGTCGTTGATCATCATCAGGGCCGAGCCGTCATTGGGGCGGCCAGCCACATGAGCGGCCGCCAAAGTGCTGCCGGCGCCCGGCCGGTTCTCGACGACCGCCGTCATGCCACGCTTTTGCAGTTCAGTGGCGATCATGCGTGCCAGCAAGTCGACGCCGCCGCCAGTGGCAAAACCCACCGTGATTTGCACCGATTTGGGGCCCCAGCTCCTATCTTGTGCGCTCGCAAACGGAGCACTGAGCAAGGCACCGACGGCAAAGCAGGTCAGCAGGCCGCGACCAAAGCGGCTTTGGTTGAATGCAATATTCATCTTCAAACTCCCATGGTCAAAGAAAAAGGGCCAACCCGCTCTGTACAAGCGCCTCTTAGATCAAGTCAGCCCACCCTTGAGGCCAGCAGGCGAGCCGCCGACCCCGAAAAATAACGCTAGCAAGAATGCGGCCGGCTTCGGCCAGTCGGTTCAGGCACACCACAGCCGCCAAAACCATCGCCGCAAGTCGATCGCCAAACTGAAGCGCCATCCAAACACTTCAACCGGTACATAATTATGCAAGTATACCGGCATTTTTTTAGCCCCACTCTTGCATTGCCACCCTTTGTCCTCAGTAGTTACCCGAATGCCGCTGTTTTCATGCTGTAAAAACAGGCGAGTAAAAAATTTCTTATTGCAAAAACATGAATCCAAGCCCGCTGTATCCAGCCTACAGTCAACGTCACGCGACCGTAGGCACGAGAGCCAGGAAACAGCGATGGTGCAAGCTTGCCAAGCCTGGATATTCCGGCTAATATACATGTGTGCTGAGCATTCTTGATCACAAAACCCTTTCAGCTTCATGCCTGCCTTGGCATCACAGCCTTAACGAGACAATTTAGCCATGAATTGGATTCGAGTCGCGTCCGCCTCCGACCTGCAAGACGATGAGGTCCTTGGCTTGACCGTGGGCAGCGCCCGCATCGCGCTTTATCGCATCGAGGGTGAGTTTTATGCCACGGATAACCGCTGCACCCATGCCGAGGCCCTGATGTCTGAAGGGTATCTCGAAGACGGTTGCATCGAGTGCCCGCTGCACCAGGCACGCTTTGACATCCGCACGGGCGCTGCACTTTGTGCGCCGGCCACCGAACCGCTGCGTACCCACCCGGTCAAACGGGAAGGCGAAGAGATCTACATCGGCGCAGCGGCGGCCTGAGCATGAGCCTGGGGGACGTACGAACCTCGATTGCCATCGTCGGCGCAGGCCAGGCGGCCGCGCGCGCAGTCCAGGAGTTGCGCGCCCTTGGGCATACCGGCACGATCACCCTGATCGGCGCCGAAGCACACCGGCCCTACGAGCGTCCGCCGCTTTCGAAAGCCGTTTTGCAGGGCGACGGCCAGGGCTACACGCCGGTGCTGTCTGAGTCGGTGTTTGCAGAACTACAGATGGAGTTCATTCCGACCACGCGGGTGACGAGCCTGCACTTGGACGAGCACCGGCTCACGCTGAGTGACCGGCGCAGTGTTCACTACGACCGCTGCTTGCTGGCCACTGGCGGCGAGGTGCGTATCTTGCCGGCCCTGCCCCCGGGTTGTCTCCACACCCATTACCTGCGCACGATTGACGATGCACAGGCGCTGCGGGACCGGCTGCGCGCAGGTGGATCGCTGGCGGTCATCGGCGGCGGCTTTCTGGGGCTTGAGGCTGCCATGTCGGCCCGTCAGGCCGGCATGAACGTGACGGTCATCGAAAGCGCTGCCACACTGCTTGGCCGGTTTGTGCCGCCAGACCTCAGCGAGTGGATCGCATCGAGCGCCATCGCCCGGGGTATCGACTTGCATCTGGGCCAGGCGCTGCGGAGCGCGCAGGCCATGCCAGAGGGGGTGCGGCTCACCCTGCAAGACGGCAGCTCCCTTGATGCCGATGCCGTGTTGGTGGCCATCGGGCTGGTGCCACAGGTCGAGTTGGCCCGGCAGGCTGGTCTGGCCCTGGATGCCCGCGATGGCGGCATCGCGGTTGCTGCCAATGGCCGCAGCTCGCACCCGGACGTGTTTGCCGCCGGCGACTGTGCCAGCCAGTTTCGCCCGTTTCTGGGCGTGAGCGCCCGGCTCGAGAGTTGGCAAAACGCCAACGAGCAGGCCCGGGCGGCCGCTGCTGGCCTGCTAGACATCAGCCCACCACAAGCGGCCTTCCCCTGGTTCTGGACCGATCTGGGTGAGCACAATCTGCAGATGCTGGGCTTGAAGAGCACTGACCTGAACTATGTGCACCGCCGGCTTGACGCTGACACGCACCGCGGCGTCTGGCTGGGCCTGCGTGGCGGCATCCCGGTGCACGGGGTGGCGCTCAATGCGGGAGCCGATCTGCGCGCGCTGCGCACCCTGCTAGAGCGCCAGATCCCCATCGATCACCGCCAATTCACGGATCCGACCACCAAGCTCAAGGCCTGGGTCCAATCTCAACTTGCCGCGACTGCGGTCCCTCAGTCCTGACCACCTGCTCCAAGAGGCATCACCGAAGAGATTCCTATGTACCAAAGCCAAACCGTGATCGGCCTGACCGATGCATCCAAGCAGGCCGAGCTGTCCCAGTGCATCTGGCCGGCCGATGCCCTCAACACCATCCCTGACTGGGTCTACACCAGTGGCGCCTTGTACGACTCGGAGATGGACAAAATCTTTCGCGGCGACACCTGGAACTTTGTCGCCCTGGAAGCCGAGATCCCCAACCCCGGTGACTACAGGCGCTCCTATGTGGGGGCCACGCCAGTGGTGGTCTCACGCACCGAGGATGGCAGCATTGCGGTGTTCGAAAACCGCTGTGCCCACCGCGGCGCCGAGTTCTGCCGCAATTCGCGCGGCCACGCCAAGGAGTTCGTCTGTCCCTACCACCAATGGTCCTACGACCTCAAAGGAAACCTGCAGGGCGTGCCTTTCAAGCGAGGCGTCAACAAGCAAGGCGGCATGCCGCGTGACTTCAAGAACAGCGACTTTGGTGCTCGCCAGCTTCGTGTCACCACGCGTCATGGGGTGGTCTTTGCGTCCTACTCCGACAAAGTCGAGGCACTCGAGGACTACCTGACGCCCGAGATCCTGGCCGAATTCGACACCACCTTCAGTGGCAAGCCGCTCAAGATCCACGGCTACTACCGCAATGAATTGCCGTGCAACTGGAAGATGTATCACGAGAACCTGAAGGATCCCTACCACGCCACCTTATTGCACTCTTTCTTGGTGGTGTTCGGCCTGCTGGTGGCGGGCAACAAGTCGCTGATGTTTGCCGATGCCAAGCACGGCCGCCACGGCATCATGGCCTCAGCCAAGTCAGAAGATAAGTACGCCAGTGTTTCCGAGGAAAACAAAAAGGAGATGCGATCCTTCCACGAGGGGCTGCGGCTGCATGATGAGCGCTTCTTGGAGTTCGTCAAGGAGTTCAACTCCCCCTGGTCGGTGACCATGATGACGATCTGGCCCAACTTGATCGTCCAGCGCGAGATGAACACTCTGGGCGTGCGCCACATCATCCCCAATGGGCCCAACAGCATGATCATGGAGTGGACCATGTTCGGCTATGCCGACGACACCCCCGAGATGGAACGTCACCGGCTGCGCCAGGGCAACCTGATGGGGCCAGCCGGCTTCCTGGGCCTGGAAGACAACGAGGCCATGAAATTCGTGCAGGAGGGTGTGCGCCGATCCAGCGGATCGGTCAACAACATCTTGCTCGACCCGGGCGCGGTCGGGACCTCCAACACCCTGATCTCGGAAGCCGCCATCCGGGCCATGTACGTCTACTACCGGCAGGTCATGGGCCTGAAGGTCCAAGGAGAATCCGCATGAGTCGGCCCTACGCCCACCGTCCCTGCCGCATCGACAGCCAGCGCGCCGCTCAGTTGCGGGAGGAAGTCATTGCATTTCACGCCGAGTATTGCAGCGTACTCGACCGTGGGGACCTAGAACAGTGGCCGCTGTTTTTCACCGAGGACGCGCTCTACCGCATCACCGGCCGAGAAAACGCCGACCTGGGTCTGCCGGTCGGCCTAGTCTACTGCGAGGGACGCGCGATGATGCACGATCGCGCTGTGGCGATTGCGCGCACTCAGATGTTCGCGCCGCGCTACAACCTGCACATGATCGGTCAGGTGCGAATCGAGGCCGAAGAGGCCGCCGGCATCCTGGCCCAGACCCCTTTCCTGCTGATCCAGACTTTGGTCGAGGGCCCGTCGACGGTCCACCTGGCGGGGTGCTACCACGACCGTTTTGTCAAGGCCGATGGTCAGTTGCTGCTGGCCGAACGCCATGTCATCCACGACACCAACATCCTGGCCAATGACTTGGTCTATCCCACCTGAGGTCAAGCGAACCATGTCCCCCATGAATACCACCCCGAAGATCGCCTTCGAAGAACATTTCTCGATTCCGGTCTTCTCCGAATATGCGAAGTCTTTCACCCAGCACCTGCCGCCGGAGATTCGCCACGACCTGGTCTACCGACTCGAAGACATGGATGCCAAGCGGCTCGAAGAGATGGATGCAGGCCGGGTGGAGTATGTAATCCTCTCGCAAAGCGCACCGGGCATGCAGGCCGAGGCCGATGTGGCACTAGCTGAGCGCCTGGCCAGCGAGAACAACGACTTTCTGTCCGAGCGCATTGCCCGTAACCCCAAGCGCTTTGGCGGCTTTGCCCACCTGTCGATGCACGACCCCAAACAGGCTGCGCGCGAACTCGAGCGCGCGGTGCGTCAACTCGGGCTCAAGGGCGCGCTGATCAACGGCCACACCCGCGGCCGCTACCTTGATGAGCCGGCCTACGATGAGTTCTGGGCCTGCGCCGAAGCCCTGGACGCCCCAATCTACCTGCACCCGGCCAATATGGCCGAGATCCCGCTGCTGCTCAAGGGTGCGCCGGTGCTCTACGGCGCGACCTTCGGCTGGACCATGGAGACCGGAGGCCACGCCCTTCGCCTGCTGTTTGCCGGCGTGTTCGACCGTTTCCCGGGGCTCAAGCTGCTGCTGGGCCACATGGGCGAATTCCTGCCCTTCATGCGCTGGCGCCTGGACAGCCGCTTCCTCGCCTACCCGCACGGCGTGACGCTCAAGAAAAAGCCGTCGCAGTACTTCCAGTCCAACATCTTCATCACCACCTCGGGCGTTTGCTCGGCCCCCACCCTGATCGGAGCGATTGGCGAGATGGGCGTGGACAACGTGCTGTTTTCCATCGACTACCCGTATGAGTCCACCGTCGATGCTTGCCGTTTCATCGAAGCGGCGCCTCTGGACGAGGCCACCCGCCAAAAGATCTGCCATGAAAATGCCCGCCAGCTCTTCAAACTCTGAGGGAGATACCCAGCCATGACCCGCCACTTCCGCATTGGACAGATCGTACCGAGCTCCAACACCACCATGGAGACCGAAATCCCGGCCATGCTGTCCGCGCGTCAGCAAATTCGGCCGGACGAGCGCTTTACCTTCCACTCCAGCCGCATGCGGATGAAGAAGGTGGTCAAGGAAGAACTCGCGGCGATGGATGCCGAATCCGATCGCTGCGCGGTCGAACTCAGTGATGCCCGAGTCGATGTGTTGGGCTATGCCTGTCTGGTGGCCATCATGGCCATGGGCCCAGGCTACCACTGCGTCTCGCAGGAGCGGCTGGGCAAACGCACTGCCGACAACGGTCACCCCACGCCGGTGATCACCAGCGCCGGTGCGCTGGTCGATGGCCTGAAAATCATGCAGGCTAAGAAGGTGGTGGTGGTCGCCCCCTATATGAAGCCCCTGACCGAACTGGTGGTTGACTACATCCGCCGCGAAGGCCACGAAGTGATCGACTTTTGCGCGCTTGAAATCCCGGATAACCTGGATGTGGGGCGGCACGACCCGGCCCGGCTGCCTGCCATCGTGCAAAAGTTGCGCTACAGCGACGCCGACGCGATCGTGCTTTCAGCCTGTGTGCAGATGCCTTCGCTCCCGGCGATTGCGCATGTGGAGGCCCTGACCGGAAAGCCGGTGGTGACCGCAGCGGTGGCCACTACCCATGCGATGCTCAAGGCGCTGAAGCTCGAAGCGGTGGTGCCCGGCGCAGGCGCGCTACTGTCGGGCGCCTACGCCTGAGGACAGGCGTCATGACCTCGAACTTCGTTAACGGCCGCAATATCGCTGCCAACGGCATCCGTCAGCATGTGCTGCGCTTCGGCGGACCTGGCGGCGGACGGGACCAACGCGATACCCTGCTGCTGGTGCCTGGGATCACCAGCCCAGCCATTACCTGGGGCTATGTCGGCGAGCGCCTGGGGCGCCACTTCGACACCTATGTTCTGGATGTGCGGGGGCGCGGCCTGTCCTCGGCCGGCAACGACCTCGACTACTCGCTCCAGGCGCAGATCGATGACGTCACCGCGCTGGTACAGGCGCTCGGCCTGAGCCGCTACTCGCTGATCGGCCATTCCATGGGCGGGCGCATTGTCGCCGGCGCAGCGGCTGGGCAGCCGGCCGGTCTGAGCCGGGTGGTGATCGTCGATCCGCCTGTTTCGGGGCCAGGACGTCGACCCTACCCCTCGCAATACCCCTGGTACGGCGACTCGATCGCCGCCGCCCTGGAAGGCTGCGACCGTGAGACCATGCGTCGGTTCTGCCCAAGCTGGACCGATGAGCAACTGGATCTGCGTGCCGAATGGCTGCACACCTGCAACCCGCTGGCCATACGCACCTCATTCGACGGTTTTCACACCGACGATTTCCATCAGTTTTTGCCGAAAATCCGGGTGCCGGCCCTGCTCATGACCGCCGAGCGCGGTGACGTGGTGCGCGACGACGATGTGCATGAGATCAAATCCCTGCTGCCAGGCGTGCTGCACCGGCGTGTCCCGGGCGCAGGCCACATGATCCCCTGGGACAACGAAGAAGGCTTTTATTCGGCCTTCGGCGACTTTCTCGGCCACACCGTCTGAATTTCGTTTGAGAGGAGACTGAAAATGCCCGTCAGTGACCATCAACTCACCCAGGCCTGGCAAGAAGTGCTGCGCCTGTCCAAGCTGCAGCCGGGACAAAGCGTCACCATACTGACCGGCGCAGCAACTCACCCGCAAACCCTGCGCGCGGCCACCTATGCGGCGCAGGCCGTTGGCGCTATCGTCAGCCGGGTAGACCTGCCACCTATCAATGCCGACAAGGCGCTCAGCCGCGACGCGCTGGCCTACCTGGGTGAAACACCGCTGACCGGCAATCCGGCGGCCATCGCTGCGCTAAAGGCCAGCGATCTGGTGATCGACCTGATGACCTTGCTGTTCTCGCCCGAGCAGATTGACATTCTGGAGTCGGGCACCAAGATCCTGCTGGCGGTTGAACCGCCAGAGGTGCTGGTTCGCACCGTGCCGACCGAGGCCGACCGGGCGCGGGTGCTGGCCGCCTCGGAAAAGCTCAAGCGGGCCAAGCTCATGCGGGTGGTTTCAAGTGCCGGCACCGACGTCACCTTTGAACTCGGCGAGTTCCCAACCATCTGCGAATACGGCTATGTGGACGAGCCTGGACGCTGGGACCATTGGCCCAGCGGCTTTCTCTTCACCTTCGCCAACGAAGGCGGCAGCAATGGCACCATCGTGGTCGATACCGGCGACATCGTGTTGCCACAAAAAAGCTACACCACCGCGCCCATCAAACTGACCATCGAAAAAGGCTATGCCCGCAAGATCGAAGGCGGCATCGACGCCCAACTGCTGGCCGAATACATGGCCACCTTCAAGGACCCGGAGGCTTATGCGATGTCGCACATCGGCTGGGGCCTTCAACCGCGCTGCCACTGGTCTACCCTGGCCATGTACGACAAGGAGCAGACCATCGCCATGGATGCACGCGCCTTCGAGGGTAACTTCCTGTTCTCCTTGGGTCCGAACAACGAGGCTGGCGGCAAGCGCACCACGGCCTGCCACATCGATATCCCGCTGCGAAACTGCACCGTGATGCTCGACGGTGAGGTGGTGGTCGACAAAGGCAAGGTTCTCGACAAGGGCGCGGCATGAGCGAAGTTGAAGTTTATGCCCGCCAGGGCTTTGGCGCGGCCATGGCGCCCAGGGCGCCCTATGGCCTGCTCATCGTTGACTTCGTTAACGGCTTTGCCGATCCGGCGCAGTTCGGCGGCGGCAATATCCCGGCCGCGATCGAGCGAACGCGCACGCTGCTGGCCACCGCCCGCGCCAGGAAATGGCCGGTGGCGCACAGCCGCATCGTCTACCAGGACGACGATGCCGATGACAACATCTTCTCCCTGAAGGTGCCGACCATGATCACGCTCAAGGAGGACCTGCCCTCCAGCCAGATCGTCGATGTGCTCCAGCCGGTGCCAGGCGAGCTGGTGGTCCGCAAGAACGTGCCCTCGGCCTTTTTCGGCACCTCGCTGGCGCCCTGGCTGACGCAGCGCGGCGTGCAGACTCTGCTGGTGGCCGGTGCGGTCACCAGCGGCTGTGTCCGAGCCAGTGTGGTCGACGCGATGTGCTGGGGCTTCAGGCCCCTGGTGGTCACCGACTGCGTCGGCGACCGGGCCCTCGGGCCGCACGAAGCCAATCTGTTCGATTTGGGGCAGAAATACGCGATCCTGATGGACCGTGACAGCGCGCTGCAGGCCAGCGCCTGAGCAGTCTGCCTACAGCGAGGTGCGCGCCGGAGCGCGGGAGTATTCGTTGTTGGCGTCGACCAGATTGCCCAGCAGCCGCAGGAAGGTTTGTTGGTCACGCTGCGATAGCGGCGCAAGCAGCCGCTGCTGCGCCGAATGCATGTGCGCGTGCAGCAGCTTCATGACCCGAAAGCCCTCTTCGGTAATGAGCGACTGGCGTGAGCGCTTGTCGGCCGGATGCGGTCGGCGCTCGATCAGGTTCTTTTCTTCCAAACGCTTGAGCACGTCCGCTGTGGTGGTGCGGTCCAGGCCGATTTCGGTACCGATTTCAGTCTGGTCCAGGCCGGGCTTGAGCGAGAGCGCTGTCAGGATGCCAAACTGCACCGGCGTGATGTTGTGCTGCTTGCATTCCTCGGAAAAGATCGCGTAGTGGATCTGATTGAGCCGCCGGACCAAGAAGCCCGGACGCGACCAGAGGACCTGGCGAATCGGATCGAAATTATCGAGCGCAGAGCCGGACGGTGCGTTCTCGGACTTCCTGGCTGTCGACTTTCTCATCAATGGCTTTCAGTCAATTGCACCGTAGACGAATTCCAAAAGTGCCTCCCCTAGTTTAACCGCTCGGGCCTGCTCAACCCAGGCACCGCGACCCAGATCAGCACGGCCCGCACGCGCAGATTCATCGCTGAGCCAGGCCTGAAGCGCCGGGTCAGCCGACATCGCCTCAGGCACTGCCCACTGAATCAGCGCGACCGTCTGACCGGTCGCCCCCAGCGAGCGCGCGAACGAGGACCGGCCCAAGAAGTCCCTTGGCGGACTGACCCCGGCGGCCCATGCTCAAAGGCTGATGCAAAACCCGTTAAATTAACCCCCGGACTCCAGAGTCAGCCGCTACTCAAATCCGGGGGGACGTCGCCTATAAAGAAGCCATCGAAAAAAATCAAATCAGGATCTAAGCCCCGCGGACTGCGCTTGCGCACGATGCGGTTCATCCTGCAAGAAGCCGAGAGACCCGTGGTCAAGCGATGAAGTCGGGGTCCTCCCTAGAATGAAGCGAAATCACCCTTCGCTAGCCGTTTTGAGAAAGCACCCCCACGTATGTCCCGCAAAGCCCTGTCGTGGTTTGTCTTTGCATCCTTGGTTTTGATCGGACCCAGCATGGCACAGAGCGTCAGCGAACCCCCCTACACCCTGGTGAAAAACGAGCCGCCGTTTGAAGTGCGCGATTACGGTGCGCTCACTGTGGCTGAAACCCTGATCGAGGGCGACTTCGATATCGCGGGCAGCCAGGGTTTTCGCCGTGTGGCCGGATATATCTTTGGAAAAAATCAAAACGCCAAGGGCGAGAGCGAAAAGATCGCCATGACCGCACCCGTGACCATGGAGGCGCAAAACCAGCAGTGGCGACTGCATTTCGTCATGCCGCAGGGCATGGCCTTGGCGAATTTGCCCAAGCCTGTCGACGCCAATGTGCAATTGCGTGAGGTGCCCGCGCAGCGCATGGCCGCGGTGCGCTTCAGCGGGTTGACCACCGCCGCCAGCATCGAGCACCAGACCCAATTGCTCAAAGACTGGCTGGCCCGCAACAACTTGGCGTTTGAAGATCGGCCCCAACTGGCACGCTACAACGATCCGTTCACACTGCCTTGGAATCGGCGCAACGAGATTTTGATTCCCTTGCGATGAAGTGCGTTTGCCTCGAACGATTCAGGCGATGTGTTCGATGGCTGCGGGCTTTTGCGTCGGGAGGTAGAGCGTGATAAGCCAACAGACCACGAGCATCACGGCCGAGCCCAGCAGCGCGTAGAGCAAGCCGCCCCATTGGTACAGCAGGCCCGACATCAAGGTGCCGACGAAGCGACCCAGCGCATTGGCCGCGTAGTAAAAGCCCACGTCCTCGGCGGACTTCTCGGAGCCGGCATACGCCAGCACCAGATAGGAGTGGACGGACGAGTTCACGGCGAAGGCCACGCCGAACAGCCCCAGGCCGCCCACGACCACCCACTCCAGGTGAGGCACCTGGGCCACGACGGCGCCAGCCAGTGCCATCGGCACCAGAGCCAGTACAGCCGACCACCAGCGTGCAGCCGGTACCTCATGGCTCAGACCGTCCTCGCTTCGCCTGACGATGGCCGGTGCCAGCGCCTGCACCAGGCCATAGCCAATGGTCCAGGCCGCTACGAAGCCGCCCACCATCGTGAAGGTCCAGCCCACGGAGTACAGGAACACCGGTACGCCCACCACGAACCACACATCACGGGCGCCAAAGAGCGCGACGCGCGCCGCAGCCAGGCCGTTGATGCCTGCGTTCTTTGCAAATAACTCCTTGGCTGACTTGGAGGCTTTGCTCTTTCCCATCATGGGGGGCAGAGACGCAACCACGCCGAGCAGCACCAACGCCAACAGCCCAGCCATGGCCCACAGGGCGCCTTGGAAGCCAAGGATCTGCAGCAGGACACCGCCCAGAAAAAAGCCAACGCCCTTCATCGCGTTTTTGCTGCCAGTGAGCCAGGCGACCCACTTGAAGAGTTGACCTGCGCCTTGCTCCTTTGCCTGAGCCTGCGTGACCTTGATAGCCGATTTGCTGGCCGTCTTGGTCAGGTCTTTGGCGACGCCGCATACACCCTGCGCCAGCACCACCCAAGCCACTGACATGGCCGCCGTCCAGCCAGGATCCAGCATTGAAAGCAGGCAGAAGCCCACGATTTGCGTGACGAGTCCCACGGTGAGCATGCGGGCGATGCCGTAGCGCGTGGCCAGCCACCCGCCGATCAGGTTGGCAAGTACGCCCGCGGCTTCATACAGGAGGAACAGGAAAGCCAGCGTGAAGGGCGAATAGCCCAGGCGGTAAAAGTGCAGCAGCACCAGCATGCGCAGTGCGCCATCGGTGAGCGTGAACCCCCAGTAGGCCGCCGTGACGATGGCGTAGTTCCGCTCGGCCTGGTTCATCAGAGGCCCGCCTCTTCAAGGATGCAGGCCAGGTCCACCATGCGGGTGGCGTAGCCCATTTCGTTGTCGTACCAGGCGTAGACCTTGAGCAGTGTGCCGTCGGTAACCATCGTCGAGAGGGCATCGACGATGGAGCTGCGCGTGTCGCGGGCGTAGTCGGAGCTGACCAGCGGGCGCTCTTCGTAGCCCAGGATGCCGGCCATGGGTGCGCCCGGCTGGGCCGCAGCCTTGAACAGCGCATTGACTTCCTCGGCCGTGGTCGCGCGCTGCAGTTCAAACACACAGTCGGTCAGGGAAGCGTTCAGCGCAGGCACGCGCACCGCATGGCCATTGAGCTTTCCCTTTAGCTCGGGGTAGATGAGGGCGATGGCCGTGGCGCTGCCCGTGGTGGTGGGCGCGAGGTTCACCATGGCGCTGCGTGCGCGCCGCAGGTCTTTGTGCGGGGCATCCACCACGAGGTTGGTGTTGGTCGGGTCGTGCAGCGTGGTGATCTGCCCATGACGGATGCCGATGGCTTCGTGCACCACTTTCACCACAGGAGCCAAGCAGTTGGTGGTGCAGGAGGCGGCCGTGACGATGCGGTGCTTGGCCGGGTCATACAGGTGATCGTTGACGCCCACCACGATGTTGAGCACATCGCCCACCTTCACGGGCGCCGCCACGATCACGCGCTTGGCACCACGGTCGAGATGACCTTGAAGGGTCTCTGGCGTCAGGAACTTGCCCGTGCACTCCAGCACCACGTCAACGCCGAGCTCGCCCCAGGGAATTTCCGCTGCTGTGGCGTGCGAGCTGAAGGACAGGCGCCGCGAGCCGATGCGGATGGCGTCGTCACCTTCTGCAGCGATGTCTGCCTTCCATCGGCCCTGTACCGAGTCAAAGGTGATCAGGTGGGCTGTGGCGGCCGCTCCGCCTTTGATTTCATTGAGGTGCACGATCTCCAACCGGTTGTCAGAGCGGGGGTCGTGGTCCGGGCGGTCGATCGCACCGAACGCGGCACGCAGTGCCAGCCGCCCAATGCGTCCCATCCCATTGATTCCAACTTTCATGTGCTGCTCCTGGCTCTAATTTCTAAACTTCTCGAATTGTCGATATTCAATATGACAGATTGACTACAAGAGACCCGGCATGCGCCGGGCCTGTACGACCTCGCAGGCGACTGACGCAGCTTGCCGCTTCTGAATTCAGCAGATGCCGGATTTGGCCTTGGGCGCGCAGGACTGGCCCTGGCAGCAGTGATCCACCAGGTAGCCCAGCAGATCGTTCATGTGGGTCAGGTTGGGGCGGTAAAACAACTGCCGGCCTTCTCGCTCGACGCTCACCAGGTCAGCGTGGGCCAGCTCCTTCAAGTGGAATGACAGCGTGGACGCCGGCAGATCCAGCATCGGTGCGAGGACGGAGGGCGTCAGCCCCTCAGGGCCCGAGCCAACCAGGGAGCGAAAGATGCGCAGACGCGCCTCGTGGGCAAGTGCTGTGAGTGCGTTAACGGCGGTTTTCTCATTCATGATTCCAATGTACTCGAAATAACGTTGAATTCCGAGCGCTGCTTCAATAGCGATAGCCCCCCGGTTGAGCCGATCCGGCTGAATCGATGGCCCGCTGCAGTTGCTGCCAGGGCTCGCAAGGCTGCTGGCAAATCTGCTCGAGTTTCTTAAGCATTTGTATGGCACGTTCGCGTTGTCCCAGGGTCAGCATCAGCATCCCCATGTAGGCGTGGGCGCCTTGGTGTTGGGGGTCGATGGCAAGGGCACGCTCGTAGGCTGAAAGCGAGAGCTCGAATCGGTCCAACTGCCGCTGGGTGAAGCCCAGAAGGCTGTAGGCATCGGCATCCTCGGGGAACGCCTTGACATGCGATTGCAGCAGCTCTGCAGCGCGCACCCAGTCCTTTTGCGCAATGGCTTCGCGCGCCTGGCGCACGGCGCGCTCCTCGACAGCGGGGTTGCGGTTGGGCACATCGACGGCCCCGACGCCCGAACCCAGCAGGGCCAACAGGGCCATCAGGCTCGCTAGCAGCAAGGCTCTGCCCACAGAAAAGCATGGATGAAGATTCATGTTGACATGCTAGGTGTCTGGTGTCAGTTCGCCTATGGCGGCTTTGAAATCCCCTGGCGCGCCGTGGCCGACATCCGTTTGTCACAAAAAGGAGGTTCACTAAGCGCCTTAACCGTCAGGAGTTAGTCATGTCCCACCCCGATCACGAAATCGATAGCAATCTTTCCCACAATCCCCATTTCGAGCAGATCTTGTCGAAGGCCTTGAATGGCCCCAGCCGCAGAACAATTTTGCGGGGCGGGCTGGGTCTGGCGGGTCTGGCCATGCTGCCTGGCTGTGCCACCATCACCGCAGCGGAGCCGTCTGCGCCGGCCAACGCGCTGGGCTTTGCCTCGCTGGACAAGAGCTTGCTGGACGATGTGGTCCTGCCCCCGGGCTACCGCTACACAGTCTTGCACGCCACGGGCGACAGCCTGGATGCCGGGCTTGCGGCGTATTCCAACACCGGCGCCGAGACCGACGACTGGTCCCGCCGCATTGGTGACCATCACGATGCCATCGAGATTTTCTTCATCGACCCCCAGGGCCGTTACAGCCAGACCGACACCGGCCGCGCCCTGCTGGTGGTCAACCATGAGAGTTCTGCCGATGCCCATTTCATGCATCCCAAGGGGCAGACTTCCAATGGGGTCACTGGCAAGAAATTCACCCAGTTCGGCGATTGGGACCTGGGTGTGCGCCCTGAGCTTGAGGTGATCAAGGAGATCAACCACCATGGCGTGTCCGTCGTGGAAGTCGTTCGCGGGCCTGAGGGCTGGACCATGAAGACCGACTCTCCCCTTAACCGTCGCATCACTGCTCAAACGCCGGCCCGCATTGCCGGCCCGCGTGCTCACATCCAGGACATCCGCGCGCAGATGGTCACCCGCTGGGAAACTGCAGGCTCCATGGCACGCGGCACTCTCAACAACTGTGGCCATGGCAAAACCCCCTGGGGGACTTACTTGACCTGCGAGGAGAACTGGGCCTTTTACTTCCAGATGAGCGCAGGCGGCGCGGCATTGCCGCCCAAGGAAATGGCGGCACGGCGTCGCTACGGGCTGGCCTCGGCCGCGCCCGCGGCCAACCAGACCCGAGCCATCAGCCAGGGATGGCACACGGTGTCTGCCACCGATGACCGTTTTGCACGCTGGAACCTGGCCGCCCTGGGCGCCAATGCTGAACGCGATTTCCGCAATGAGGCCAACACCTTTGGCTACAACGTGGAAATCGATCCACTCCAGCCCGCCTCCACGCCAGCCAAGCGCGTCAGCATGGGGCGCCTGGCGCACGAGAGCGCCACCTGCAGCCTGCCCAAGGCGGGGCAGCCACTGGCCTTCTACATGGGCTGCGATTCCCGCAACGAGTACATCTACAAATTCGTCACCGCAGCCGTCTGGGACCCGAAAGACACTGGCGGCGGGATCGTGGTCGGCGACAAATACCTCAACGAGGGCAAGCTCTATGTGGCCCGCTTTGATGCCGATGGACGCGGCCAATGGATCGAACTGACGATCCAGGACCCGCGCATCGCCAACTACAGCGCCTTCAAGTTCGAGAACCAGGGCGAGGTCTACCTCTACACCCGCCATGCCGCAGACGCGGTGGGCGCCACCAAGATGGACCGTCCTGAATGGGCCGCCGTGAACCCGAAAAACGGCGAGGTGTATGTCACCCTGACCAACAACACCGCAGCCAACCGCACCCCTGGACGGGTGGATGCGGCCAACCCGCGCGCCTACACGGATGTGGACGGCAAGAAAGGCTCAGGCAATCCCAATGGCCACATCATCCGTTTCCGTGAAGACGGCGATGTGGCCTCGGCCACAGCCTTCCGCTGGGACATCTTCCTGTTTGGTGCCGAAGAGGATGCAGGCGATGCCAATCTGTCGGGCCTGACCGCGCGCAACTCCTTTTCTTCGCCCGATGGTCTTTGGTTCAGCCCGACCACCGGCATCTGCTGGCTTCAGACCGATGACGGCGCGATGACTGACGAGACGCATTGCATGATGCTGGCCGCCCTGCCCGGGCAGGTGGGCGATGGCAGCAAGGTGAGGGTCAACAACCGCATGGTGGTCAATGGTGTGGAGCAGTCCGGCACCCAGGAGACCTTTGTCGGCGCCACCCTGGGTGAAGCCCGGCTCCGGCGCTTTCTCATCGGCCCCAAGGGCTGCGAGATCACGGGCGTGACCGAAGCGCCTGGAGGCCGTGCATTGTTCGTCAACATTCAGCACCCCGGCGAAGAAAGCAAGAGCCTGACCGACCTGCAAAGCCAATGGCCGGGCAACAAAGGCTATGGCCGTCCGGGCCGGCCCCGTTCGGCCACGATCGTCATCACCCGCAACGACGGTGGCGTGATCGGCGCTTAATGGGGCCTTGCGCCCTTGAGGTGGGCATCCTAAGCCGCCAGCGCGGCTGCTCGAGTCAGGCTTGTCATGCGCGCTCCGTGCCCCGAAGCGTTCAATCGACCCTGGCACCAGAGGCCCGCACCACCTGGGTCCAGCGCTCGATCTCGCTCTTGATGTAGCCCGCGAAGTGCGTGGGTGAGCTGCGCGCCACCTCCATGCCTTGTTGGTGCAGGCGCGCCCGCACGGTGCCCATCTCGAGCACCTTGCGCAGCGACTCATGGAGCTTGTCCACCACCGGCGCGGGGGTGCCGGCCGGTGCCGCAAGGCCAAACCAGGCTGAGACGTCAAAGCCGGCCAGGCCCAGGCTGGCGATGGTGGGCAGCTCGGGCCACATGGCCAGGGGCTGCAGGGAGGTCACGCCGATGGGCACGATGGCGTTCGATTTGGATTGAGCCAGCGCCACCGGTGCGCTCACGAAGGACATGCTCACCTCGCCGCTGATCACGGCCGTCATGGCCTGCGGCGCGGCCTTGTAGGGCACGTGCAGCAGTTTCACCCCCATGGCCGTGGCAAACACCTCGCCGGCCAGGTGCTGCGAGGTGCCGCTGCCGCCGGAGGAGTAGCTCAGCTGATTGGCGCCCTTGCGGGCGGCCACCACGATGTCCTGCACGCTGCGCAGGCCCAGCTTGTTCGACACCACCAGCACGTTCGGGCTGGTGGTGATCAGCCCGATGGGCGCGAAGTCGGCAATGGGGTCAAAGCGCAGCTTGCCGTACAGCGAGGGGTTGATACCGTGGGTGCTGCCGGTGGCCATGAGCAGGGTGTGCCCGTCGGCCTGGGCCTTGGCCACGTATTCGGCAGCGATGTTGCCGCCGGCGCCCGCACGGTTGTCGATCACCACCGGCTGGCCCAGCAGCTTGCCCAGTTCATCGCCCACGATGCGCGCCGTGATGTCGGCCGACGATCCCGGCCCCGCAGTCACCACCAGCTGGATCGGTTTGCTGGGGTAACTCTGTGCCCACGCCGCTGGGGCGAGGGCGGCGCACAACAACACCAGGGACTTCGTCAAGGCTCTCATGGCACGCTCCATTCTTAAAGGGGGCAAGAGGTTCAGATGACTGCGATGCCCTGGATCTCGATGACGATCCCGGGCCGTGCGAAGTGGGAGACGGAAATCAGCGCGCTGGCCGGAAAGCGCCCGTCGCTGAAGTGCTCGGCACGCAGCTTGACGAAAGCGTCGCCGTACCGAGGGTCGTTGATGAACACCGTCATCGACACCAGGTTGGCCAGGCTGCCGCCGCAGCGCTCCAGCGTCTTGCCGATCAGAGCAAAGCAGGTGCGTGCCTGCGCCTCGAACTGGCCTGAAATGTCGCGGCCTTCCAGGTCGGTGGTGGTGGTTTGGCCGGCCAACCAGATGGTCTTGCCGCCTTCAGTGATGACTGCCGGGGAGAACGCGCGGCTGCGCTGAAACTCCGAGCCTTCCAGATGGGTGATTTTTGCTGCCATCGTGCGCCTTGGTGAGTGAGTGAATTCAATTTAGAGCTCAAGTATCTTGATGTCAAGAGTCTTTTTGTGGATGCCTTGTGCGGATACCTTGTGCAGATACCATGCAGCCCGTGGATTCCGTGGATCAACTCATTGCTGAATGGGCGCAAGAGCGCCCCGACCTGGACGCCTCGCCCCTGGCGGTGGTGGCCCGGCTGGTGCGCCTGTCGACCCTGGCGATCCGCCAGGCCGACGCCTGGTTGGGCCCCTTGGGCCTGAGCTGGGAGTCGTTCAGCCTGCTGGTGACCCTGCGCCGCGCGGGCGAGCCTTTCCAGCGGCGGCCCTCGGAGCTGCTGGCTGAATCCCTGCTCAGCTCGGGGGCCATGACCAACCGCATCGACCGGGTGGAGGCCGCAGGCCTGGTGGAGCGCCTGCGAGACCCGAACGACCGGCGTGGCGTGATCGTGCAGCTCACCCCCCGGGGGCGCGAGTTGGCCGACCGGGCCATCGAGCAGCACCTGCTGCACTGGAAGGAATTGCTCTCAGGACTGTCGGGGCCGCAGCACAAGGCCTTGACGGGCTTGCTGGCCCAGCTGCTGGCCGACATGGAGCTGGCCGCAGACCTGCGGCAGGGCGCCGGGCCTTTGTAAGAAGGAGGGGTGCCCTGGTGCCTGCCTCATCAGGCCGCACGGGTGCAGATGCAGATACGGCAGACACTGCAGATACAGGCGTGGTTCACAATGCGTTGAACGCTCCATCCCCCAGCTTCGCGCAGGACATGATCACCCCCACCACCCCCGACATCGCCCACGCCATTCAGTTGGCCGTGGCACCGGTTTTTTTGCTCACGGGCATCGCAGGGCTGTTGTCCGTGATGACCAACCGCCTGGCCCGCATCATCGACCGCGGCCGGTGGTTCGAGCAGCAGTGGAGCGAGCTCGATGACGCGAGCCGCAGCTCCTATGCGCATGAGCTTTCTCATCTTGAGCGGCGCAGGCGCATGGCCAGTCGGGCCATCCATGCCTGCACGGCCGCGGCCCTGCTGGTGTGCCTGGTCATCGCCACGCTCTTTATCGAAGCCCTGCTGGACTTGCCGCTGCGGGGCCTGGCGGCGGTGCTCTTCATCGCGGCCATGGCGGCCCTGATCACCGGCTTGTCCCTGTTCCTGCGCGAGGTGCATCGGGCCACGGATGCCGTGCGGGTGCTCGTGAACCTGGAGCGCGCAGCCCGCCCTGACACAGCCCGCCTTGATACTGCGCGCTAAAGCAGAGCGCCGGGTGCAGGGCGCAGGGCTCGCCTAAAATCCCTCCCTCGTCTTGTGCGCTGTCCCGGCGCCAGGCGAGTTTTGTTTTTCCGGGGCCATGTAGAGGAACACCATGTACAAAAACCTCGCAGCCGCGCTCGCGGCCGCCTGTTTTTTCCCGTCTCTTTTTGCGCAAACACCGGCGGGCCCCGAGCCGCTCAAGGTGGGCTTTGTCTATGTCGCACCCATCACCGAGGCAGGCTGGGTGCGCCAGCATGAAAACGCCCGCCTGGCCCTGGAGAAAAACCTGGGCGCACGCGTGAAGACCAGCTTCGTCGAGAACGTGGCCGAGGGCGCCGACGCCGAGCGCGTGATCCGCGACCTCGCCCAGCAGGGGCATCAGCTGATTTTTACGCCCAGCTTTGGCTACATGGAGCCTACGCTCAAGGTGGCGCGTGAATTCCCGAACCTGAAGTTCGAGTCCATCACCGGCTACAAGACCACCGACAACGTGGCGGCCGCCAATGCGCGCTACTACGAGGGGCGCTATCTGGCGGGCATCGCGGCCGGCCGCATGAGCCAGACCGGGGTGGCTGGCTACGTGGCGGGCTTTCCCATTCCGGAGGTGCTGCAGGGCATCAACGCCTTTACGCTGGGCATGCGCTCGGTACGGCCCGATGCGCAGGTGAAGGTGGTCTGGCTCAATGCCTGGTTCGACCCGCCGCGCGAGCGCGATGCCGCCATGACCCTCTTTAACCAGAATGCCGACGTGCTGGCCTTTCACACGGGATCGAACGCCGTCATGCGCGCCGCGCAGGAGCGCGGCAAGCTGGCCATTGCCTACCACTCGGACATGCGCCGCACCGCCCCCGATGCCCAGGTGCTGGCCGTCACCCACCAATGGGCGGATTACTACACCCAGCGCGCCCGCGCCGTGCTGGACGGCAACTGGAAGAGCGGCTCGGTCTGGGGCGGCATCAAGGACGGCATGATCCGCGTCGGCGACTTCGGCCCCAAGGTGCCCGAGGCCGTGCAAAAGGAAGTGCTGGCCCGCCAGCAGGACATCGCCGCTGGCAAGCTCAGGCCCTTTGCGGCGGGGGTGCAGCCCGTGCTGGACATTGCGGGCAAGGTGGTGATTCCGGCCCGCGCCGTACTCAGCGACGAGCAGATCCTGGGCATGAACTACCTGGTGCAGGGCGTCCAGGGCAGCTTGCCGCGCTGAGCCATCCGCGCAAGCCTGTGCCCGCCTTGCGCTACGCTTGAGTCTATGCCTGCCTACCGCGCCGCCCTCCTGTACTTCCAGCCCGATCTGCAGGCTGTCTATGAGCCCGATGGGCTGCTGGTCACCGCCCCAAATGAGCACGGCATGGAGGTGGTGCAGGCGGTGGGTTCGTGGGCGAGCCTCAAGGCCTCGTTCGGCCACCTGCCTGTCCAGCATCTGCCCGGCCGGCTCCTCGCCCCGGGGTTTGTAGACCTGCACTTGCATTACCCGCAGGTGGACGTGATCGGCTCCCCGGCCGAGGGCCTCTTGCCCTGGCTGGAGAACTACACCTTTGTGCAGGAGGGGCGCTTTGCCGACCCGGTGCATGCACGGGTGGTGGCCGAATTTTTCCTTGATGAGCTGCAGCGCCATGGTGTCACCACGGCCCTGAGCTTTTGCAGCTCGCACCCAAGCTCTGTGAATGCCCTGTTTGAGGCCAGCGAGCAGCGTGGCCTGCGCATCATCGCCGGCAAGTGCCTGATGGACCGCCATGCGCCCGATGGCGTGCGCGACCACACTGAGCAGAGCCTTTTAGACACCGAGGCGCTGATCCAGCGCTGGCACGGGCGTGGCCGCCTGGGCTACGCCATCACGCCGCGCTTCGTGCCCAGCTGCACTGACACTCAGCTGGCCGGCGCGGGCGAACTGGCACGTCGCTACCCGGACGTGTGGGTTCAATCGCACGTGGCCGAGAACAAGGACGAGATCGCCTGGGTCAAAGCGCTGCATCCCCAGGCCCGCAGCTACCTCGCGGTGTACGAACAGTTCGGCCTGCTGCGGCCGCGCAGCATTTACGCGCACTGCATTCACCTGGACGACACCGACCGCGCCCTGTTGCGCGACACCGGGGCGGCGGCGGCCGTCAGCCCCACCAGCAACCTCTTCCTGGGCAGTGGCTTTTTCGATTACGCGGCGGCCGAGCGCATCGGCCACCTCTACGGCCTGGCCAGCGACGTGGGCGGTGGCACCAGCTTTTCGCCCTTTCACACCATGATGGCCGCCTATTTCGTGGGGCGCGAGGGCCAGACCAAGCCCGGGTTGTCGCTCAAGCCCGCCCAGCTGTGGGCCCAGCACACAGCGGGCGCGGCCCGGGCGCTGGGTCTGGAGGGCGTGGTGGGCAACCTTTTGCCCGGCTGCGAGGCTGACTTCCTGGTGCTCAACCCGGCGGCCACCCCCCTGCTGGCCCGCAAGACGGCCGCTGCCAGCAACCTGGACGAGCTCTTGTTCAGCCTGATCGTGCTGGGCGACGACCGGGTGGTCGAGCGCACGGTGCTGGCGGGCCAGGCCGGCCGGGGCTTGGCTCAGCCCTGACTGCCTACAATCGCAGGCTTCCAAAGGACCTCCCATGAGCATCAAGAGCGACAAGTGGATCCGCCGCATGGCCGAGACCACCGGCATGATCGAGCCCTTCGAGCCGCGCCAGATCCGCAGCACCGACAGCGGTCAGAAGATCATCAGCTATGGCACCAGCAGCTATGGCTACGACATCCGCTGTGCGCCTGAGTTCAAGGTCTTCACCAACATCCACTCCACCGTGGTCGACCCCAAGAATTTCGACGAGAAAAGCTTCGTCGACTTTCAGGGCGACAGCTGCATCATTCCGCCCAACAGCTTTGCGCTGGCCCGCACGGTGGAGTACTTCCGCATTCCGCGCAATGTGCTGACGATCTGCCTGGGCAAAAGCACCTATGCGCGCTGCGGCATCATTGTTAACGTGACCCCTTTTGAGCCCGAGTGGGAAGGCTACGTCACCCTGGAGTTCTCCAACACCACGCCCCTGCCCGCGCGCATTTATGCGGGCGAAGGCTGCGCCCAGGTGCTGTTTTTCGAGAGCGACGAGGTGTGCGAAACCTCCTACAAGGACCGGGGCGGCAAGTACCAGGGCCAGGTCGGCGTGACCCTGCCCAAGGCCTGAGGCCCTGCGTTTTTTTGATTCAAGGCCCTCAGAGCATCCCAATGCCCGCCAAAGTGAAAAGCGCCAACGCACGACCGCGGCACTCCTGCCTGAGGAGCCCGGTGTGAACCAGCCCCGCATCGACTGGCCTGGCCGTGATGAGAAAACGCCGCGCCACGTGGCCTTCATCATGGACGGCAACGGCCGCTGGGCCAATAAGCGCGCTTTGCCGCGCACCTTTGGCCACACCAGCGGGGCCATGCGCGTGCGCGCCATCGTCGAGCACTGCGTCGAGCGCGGCATTCCCTACGCGACCCTCTTTGCCTTCAGCTCCGAGAACTGGAAGCGCCCCGCCGAAGAGGTGTCGGCCCTGATGAGCCTGTTCGTCCTCTACCTCGAAAAAGAGGTCAAGGACATGGACTACAACGGCGTGCGCCTGAAGGTGATTGGCGACACCAGCCGCTTCGATGCCCGGCTGCAAACCCTCATCCGCCAGGCCGAGGAGAAGACGGCCCACAACACCCGCATCACCCTGACTGTGGCGGCCAACTATGGCGGCCGCTGGGACATGGTGCAGGCGGCCCGGCGCTGGCAGGCTGACCATGCGGGCCAAGCAGGCGCCGTGATGGACGAGGAGGCGCTCAAACCCTACCTGAGCATGGCCTACGCGCCCGACCCTGAGCTGGTGGTGCGCACGGGCGGAGAGGCGCGCATCAGCAACTTCCTGCTGTGGCAGTCGGCCTATGCGGAGCTGTTTTTCACGGATGTGCTGTGGCCGGATTTCACGGTCGCGGAGTTCGACCAGGCCCTGTCCTGGTTTGCCGCCCAGGACCGCCGCTTTGGCGCGGTCACCACCAAAGTGGCCGGCTGAGCCGGGCCCCAGCCTTCAGACCAGGCCCTGAGTGCGGGCCAGGTGGCTGGCCTGGGAGCGGCTCTTGACGTTCAGGCGCCTGAACAGGCGCCAGAGGTGTACCTTGACGGTGTGTTCACTGATTTGCAGCTCTTCGGCAATGTCGCGGTTGCTCAGCCCCTTGTCGAGCATCACCAGCAACTGCTTCTGACGCTTGGAGAGCTTTTCCGGAGGGGCGCCGGGTTCGTCTCCCTCGTCCACCAGGAAGGAGCGCAGCAGGCCGGAAATGTCTGCCGCACCTGCCGACTTGGACATGTAGGCTTGGGCACCGGCCTCCAGGGCCAGGTCTTCGTAATCCAGTGACTCGGCAGCCGACAGCACGATGATCGGCACCTCGGGCAGCATCTGCCGGAGCTCACGCACCCCCGAGACGCCATGCGTGTCAGGCAGCTTCAGGTCCAGGCAGATCAGCTCGGGCGCACCATGCGCTTGGACGGCGGGTGCCACGGCCGCCAGACGGTCCAGCTCCACCACGCTGAGCTTGCTGTTCAGGCGACGAAGCAACATCACGATGGCTTCGCGCATCAGTGGATGATCGTCTACGACAAAAATACTCATGAAGAAGGGGCGGGCCGGTGGATGAACCCAGATCTGGCTGACACAAGGTGACAATAGTAATCTGAATCCCGCGATTTTCACGATCGGCTTAAAAAAAGCCAACGATGGGGCTTCGCTGGGCACTGAGCAGATGCCTTCAGCAGCAGCCCGGAGCCTGAAGCTCCTACCAATAATTCACATTTTATAAGCATTCATACCTTAGAAAGGGTATGAAGAATTTGCTAACGCATTGAAAAAAGTAACATCCTTCCAATATGAACTATTTCTGTAAGCGAAGTATGTTCAGTGCCGCTTGAAGCGCATGCGTTTCCTCGTCGTTCAACGGAAGAAACAAATCCTGGTGTTGTTCGAAGGCCTCGGCTTTTCCTTGCTGCAGTTTGTTTGCAATTTCAGAAAATTCTCGGGGATGGGCAAAGCCGACGCTTTGCAAGAGCAAGCGCCCCTGGCCGTCAACCAGCTTGAAGTAGAAACGCCCGTCCTTCTCGCGGTACTGTTTGAGGGTCGGCAAGCTCGGTTTGCCGGCGTTTTTGGTCTCTGAAACTTTCTTTTCCTGATGCAAGCTGCGTAAACCCACACATTCGCGCAGTTCAGCCATGAAGGGCGTGGCCAGTGCCCTGGCCTTGCGGGCGCCGGCCTGCAGGATGTCTTCCAGGCGCTGCGGGTGGGCCATCAGCTCGTCGTAGCTGGCGCGCATGGGAGCGATTTCCCGGTCGATGCGTTCAAAGAGCCGTTCCTTGGCCTCGCCCCAGGCAATGCCTTGGGCAAAGGCTTCGCGCATGGCTTGCGTCTCGGCCGCGTCGGCGAAGGCCTGGTAAATGTCGAAGAGGGCCGAGCCTTCGGTGGACTTGGGCTCGCCCGGGGCGCGCGAATCGGTCACGAGCCCGGCAATTTGCTTGCGCAGCAGCTCGCGCGGCGCGAACAGCGCGATGGTGTTGTCGTAGCTCTTGCTCATCTTGCGCCCGTCCAGGCCGGGCAGCGTGGCCACCGTCTCCTCGATGTCCGCTTCTGGCAGCACCAGCTGGGGGCCGTAGAGGTGGTTGAAGCTGGCGGCGATGTCGCGGGCCATCTCAATGTGCTGGATCTGGTCGCGCCCGACTGGCACGCGGTGGGCCTTGAACATCAGGATGTCCGCGGCCATGAGCACCGGGTACATGAACAGGCCCGCGCTCACCTCGGCATCCGGGTCGTGGCCGGCGGCGGTGTTCTTGTCGACCTGGGCCTTGTAGGCATGGGCGCGGTTGAGCAGGCCCTTGCCGGTCAGGCAGGTCAGGAACCAAGTGAGCTCCGGGATCTCGGGGATGTCCGACTGGCGGTAGAAGATCACGCGCTCGGGGTCCAGGCCCGCGGCCAGCCAGGTGGCGGCAATCTCCAGGGTCGAGCGCTGGATGCGCGCGGGCTCTCCCACCTTGATGAGGGCGTGGTAGTCGGCGAGAAAGTAAAAGCTCTGTACACCCGCCTGCAGGCTGGCCCGCACGGCCGGGCGGATGGCGCCCACGTAGTTGCCCAGGTGGGGGGTGCCGGACGTGGTGATGCCGGTCAGGACGCGCTGTTCACTCATCGTGTGCTTGCTCTTGTCGGTAGAAAAAGATGGAGGCCGGCTCAGACATCCAGGCCCAGGATCAGGGCCAGGGGCTGGAGCAGGATGTTCAGGGCTTCGTAAGTCCAGCCCATCAGGGGGCGCATCCACAGCGCGCTGACCACGCCGGTGAGCACCAGGGCCAGCACGATGAAGAAGCCCCAGGGCTCAACCCGTGCCAGCCACTGGGCCTGGCGCCAGGGCAGCAGCCCCACGAGGATGCGGCCGCCGTCCAGCGGAGGCAGCGGAAACAGGTTGAAGACGAACATGACCACGTTCACCAGCACGCCGGCGCGGCACATTTGCCGGAAGAAGGGCTCCTCCACCCCGGCTGCAGCCAGCATGAAAAAAGCCGAACCCCAGAGCAGCGCCTGCAGGAAATTGGCACCGGGCCCGGCCAGGGCCACCCAGACCATGTGCTGTTTGGGTTTGCGCAGCTGGCCGAAGTTCACCGGCACCGGCTTGGCGTAGCCAAAGATGAAGCTCCCAGCGGTGGCAAAGTACAGCAGCAAGGGCATCAGGATGGTGCCCACCAGGTCGATGTGGCTCATCGGGTTGAGCGTGACCCGGCCCAGCTGCCAGGCGGTGGGGTCGCCGAAATAGCGGGCCACGTAGCCATGGGCGGCCTCATGCACCGTGATGGCGAAGATCACGGGCAGGGCGTAGATCGCCACCTTCTGGATCAGCTGTGCGAAGTCCATCTCTCGATTGTCTCAGAGCCCCCCGCCAGAGCCAGTCCTCAGGGGCTCAGGCCAGGCCCAGCGGGGCGAGTTCGCCCCGGCCCTGGCGCAGCACCACCGGATCGCCGCCCGTGCCCATGGGCGTGAGGTCGATCACCGTGGTGGGCTCCAGCGGACAGGCCCCGGCCTCCAGCACGGCGGCCAGTTCGTGCTCCAGCCGGTCGCGGATGGCCTGCGCGTCGTTCAGCGCCTCGTCGTCGCCAGGCAGCTGCAAGGTGGTGGCCAGCAAGGGTGCGCCGTGCACGTCCAGCAAGGCCTGCAGCGTGCGGTGCGCGGGCAGGCGCAGGCCGATGGTCTTGCGCGCCGGGTGGCTCAGGCGGCGTGGCACTTCTTTGCTCGCCTCCAGGATGAAGGTGTAGGGGCCGGGTGTGGCACTCTTGATGAGCCGGAACTGCCGGTTGTCCACGCGCGCATAGCTGGCCAGCTCGCTGAGGTCGCGGCACAGCAGGCTCAGGTGGTGCTTCTCATCGACCCCGCGGATGCGCCTGAGCTTGTCGGCCGCGGCTTTGTCATCCAGATGGCAGACCAGGGCATAGCTCGAATCAGTGGGCACCGCCGCCACCCCGCCGCGCGCCAGCAAGCCGGCGGCCTGCTTGAGCAGCCGGCCCTGGGGGTTGTCCGGGTGGAGTTCGAAATACTGGGCCATGGCCGGTCAGGACTCGATCGGTTGCAGCACGGCCGTGCGCAAGCCGCGGTGTTCACGCAGTGTGAGCCAGGCGCCGGCGGCCCCGCAAGCGGCGATCACGCACATGCCCAGCAGCGACCAGATATCCGGCGTGTGGGCAAAGACGATCCAGCCGCCGATCACGGCAAAACCGATCTGGGCATACAGGTAGGGCCCCAGCGTGGCCACCGGTGCCCGGCCATAGGCCAGGATCAGCATGAAGTGCCCGGCCGCACCTGCCAGTCCCATGATGCATAGCCAGCCCCACTCCACCAGGCTCAGGCTCTGCCATACCCAGGGCAGCGCCAGCGCCGAGATCAGCATGCCCACCCAGCCGGTGTAGAGGTGCATGGTCAGCGGATCTTCGGTGCGCACCAGGCGGCTGGTGAGCAACTGAAAGCAGGTGTTGGTGGCCAGCACCGACAGCGGCAGCAGGGTGTACCAGCTGAATTGATCGTGGCCTGGACGGATGATGATGAGGGCGCCTGTAAAACCGCCGACCACCAAGAGCCAGCGCAGCAAAGAGACGCGCTCGCGCAGCACCACGGCGGCGATAAAGGTAATCAGCAGCGGCGTGAGGGAGACGATGGCGGTGAACTCGGCCACCGGCAGGTATTTCAGGCTCAGGAAGGCCAGGCTGCTGCTGGCCAGCAGCATCAGCCCCCGCAGCAGTTGCAGGCCAGGCCGGCGTGTGCGCCAGATGCTCCAGCCGCGCTGGGGCAGCATGACGGCGGTGGTCATGAGCGCCTGGAAGCAGTAACGGAACCACAGCGCCATCAGCAGCGGCACCGTGGCGGCGGCCAGCTTGGTGGTGGTGTCCAGCGTCGCAAAACAAGCCACGGCCGCCACTGCCAGCGCAATGCCCGCCAGCGCTGACGGGGCACCGGACCGGGCGCTGTTCACCGGATGCGGTCTTCCAGCAGCTCCCACACCGGGGTCAGTTCCCCCGGCAGGTAGGGCAGGGTGCCCAGGTCGGTATGGCTCTCATCCGGGCTGTGGAAATCGCTGCCGCGGGAGGCCGCCAGACCAAACTCGCGAGCCGTCTCGGCGTACTTCACATACTCCTGCGCGGTGTGGCTGCCGGTGACCACCTCCACCGCCCGGCCGCCGTGGGCCTTGAACTCGGTAAAGAGGGCGTATTCCTCGTTGGGTGTGAATTTGTAGCGGGCTGGGTGCGCGATCACGGCCACGCCGCCGGCGCCCGATATCCACTGCACCGCGTTACTCAGGGACGCCCAGCGGTGCGGCACATAGCCTGGTTTGCCCTCGGTGAGGAAGCGACGGAACACCTCGTTGGTCTCCTTGCAGACGCCGCTGTCGACCAGGAAGCGCGCGAAGTGCGTGCGCGAGATCAGGTCAGGATTGCCCACAAAACGCAGCGCCCCTTCAAAGGCGCCGTGGATGCCCACCTGGGCCAGGCCCTGCGCCATTTCCTGCGCGCGTTCGGCCCGGCCACCTCGGGTGCGGGCCAGGCCCTGCTTGAGGGCCTCGTCGTCCGGATCGAAGCCCAGGCCCACGATGTGCACGGTCTCCCCGGCAAAAGTGACGGAGATCTCGGTGCCGGTGAGGTAGCCCATGCCGTGTGCCCGCGCCGCAGCGCCAGCACGGTGCTGGCCGCCGATCTCGTCGTGGTCGGTCAGTGACCAGAGTTCTACGCCGTTGCGTCTGGCGCGTTCAGCCAGGGCTTCGGGCGTGAGGGTGCCGTCGGAGACGACAGAGTGGCAATGCAGGTCTGCATTGAGGATGTTGCTGGCATTCACCCGGCTGATTCTAGACCTCGGTGCCTGTGTGAAACGGCTGGGCTGTCGTACAGGCTACAGCCTGCCCGCCCCTCAGCGGAAACCGAAGTAGGAGAGGATCACCCCAATGATGACGACCAGCCCGACGATGTAGATGATGGTGTTCATGGTCAGCCCTTCAAACAGGCTGACATGTTGCGAAATCGGCCGCTCCTGCGCTGTAGTCCAGGCCCACGGCCGGCCGTCAGACGCGCCGTGCCCGGCTCAGAGCTCGGCCCCCTCGATGAGAAAGCGCACACGCCGCACGCCCTGCCATTCGTCGGCATCGAGCCGGAAGGCCAGCTTGCAGCGCGCCGGCAGGGGCTCGGTGTGGCCGAACCACATGCCGTCCACGGGCTGCCCCTGGTGCCTGAGCTTGAGCGAGAGGTGCTTTTCGCCCACCAGCCGCTGAGACACCACGTCCAGCTCCTCGCAAAAAGTGGGGGCGGCAAAGCCCTGGCCCCACACCTGCCTGTGCAGGGCCTCCACCACGTCGGTGCGGCGGTACTCGGGGGCCAGCGGGCCGTCGGTTTCCAGGCGGCGCGTGAGCGTGGAGGCGTCCAGCCATTCGCGGGCCACCTGCTGCAGGGCTGCTTCGAATTCCTCGAAGCGCTCCTCGGGCACGGTGCAGCCAGCGGCCATGGCATGGCCGCCAAAGCGCAGCAGCACGCCCGGGTGGCGCTTGGCCACCAGGTCCAGTGCATCGCGCAGGTGAAAGCCCGGGATGGAGCGGCCCGAGCCCTTGAGCTCGTGTTCCTTGCCGGGTGCGGCGCTGGCGGCGAACACAAAGCTGGGGCGGTGCAGCCGGTCCTTGATGCGCGAGGCCACGATGCCGACCACGCCCTCGTGGAAGTCGGGATCGAAGATGGCCACGGCCGGCGGCGGCTCCTCGCCCTCGTCGATCATGGCGTCGGCCGCCTGCATGGCCTGCTCGCGCATCTGGCCTTCAATGTCGCGCCGCTCACGGTTGATCTGGTCGAGCATCCGCGCCAGCTCGTCGGCGCGCTGCGCATCGTCCGTCAGCAGGCACTCGATGCCCAGCGTCATGTCCGACAGGCGCCCGGCGGCGTTGATGCGTGGCCCCAGCGCAAAACCAAAGTCGAAGCTGCTGGCCACCTGGGGCTGGCGACCGGCGGCGGCAAAGAGCGCCGCCAGGCCCGCGGGCATCTGGCCGGCACGGATGCGCTTGAGGCCTTGGGCCACCAGGCGGCGGTTGTTGCCGTCGAGTTTGACCACGTCGGCCACGGTGCCCAGCGCCACCAGCGGCAGCAGGGCATCGAGCTTGGGCTGGGTCTGAGCGTCGTAGACGCCCCGGCGCCTGAGCTCGGCGCGCAGCGCCAGCAGCACATAAAACATCACGCCCACGCCGGCCATGGCCTTGCTCGGAAAGCTGCAGCCCGGTTGGTTGGGGTTGACGATCACATCGGCCTCGGGCAGCACCACGGCACCGTCCCGCTGGGCGGGCAGGTGGTGGTCGGTGACCAGCACCTTCAGGCCCAGGGCCCGGGCCTGGGCCACACCTTCGAAGCTGGCGATGCCGTTGTCCACGGTCACCAGCAGGTCTGCGCCTGCGGCGCGCACGCGCTCAGCGATGGTGGGTGTGAGGCCATAGCCGTCGACCACACGGTCGGGCACCAGGTAGCTCACAGCCGAAAACCCCAGGCCCGCGCCCAACAAGCGCAGCCCGCGCATGCCCACGGCGCAGGCGGTGGCGCCGTCGCAGTCGTAGTCCGCCACGATGCAGAGGTGCAGGCCCTGGGCCATGCTGTCAGCCAGCAGCTCGGCCGCCTGGCGGGCGCCTTGCAGCGCTTCAGGCGGCAGCAGGCGCGCCAAGCCGTCGTCGAGTTCATCAGGGCTGTGCACCCCGCGCGCCGCATACAGCTGGGCCAGCAGAGGGTGCACCCCGGCCTGGGTGAGGGCCCACACGCTGCGGGGCGGGGCTTCGCGAATGGTGAGTTTCATCGTCCTTGCAGCACGCCGGGCCAGGCCGGTTTACCGATCAGGCCCTTGAGGCGGGCCAGCAGCCCGCCAGGGGCGGTTTCCAGGGTGAGGCTGCCGCGTTCGCCGCACAGGCTCAGGCGCACGGTCTGGCCGGCTTGCTGCTGCAGGAGCAGGTCCTTGAGCAGCGTGCCATCGATGGTCTGCCAAGCCTGGGCGTAGGCCTTCCAGTCGTCGGCCAGGGCGGCCCCGGCCAGCGACCGGGCCAGCAGAAGGTCGGCTGGCCCGGCCGTGCCGTGCGCGCTGGGCAGGGCACCGGTACCGCTGAACCACAGCGAGTTGACCGTGAGCTGGCGCTGCTGCTGGCGCGCCTCGTTCACCGGGTGGGTGTAGAGCAGCATCTGCATTTCGTTTTGCAGGCGCCGCAGCACGCGGGCATCGCGCGCCGAGGGCAGCCAGGGATCGACGTTGCGGCCCAGCACCCGGTCCAGCGAGGCGGTGGCTTGCGCCAGGGGCTCGCCCTCGGCCAGCCAGCGCAGGGGTTGCAGGTAGTGCAGGCGGATGCCGTCTTCTTCGAAGAAGGGCTGCATCGCCGCCATCAGCTGGCGGGACTCGGCCTCGTCCAGGGCCAGGGCCTGCGGATCGCTCAGGGTGGCGTGTTCCCGGCCCATGGCCCAGTGGCACAAGGTCACCCAGCCCCAGGGGCCTTTGCCCGCGTGGCCGGCCTGGCGGGCCGCTTCGGCCGCCCAGGGCAGCAGACCATCGGCGCAGCCATGCCAGCCCAGAGCCTCTGCCAGCAGGCGTTCATGCGGCGGTGTGAGCGAGCGCGCATCGCCATGCACCTCGGCCACGGGCTGCATGCCCTGCAACAGGGCCCGCAGCTGGGGCAGGGCCTGCGCGGGCAGGGCCTGGACCGTGGGCCACCAGGCCTCGGTATCGCAGGCGGCAAAGGGCAGCACCAGGTGCCGCACCGGCCCGGCGCACCAGGCGCTGGGCAGGTCGAAAACAGAAGCAGGAGGCATGGCCCTTATTGTCAGGGAGGTCAGGGCCCTGGTCGGCCGGGGCCCGCGGGCCGCGATGCCACAATCGAGTTCATGTCGATTCCGTACGAGCTGGCCCTGGGCTGGCGCTACACCCGGGCCGGCCGGGCCAGCCGGCGCAACGGCTTCATTTCCTTCATCTCGGGCGTGTCCATGCTGGGCATCGCGCTGGGGGTGGCGGCGCTGATCATCGTGCTGAGCGTGATGAACGGCTTTCAGAAGGAGGTGCGCGACCGCATGCTGGCCGTGATCTCCCACGTTGAGGTGCTGGCCGCCGGTGGCGGCTCGGTGCCTGAGCTGCCGGCCACCCTGCAGGCCCTGCGTGCGCATCCTCAGGTGATCGGGGCGGCTTCCTTTGTCTCGGCCCAGGCCCTACTGGCCCGTGGCGAGGACATGCGCGGCGCCATGGTGCGCGGCATCGATCCGGCGCTGGAGGGCCAGGTCACCGATTTGGAGCCCGGCCAGCAAGAGGTGTTTGCCCGCCTGCTGCCTGGCCAGTTCGGCGTGGTGCTGGGCTCGGAGCTGGCGCGCGCGCTGGGCGTGCGGCCGGGCGATGCGGTCACGCTGATCGCTCCCGGCGGGCAGGTCACGCCGGCCGGCGTGGTGCCCCGGCTCAAGCAGATGGTGGTGGTGGGCCTGTTTGATTCGGGCCACTATGAATACGACTCGACCCTGGTGCTGATGCACCAGGACGACGCGGCGCGCCTGTTCCGGCTGGAGGGGCCCAGCGGCATTCGCCTGAAGCTCAAGGACCTGCACCAGGCCCGGCAGGTGGCGGCCGAGCTCATGGCCAGCTTGCCGCCCGACTTGCTGGTGCGTGACTGGACGCGGCAGAACCGCACCTGGTTTGCCGCCGTGCAGCTTGAAAAACGCATGATGTTCATCATCCTCACGCTCATCGTGGCGGTGGCCGCCTTCAACCTGGTGAGCACGCTGGTGATGACGGTGACCGACAAGCGCGCTGACATCGCCATCCTGCGCACCTTGGGGGCGAGCCCCCGCAGCATCATGGCTGTGTTCATGGTGCAAGGCGCCATGGTGGGTGTGGTGGGTACGCTCTCGGGCCTGGCGCTGGGGCTCTTGGTGGCACTGAACATCGATGTGATCGTGCCGGCGCTGGAGCGCCTGCTCAACGCCAGCTTTCTGCCGCGCGACATTTACCTGATCAGCCGCATGCCCAGCGACCCGCAGGCCGCCGACATTCTGCCGATTGCCATCATTTCCCTGGTGCTGGCCTTCCTGGCCACGCTCTACCCCAGCTGGCGGGCCAGCCGCGTCAACCCGGCGGAGGCGCTGCGCCATGAATGACGTGGTGCTGTCGGCCCAGGGGCTGGCTAAGGGCTTTCACGAAGGCCCGCTGGACGTGCAGGTGCTGCAGGGCGTGGACCTGGAGGTGCGGCGGGGTCAGACCCTGGCCATTGTGGGCGCCTCGGGTTCGGGCAAAAGCACGCTCTTGCATGTGCTGGGCGGGCTGGATGCACCCAGCCAGGGCAGGGTCCAGCTCATGGGGCAGGCGCTCGCGGGCCTGTCGGCCACCGAGCAGGGCCGGCTGCGCAACCGGCACCTGGGTTTTGTCTACCAGTTCCACCATCTGCTGCCTGAATTCAGCGCGCTCGAGAACGTGGCCATGCCCCTGCTCATCCGGCGCGAAGCCAAGGAATTCGCTTTGCAGGCCGCCCGCGCCATGCTGGCGGCCGTGGGCCTGGAGGGACGGCTGCAGCACCGCCCGGCCGAACTCTCGGGTGGCGAGCGTCAGCGGGTGGCGATTGCGCGCGCGCTGGTCACACGGCCGGCCTGTGTGCTGGCCGACGAGCCCACCGGCAACCTAGACCGCGCCACCGCTGAGGGCGTGTTTGAGCTGATGCTGCGCTTGGCGCGTGAGCAGGGCACGGCCTTTGTGGTCGTCACGCACGACGAGGCGCTGGCTGCACGCTGCGAGCGCCGGCTCAGGCTGGTGGCCGGCCACCTCTCTGAGGCCTGAGCGGCTTTAAAGCACCCGGTTGAACCACAGCAGCGACAGGGCACCGGCCAGCAGTGCCAGCGCAGCGCCTGCCAGTGCCAGCAGACCCGAGACCTCGGTTTCCTTCTTCTCCATGGTCAGGCGGGTGCTGAGCGTGCTGTAGACCTTTTTCAGATCTTGAGCCGTGCCGGCGTAGAAGTACTCCCCCTGGGTACGAGCGGCAATGGCCTTGAGCGATTCTTCGTCGAGTTTGACCCGCATGGACCAGCCTTCAAAGCCGATGGTCTCGCCCTGCACGGTGCCAATGCCCACGGTGTAGACGCGCACGCCATGGTCGGCTGCGAGCTTGGCGGCCTCTAGCGGATCTACGCCTGTGGTGCGCTGGCCGTCGGTGAGCAGGATGATGGCGGCCGAGCTGTAGGAGCCCGGGGCCACCGGCGCATATGTTTTCTTGCCGGTCCTCGGTTTCTCGTCCAGGCTGGTGCCGCGCTGCTGGCCGCCATACTGCATCTTGGCCAGGTCGATGTCGGCGTCCGGAAAGATTTCGGCCAGCGACACCACAACGCCGTTGCCGATGGCCGTGCCCCGCTGCATCTGGAACTTGTCGATGGCCGCCACCAGGTCTTCCCGGCTGAGCGTGACAGGCTGCACCACCGAGGCGGTGCCGGCAAAGGCCACGATGCCCACCTTCACATGACGAGGTAACTCGCCCAGAAAGGACTTGGCGGCGTTTTGCGCGGCCACCAGGCGGTTGGGCTCCACATCGGTGGCCCGCATGCTGCCCGAGACGTCCATGGCCAGCATAATGGTTTCTTGTTGGGAGGGCAGGCGCACCACCGCCAGCGGGCGGGCTGCGGCCAGCAGCAACACGGCCAGGGCCATCAGCAGGACCAGAGGCGGCACATGGCGCCGAAAGCCCGGCCCGCTGCCCAGGGCCTGGCGCACCAGAGACAGGTTGGCATAGCGCAGGACCTGCTTTTTTCGGCGGCCCATCTGCCAGAGGTAGAGCGCGACCAGGGCCGGCAGCATGAGCAGCAGCCAGAGGAACTGGGGCCAGAGGAAGGTCATGGCGGGGCTCTCCAGGGTCTCTTGGGTGGATGACAGGCCGGGCGCGAGTCGTCAGGCGGCCGGCCGCAGTGTGGATGTGGGGGCAAAGGCGCCATGGCGCACCGAGCCCTGGGTTTGCAAGCGTCGCCGACGCAGCTCGCAAAAGCGCATCAGGGCCTCGAGCAGATCGTCGTCGGTGCGCAGCTCCAGTGCATCGACGCCGGTGCGCACCAGCGCCTGCATGAGCTGGGCTTCACGAGCTTGGGCAGCTTGCGCAAAGCGCTGGCGAAAGCCTTTGTCGTGTGTGTCCACTAGAAGGTAATCGCCGGTTTCTGCATCGCGCATGGGCACCAGCCCCAGGTCGGGCAGTTCCAGCTCCAGCGGGTCGAGCAGGCGCACCACCACCACCTCGTGGCGGCGAGCCAGCTGCCCCAGCGGTTTTTCCCAGCCGGGTGCACTGATGAAGTCGGAGACCACGAATACCGTGGAGCGGCGCTTGAGCTGGTGCGCTGCGGCCTCCAGCAACTCATGCAGCTGTGTGGCCCTGCCTTCCTGGGCAGGCGGGCGGCTCTGCAGCCTGTGCAGCAGTTGCAGCACCTGGCCGCGGCCGCTGCGGGCTGGCAGGTGGGCGTCAACGCCCGAGCCGTAGAGCAGGGCGCCCACGCGGTTGCCCTCGCGCGTAAGCATGCGCGCCACCAGGCTCACGAAGTCTGCGCTCAGGTCTTTCTTGCACTGCGAGCCGGAGCCGAAATCGACCGAGGCGCTGAGGTCCAGCAGGAACCAGGCGCTCATTTCGCGATCTTCGGTGAACACACGCACATGGGGCTGGTCCAGCCGGGCGGTGACGTTCCAGTCGATGTGGCGCACGTCGTCGTGATGCTGGTATTCACGCAGGTCGGCCAGGTCCATGCCGTGCCCGCGCATCAGCGTGCGGTGGTGGCCCTGCAGCAGGCCGTCGAGGCGGCGCAGCACCGTCCACTCGAGGCGGCGCAGCACCTGCTCGGCCGTCTCGGCCGTGCGGCGGACCACGTGCAGTTCAGGCGGCGAGCGGCTCATGTTCCAGGGGTTTGGCCGGCGGCGTGATGCGGGCCGAGATTTTGGCCACCACGGCGTCGCTGTCCAGGCCCTCGGAGAGGGCTTCGTAGGACAGCACCAGGCGGTGGCGCAGCATATCGGGCACCAGGTCGCTCATGTCTTCGGGCAGGGCGTAGCTGCGGCCGCGCAACATGGCCAGCGCCCGCGCACCTTCGATCAGGCTGATGGTGGCGCGTGGGCTGGCGCCAAAGGTGATGAGCCGGGCCAGCTCGGGCAGGCCGTGGCGCTCGGGGTGGCGGGTGGCCGAGACCAGGCGCACCGCGTACTGCATCAGCGAGGGGTCCACATAGACCTGGCGGCAGGCTTGCTGCAGCGCGGCCAGTTGCTCGGTGCTGGCCACAGTGCTCACCTGCACGGCCGGGCCCGTGACGCGCATGGCAATCACGTATTCCTCCTCGTCGCTGGGGTAGTCCACCAGCACCTTCATCATGAAGCGGTCCACCTGCGCCTCGGGCAGCGGGTAGGTGCCTTCGGTCTCGATGGGGTTCTGCGTGGCCATCACCAGGAAGGGACGTGGCACCGCATGGGTCTGCCCGGCGATGGTGACCTGGCGCTCCTGCATCACCTCCAGCAGCGCGCTTTGCACCTTGGCAGGCGCGCGGTTGATCTCGTCGGCCAGCAGCAGGTTGGTGAATACCGGGCCGAGCGAGGTGGCAAAGTCTCCTGTCTTCTGGTTGTAGATGCGCGTGCCCACCAGGTCGGCCGGCACCAGGTCGGGCGTGAACTGGATGCGCTTGAACTGACCGTGGATGGTCTCGGCCAGGGTCTTGACCGTGAGCGTCTTGGCCAGCCCGGGCACCCCTTCGACCAGCAGGTGCCCTTGCGCCAGGATGGCGACCATCACGCGCTCGAGGAAGCGGTCCTGGCCCACCACCACGCGCTTGACTTCGTAGAGGATGCGCTCCATCAGCTGCGCCGTCTCGGCATTCACGGCGCTGGCGGTGTGGGCGGCGGCAAAGGGGTTTGGCGAATCCATGCGCTCTCCTGGCAGATCTGGGTGGGTGATGGGGGTCTCAGAACGGTGGCACACCCACCGCCGAGGCCGCGTTCTCAATGGGCACGGCAAAGCCGATGCCGATGAAGGTGCGTTGTGAAGAGGGGTTGTAGATGGCGGTGACGATGCCCACCACCTGCCCGTCCATGGTGACCAGCGGTCCGCCCGAGTTGCCCGGGTTCGCCGCCGCATCGAACTGAATGAGGTTCTTCATCTCCTGCTGGCCTTCGGGCGAGCGGAAGCTGCGTTTGAGGCCCGAGATCACCCCCGCCGAGATCGAGGGGCCGATACCAAAGGGGTAGCCCACGGCCACCACCTGGTCACCCGGGGCGAGGTCGGCGGTGGAGCGCATGGTGGCGGCGCTCAGGTCATCAGGAATCTTGTGGGCCTGCAGCACGGCCAGGTCGTTCTCAGCTTGCACGCCTGTGACGGTGGCTGTGCTCTCCAGACCGTCGGCGAACTCGATGCGGATGATGGGCGAGCCTTGCACCACGTGCAGGTTGGTGAGGATGATGCCCTTGTCCACGATGACCACGCCCGTGCCCACGCTGCGCTGCTCTTCCTTCCCGTTCTTGTCCAGACCAAAGCCCATCACGCGCACCACCGAGGGCCGGATGGCCTCGGCAGCCCGGCTGGCGGCCGAAGGCAGGGTCTGTGTCTCCAGGGTCTTTAGCACCGCCGCATCGATGTCTTTTTGGGTGAGCACCCGGGGCGTGTGATGCAGCAGCAGGCCCTGCGTCAGCGCCATGGCCAGCGCCAGGAAGGCGATGACCGACCACAGCAGGCGGTGATCGCGCCATGCCGGGCCGCGCAGCCAGGCGCGGACTCCTGCCAAGCGCGAGGCGGTCGTGGCTCCAGCCGGGTTGAGCGCTGCAGCCGCGGCCGGTGCTGCCCCTGAGGCCGCGGGCTGTGCCTCTGGGGCGGCGCTGGGGCGGCGCGAGCTGCTGCTGTAGAGGGCGGGCCTTCGCATCGGTTCACCTTGGCTCTGGGGGACGCGCCCTG